>NZ_JBPJUQ010000019.1:0-149856 GCF_051192615.1 Streptosporangium sp. G11
ACGTTCTCGGCCACGCTCAGCCCGTCCACCAGGTCAAGCTCCTGGTAGATCGTGGAGATCCCGAGCCGGATCGCCGCAATCGGGCTCGACAGCCGCACCTCCTCGCCGTTCAGCGTGATCGTCCCCTCGTCGGGCTGGTGAGCACCCGCCAGAGTCTTGATCAAAGTGGACTTCCCGGCACCGTTCTGGCCGAGCAGACAGTGCACCTCGCCCGCACGCACCTCCAGGTCGACGCCGTCGAGGGCGCGCACTCCGGGAAACTGCTTGACGATTCCTCGCATCACGAGGAGGGGTGCCGAGTCGGTTGACGGCTCCGGCATGGGGGGCCTCCGTGGATCTTTACGACGAAATCTCGATGGGGACTTCGCTGGAAACGTTGATGGAAGAGGATGAAGGGGGATCCCGCCCGTCCGGCCGGGCCGGACAGCACCAGCGTGGCGCCGCCGAGGTCGGCGTGAACGACGGCGTCACGAATCCGGTTTTCCGGTCGGACGGACGGGATGCTCAGAGGCGATACCGGGCGCTCACGAGGTATGGCGTCTCATTCGCGCTCCTTCTCGGGTGCCGGTGCCGCCAGGCGGACGTCAATGGCTGTGGGGTTGGAGAGCACCCTCTCCGTGACGATCCCGGCGGCGCCGCGCGAGGCCGCGCCGAAGCCGAGATCGGAGGCGACGAAGTCGCAGCGGGCGACGGATCCCTCCACGCCCAGCCGCTTCAGCTCCGCCTGCGCCACCGGGATGAGCCGGTCGGCGAGCTTGGCGAAGTAGCCGCCGATGACGATGACGCGGGGGTTGAAGAGGTTGACCAGCGTGGCCGAGCCCCGCCCGAGCCAACGGCCCACCTCTCCGATGGCCAGGTCGACCCGGGGATCGCCCGCGGCCCACCGCAGCTCGATCTCGGCCAGCCGCTCCTCCGGGTCGCGCATCACCCCGTCGTGCATGCCGTAGGCGTGGTCGGGGGTGGCCATCCGGACCAGCGCGGCCAGGCCGACCTTCGTCTCCCAGCAGCCGATCCGGCCGCAGCCGCAGCGCTCGCCCGAGGGGTCGACCATGACGTGACCCACCTCGCCGGCGAAGCCGTCGGCGCCGCTCAGCAGCCGCCCGCCCGAGATCACGCCGCCGCCGATGCCCACCTCGCCGGTGAGGTAGACGAGATCGGACGTGCCGGAGGCGACGCCGCCGGTGAACTCGGCGAGGGCGGCCAGATTGGCGTCGTTGTCCACGCTTATCGGCACGTTCGGGGGAACTCCGGCGCGTACCAGCCACTCCGCCACGGGGACGCCGTACCAGCCGAGGTTGGGGGCGACGTCCACGATGCCGGTGGCGGTGTCGACGAGACCGGGGACGGCCACGGTGATCCCGGCGACCCTGACCTCCAGGAGGTCGAGTTCGGTCATCGCCTCCCCTATCACCCGGGCCAGCTCCGTCAGGGAGCGCTCGGAGTCGCAGCCCATGGCGTCGAAGCTCACCCGCCGGTCGATCAGCACCCGGCCGCCCAGGTCGGTGGCGAAGGCGGCGATGTAGTCGACGTTGACCTCGAGGCCGAGGGCGCCGACGCCGGCCCCGTCCAGGGCGAGGGCCAGCCCGGGGCGGCCGACGGCACCCGCGTGCTGCGGCCCGATCTCCTTGAGGAGGCCGCGGGCCTGCAGCTCGCTGACGAGGCTGGTGACCGTGGTCTTGTTCAGGCCGGTCTCCATGGCGACGACCGACCTGGACCGCGGGCCGTGCTCGCTGACGTGACGCAGCACCAGGGACAGGTTGGACCGGCGC
This sequence comes from Streptosporangium sp. G11, assembly GCF_051192615.1. NCBI lineage: Bacteria > Bacillati > Actinomycetota > Actinomycetes > Streptosporangiales > Streptosporangiaceae > Streptosporangium > Streptosporangium sp. G11. Next base: position 1,770 of record NZ_JBPJUQ010000019.1, read on the forward strand.
ACCGTGGCCTGGTCGGCGGGGGTGCCGGCCGACCTGCTCGAACTCGTCGAACCGCCGTTGCGACTGCCGGTCCAGCTGCGGTGCACGTCACTCCCCTCAATTAATTTGCATGACTGGCCGAATTAAAGGCTCTGTTCCGATGGGGGCGCAAGGTTCGAAACGTTTCGATCTGCGTAACGTTTTCGTAACACGGTCGCGCGTTTACACGTGTAGGTCGCACGAATGACAGATGCAGAGTTGTTACCGGATCCGTAGTGCGCAGCAGGACACCTCTGTGTTACAAATCCAATTAATTTCTATCCGAGACAAATAAAAGCCAGGTGGCCGCGTGATCCAGGAGCAGCACCAGGCCCGCACCGTGGGCGGCACGCCCCAGGCCGCGGGCCACGCCTCGCTCCGCAGGACCAACCTCTCCCTGGTCCTGCGCCACCTGCGCGAGCACGGCTCCACCTCCCGCTCCGACATCGCGGAGGCCACGGGCCTGCACCGGGCCACCGTCTCCAACCTGATGGTCGAGCTCCTCGACCGGCGGCTGGTCCAGGAGGTGGGCGTCGACCACGCGGGCGCGGTCGGCCGCCCCCGGCGGGCGGTGGCGCTGCACGGCGCGCACATCGGCGCCCTCGGCCTGGAGATCAACGTCGACTACATCGCCGCCCACGGCGTCGACCTCGGAGGCAACGTCCTGGTCGACCGCCGCCTGGGCTTCGACGCGGCGGGCAGCGGCCCCAGCCTCTCGCTCCGCGAGCTCGGCCTGACGGCCCGCGAGGCCATCGAGGAGATGACGCGCGCCGGGGCCGTCCCGGCGGGCATCGGGGTGGCGGTCCCGGGCCTGGTCGACGTCGACCACGGGGTGGTGGCCTTCGCCCCCAACCTCGACTGGCACGACGTGCCGCTGGCCTCCCGGCTGTCCTCCGCCCTCGGCTCGCTGCGCGTGCCGGTGACGGTCGACAACGACGCGAACCTCGCCGCCCTGGCCGAATACACCTCGGGGGTCGCGGCCGGTACGGCCGACATGGTCTACCTCACCGGCGAGGTCGGCGTGGGCGGCGGCATCATCGTGGACGGCAGGCTGCTGCGCGGGGCCGACGGCTTCTCCGGAGAGGTCGGGCACCTGCCGGTCGACCCGAGCGGCGGGCGCTGCGGCTGCGGGCGGTTCGGCTGCTGGGAGACGAAGGTCGGCCTGGCCGCGCTGGTGCGCATGGCGACACCCGAGCGGGCGTACGGGCCGGGCGCGGGCCCGGTGCCCGACCCCGAGGAGCGGGTGGCGGAGATCGCCCGCGCCCTGGCCGCCGGCGACCGGCAGACCCTGATCGCGGTCGCGGAGGTCGGCCGCTGGCTCGGGCTCGGCGGCTCGATCCTGGTCAACCTCTTCAACCCGCGCGTGATCGTCGTGGGCGGTTTCTTCGCCACCCTGGCGGGATGGCTGCTCCCCTTCGCCCAGGCCGAGCTGGAGCGCCTGGTCGTCGCGGGCCCCGCCGCCCGCTGCCGGTTCGTCGCCTCCGACCACGGCTTCGGCGCGGCCTCCCGGGGCGCCGCGAACGTGGTGATCAACCAGATCGTCAGCGACCCCACCGCGATCATGCGGCCCGCGGCGCAGCCCTCCGGCGCCTGACTCGCGCCTCCCCCGCAGGGGTCAGAGCACGTCCTCCCGCAGCCGCGGGAAGACCTTGGAGACCTTGGCGAGCAGATATTCGCCGTAGGTTCCGTTGAAGGCGCGCAGGTCCTGGCCGTCCCAGCGGGCACGGCCGCCGCCGGTGGCCTCCCGCGAGGGCAGCGGGGGCACCTCCGCGTCCCAGGCGGGATCGAAGAAGAAGGGGAACGACAGCCGCTCGCGCCCGCTGACGTTGCGCACCCGGTGCGGGGTCGAGCGGTAGAAGCCGCCGGTGAGCCTGTCGAGCATGTCGCCGATGTTGCACACGAAGGTGCCGGGGATCGGCGGGGCGTCGATCCAGCCGCTACGGGCGTGCACCTGGAGTCCCCCGTTGCGGTCCTGGGCCAGCAGGGTGAGCAGGCCGTAGTCGGTGTGCTCCCCCACCCCCCACCCGTCGGAGGCGGGCGGAGCCGGAGGGTAGTGGAAGATCCGGAACAGGACGGTGGGCTCGGCGGTGTAGCCGGCGGCGAAGTAGTCTTCCGCCAGCCCGAGACTGAGCGCGACGCCGCGCATGACCGACTGCCCGAGATCGGTGAGCCGGTCGAGATATTCCAGGACCGTCTCGCCCAGCTCGGGCACCCGGGCGGGAAACAGGTTGCGGCCGTGCAGCGGCAGCCGGGCGCGGGGGGCGTCCTCGGGCAGCTCGGCCCCGAAGTAGACGCCCTCCTTCAGGTCTGGACGGCCGGAGGTCAGCTCGCCGCCCACCGGGAAGAACCCCCGCCAGGCGCGGCCTCCCCGCTCCATGGAGATCTCCGCCTTCACCTCGGGGGGCAGCGAGAAGAAGCGGCGGGCGGCGGTGTCGAGGCGGTCGAGGAGCGAGGACGGCACCCCGTGGCCGGAGACGTAGAAGAACCCGGTGTCGCGGCAGGCCCGCTCGATCTCGCGGGCGACCCGCTCGCGTTCCGCGTCGGACCCGCCCCGCACCAGGGCGCTGACGTCGATCACCGGTAGCCGCTCCATCCGGCCATCATCGCCCATCTGCCCGCTTTCCCGCGGAGGGGCGAATGGTGAAGACCTGGTCCAGGCCCACGATGCGGAAGACCCGGGCCAGGTGGCCCGGGATGGCGGCCAGCGCGATGCCGGCCTGGGCCTCCAGGGCACGGTTGCGGGCGACGAGCAGGACGGTGATGCCGCTGGAGTCGCACGCGGTGAGGCCGGACAGGTCGATGACGAGGTGCTGGCCCGGCAGCGGGGCGACGCGGTGGAGTGCCTCGCGCAGCTGGGGCGCGGTGTGGAAGTCGAGTTCACCGGCCACCTCCAGCACCGGACCGGCACCGGTGGCGCGGGCGGTGATCCTCAGCTCGCTCATCGAGCCTCCTCGCCGGCCGGGGCGGGAACCCCGAGAGCCAGGACTGCGGTGTCGTCGTCCAGGCCGTCGCCGAAGGAGCCCAGCAGGTCCTTCACCGCGGCGATGGCGGCGGGCGCGGTGGTGGGGGCGAGGGCCGCGGCGAAGGCGTGCAGGGCCTCCTCGCTGTGACGGTTGCCCTCGGCGTCGACGCGGGCCTCGGTCAGGCCGTCGGTGTAGAGCAACAGGGTGTCGCCGGGCGCGAGCCTGGTGGTGGTGGCCGCGAAGCGGGCGTCGGGCAGGACGCCGACGAGCAGGCCGCCGGGGGTGGGCTGGTAGTGGGCGCCGCCGTCGGCGCGCAGCAGCAGGGCGGCGGGGTGGCCGCCACTGGCGAGGGTGAGGGCGAAGCCGTCGCCGTCCGGGGTGAGCAGGCCGAAGATGACGGTGCAGTAGCGCAGGTCGTCTCCGGTGTACTCCTGGCGCAGCACGGTGTTGAGGGTGGCCAGCACCGCGACGGGGTCGGGAGCGTATACGGCGGCCGCGCGCAGGGTGTATCGGGTCAGGGAGGTCAGCGCCGCGGCTCCGGCTCCCTTGCCGCACACGTCGCCCAGGAAGAAGCCCCAGCGGCCGTCGCCGAGGGGGAACAGATCGTAGAAGTCGCCGCCGACCTGGTCGGCGGAGGCGATGTGGTAGTGGGCGGCGGCCTCCAGCCCCGGCACCGCCGGCAGGACCGCGGGCAGCAGGCTGCGCTGCAGGGTGGTCACCAGGCGCTTGAGGCGCTCGCGGTCGCGGTCGGCCTCCTGGCGGGCGCGCAGCAGCTCGCGTTCGTAGGCGCGGCGGTCGCGGGCGTCGAAGACGGTGGTGCGGATCAGCAGGGGCTCGCCGTCGGTGCCGGTTTTGAGTACGGAGGTGACCAGCACCGGAAGCCGGGTGCCGTCGGCGGCCCGCAGGTCCAGGGCCACCCCGCCGAGCTCGCCCTGCATGCGCAGCAGGGGCGCGAAGTGCGTTTCGTGGTACAGCTTGCCGCCGACGGTGAGCAGGTCGCTGAAACGGCGCCGGCCCACCAGCTGGTCGCGGGTGTAGCCGAGCCAGGTCAGCAGCGTGGTGTTGATTTTGGCGATCTGGCCGTCCAGGAGGGTGGACAGGTAGCCGCACGGCGCGTTCTCGTACAGGTCCTCGGCGCTGTCCTCCAGCAGCGCGTTGAACAGCGCCCGCGGAGCACTGTCGTTGCCGGGGTCGGCCGGTCCGGGGGTGGCCCCGGTGTCCGACATCACCGTGGGTCGGCCGCGAAGGAGATGATCGCCTGGGCGGTGGCCTGCGGGGCGCTCAGCTGCGGGCAGTGCCCGACGGCGTCCAAGGTGACCAGGTGGCTTCCGGGAATCTGGGCGTGCACGAACGCGCCCACCTCGCGCGGGGCGATGACGTCGCTGGCGCATTCGAGCACCAGCGTCGGCACGCCCACCTTGGCGAGGTCGGCGCGGTTGTCGGACAGGAACGTGGCACGCGCGAAGACGGACGCGATCCGCGGGTCGGTGCGGCAGAAACTGTTGGTCAGCTCCTGGCCCAGCTCGGGGCGGTCGGGGTTGCCCATGATCACCGGCGCCATCGCCGCCGACCAGCCCAGATAGTTGCTGTCGAGGGACTCCAGCAGCTCCTCGATGTCGGCCGCGCTGAATCCGCCCCGGTAGTCGCCGTCGTCGAGGTAGTGCGGCGAGGGGGTGAGCAGGACCAGCTTGGCGAACCGTTCGGGCTCGCGTGCCGCGGCCAGCACTCCGATCATGGCGCTGACCGAGTGCCCGACGAAGATCACCTGCCGGAGGTCCAGCTCCCGGCAGATCCGCAGTACGTCGTCGGCGTAGCCGTCCAGGGTCGCGTACCGCTCGGCGTCCCAGGCCGACATGTCCGATTGGCCCGCCCCGACGTGGTCGAACAGCACCAGGCGGAACTCCTCGGCCAGCGCGGGCACCACCAGGCGCCACATGTTCTGATCGCAGCCGAACCCGTGCGCGAGCATCAGCACCGGCCCGTCCTCCCGGCCGACCGTCACCACGTTGTTTCTGCCCTTCATGCTCATCGGCCCATCTTTCCACCTGTTCTCATCCCGGCGAGGATCCGGCCTCGCCGCCCAGGCCGTGCCCCGGATCGTTCCGCGGGGGCACAAAATCGTGACCGTGCGGTTGGTCCCGGCGGTCCGGGATCCGATGCGGTGGGGCGCACGCAAGCAGGCCTTGCGGGAGGGGGGCACCGGGCGTACCGTCCGGCCATGAACGTCGTTCATCACCCCCGCGTGGCCTGGGAGGGCGCGCGGGCCTTCGTCAACGCCGCCGGCGACAACGCCTACTGGTGGCTCAGCGACACGGTCGGGCGCTCCCTCGGTGTCACGCACCAGACGAAGCTCTCCGAGACGCGCCTGCGCCTGCTGCGCGAGGACGCCTGGCTAGCCGAGACCGCAGCCTGGCGGGTGCGCCTGGAGGACATGCTGCACGAGCGGCCCGACCTCGCGCCGGTCGTGCTCCAGCTGGTCACGGAGACCTCGCGCCGCCTCTCTCACTGAGAACCGGCGTGTCTCGCTGAGAACCGGTGTGTCTCTCTGAGGACCGGCACGCGAGGGGCCGGGCCGCGAGGCTTGGCGGTCTCTTCTACGATCGGGGGGTGACCGCCCCGATCTCACGTTCCAGTGCCCGGATCCTGCTGGTCGACGCCAAGGACCGCCTCCTGCTGTTCCGGTATCCGGCGCCCGCGCACTGGCCGGCCGAGCACTACTGGATCACGCCGGGCGGCGGGGTGGACGAGGGCGAGACGCTGGTCGCCGCGGCGGTCCGCGAGCTGCGCGAGGAGACGGGACTGGAGGTCACCGAGGAGCGCATGGGGCCCGTCGTGGCCCGCTCCTCGGGCCTCACCTGGTTCGGTGACGTCCGGATCGCCGCGGTCGACTCCTTCTTCTTCCTGCGCGTCGACGACCACACCGTCGACGTCTCGGGGCACGAGGAGCTGGAGCGCTCGGTGATCTCGGCGCACCACTGGTGGCCCCGGCACGACCTCCTGACCACCGGCGAAACGATCTTCCCTCTCAACCTGGGGGCCCTGCTGTCCGGTTTCCTGGCCGGGGACCTGCCCGCCGAGCCCCTCGTGCTGCCCTGGCATCACGACGAGTAGTGCCCGGCCGGCGGCGGTGAGCCGATGCCCGGCCCACCGCCGTGTCGCGTGCCGCCCCAGGGATTCGAACCCTGATCACCCAGGTCCTGAACCTGGTGCCTCTGCCGTTGGGCCAGAGCGGCCGGGCGTGCCGTACGGCACGCCGGTGTCACGATGTCGCTTGAGTCGTCGTGTCTTGAGTCGCTGTGTCTTGAGCCTTGAGCCGCTGTGTCTTGAGTCTTGTGTCGTTGTGTCGTGAGTCGTCGGAACGGCAGGGCTCGAACCTGCGGCCTTCCGGTCCCTGGCCGGATGCTCTTCCTGCTGAGCTACGTTCCGTCACGCGTCCGGGCCGGTTGGCGTGGGCCGTACCGGACGCGCCGCGGGCCTGCCGACCGGGCGGGGGTCGCCACTCCCCTCGCCGAGTCCCAGTCCCATGCCCCTCTCCTGCGAGGGCAGAGCCGCAGCGGGGGTTCGAACCCCGTCCTGCCGGGTGGAAGCCGGCTGCCTTACCGATTCGGCCTCTGCGGCGTGTCTCCCGGGATCTCCCGGGGGTGAATCCTCTCGCGCCCTCCCGGAGGAAACGCGTGAACGAATTCACGTTCAACGTGCTGCGCTGTGGAATTGTCGAGGGCGGGAAACGGGCTCCCGCACACGGTCGTCATAGCTGTCCTGCATGGTTTTCTGAAATGAAGAAGCCGCCTGGACGGGTGTCTCCGGCGGCTCGGCGGTCTCCCTCGCGAGAGTCATCCACCTGGCCACCCGGGGGGCAGATAACCGCCACTGAGCAGCGGGAACGCCCCAAGCATCCCCTGCCACACCGGTGACGCGCCGTGCTTCATCGTCGGTCCTTTCCAGGATTCGGAGCGGGTGCCCCGGCCTTTCTCCATTGAAAGGCAAAGGCGGCATCCGATGCCAATGGTTTTACCCGCGTTTCCCTCCGTCGGTGTTTTTCCGCGGCCGGTGCGGAATTCACCGGCCCTCGCCCGTGCGGGTGGCCGGCCGCCGGTTGGCGGATGGCGGGCCCCTCATCGCGGCCACCTTGCGGTTGTGAGGGAGCGCGGGGCTCACGCATGATCGATGGAAAGAGCCGACCGCGCGAACCGGCGTCCCCGTCTTCTGATTAGGTGAGTGACATGGCACTTCATCCGAACATCGATCCCGGGCTGGCGGCCGTCCTTGAGGCGAACCCCCTGCCCGTCGCGGACTTCGGCTCCCTGCGGCTGGAGGACCTGCCCGACGTCCGTCTCCAGATGGACGCGGCGCGCGCGGCGATGGCCCCGCTCGCGCCGGACGAGCGGGTCACGATCGAGGACCGGACGGTCCCCGGCCCCGACGGCGATCCCGACATCCGGCTGCGGATCTACCGCCCCGCCGGGCAGGAGGGTGCCGTCCCCGGCCTGTACTGGATCCACGGCGGCGGGATGATCATCGGCGACGTCGAGATGGAGGACGCGCGCCTCAACGAGTACACCGCCGCGCTGGGATGCGTGGTCGTCTCGGTCAACTATCGCCTCGCTCCCGAGCACCCGGACCCGGCGCCGGTCGAGGACTGCTACGCGGGCCTGGTGTGGACCGCCAAGAACGCCGCCGAGCTGGGCATCGACCCGGAGCGCATCGCGGTGGGCGGGATCAGCGCGGGGGGCGGGCTCGCCGCCGGAACCGTGCTGCTGGCGCGCGACCGCGGCGGCCCGGCCCTGGCGTTCCAGCTCCTGATCTGCCCGATGCTGGACGACCGCAACACCACCCCCTCCAGCCATGAGTTCGTCGAGGCGGTCGTGTGGAGCCGGGGGGCGAACCTCCTGGGCTGGAAGGCACTGCTGGGTGAGCGGGCGGGCGGCGACGACGTCTCCCCGTACGCGGCCCCGGCCAGGGCGGCCGACCTGTCGGGCCTGCCCCCGGCGTACATCGACGTCGGCGAGCTGGAGGTCTTCAGGGACGAGTGCTTCGACTACGCCCTGCGGCTGGTACGGGCGGGCGTCTCCACCGAGTTCCACCTCTACCCGGGGGCCTTCCACGGCTTCGACGGGATGATCCCCGAGGCGGAGATCAGCCGCCGGGCCGCCGCCGAGCGGGTGGTCGCGCTACGCAGGGCCCTGTTCGGCTGACGGCCCACCCGCCCGCCGAGGTCCCGGGGGCGAGGCCCGCACCACACCGGCGGGCGGCGTCCCCGGGCGGTCCGGCACCGGGGCCTCCGAGGACCGGGCGGGCGCGACCTTCACAGGGCCGGGCGGTGAGGTTCCCGGGGGACCTCGCGGGCGCGACCTTCACGGGGCGGGCGGCAACGTTCCCGGGGACCCCGCGGGCGCGGCCTCCGCAGGACCGGGCGGCAAGGTCGCCGGGAACTCCGCGGGGACGGGCGGTGAGGTTCCCGGGGAGCCGGGCGGCGGGATCAGCGCCAGCGCGTGCAGGAGCGCGTCGCGCTCGCCGCCGGCGCGCCTCAGCATGTGCCGGCAGATCCCGCAGATGCCGGAGAACTCCCGGCGGGCGAGGTCGCGGTAGCGAGGCAGCGCGGTCAGCGCCCCGGTGCCCAGAGTGCCCAGCACCGCGAGGAACGGGTCGGCGGCGAGGTCGGCGAGCGCCCGGCGCACGCCCTCGCGGTCGCCGGCCAGGCGATGCAGGTCGGCGGGCCCGGCCCCCATGATGACGTTCTCGTCGCAGCAGGCCGAGATCCGCCCGTCGTAGCGGACCGTCGGGGTGTGCGCGATCGCGCACCGGCCCAGCCGCTCGCCGGGCACGCGACGGGCTGCGGGGAACAGACCCCGGGCGCGGCCGTACGGCAGGGGCGCGACCGGGTGGATCTCGGCGTGATCACGCCATCCGGCCCCCAGCGCGCCCTCCAGGAGATCTCGCGCGTCCTCGATCTGGGCGGGGTCGTCCAGCACCTGGGCCACGAGCCACGCGCCCGCGTCCGCGACGGCGCGGGCCGCGGTGGCCACGGCGGCGCGCGGGCTCGTGTGGTGGGCGTCGACGCCCAGGACGACGCAGGACGACAGGCCCAGGACGGACCTGACCCATCCGGGGGGATCGCCCCCGGCGCCCCAGTGACCGCTGGTGTAGGGGACGAGCGCCTTGCCCGACTCGTGGATCCGCCGGGCGGCGTAGGCGAGCCCGCGCCGCTCCACGAACGGCTCCCCGCCGGAGACGCCGACGACCCGCAGGTCCTCGTCCGCGCAGAGCCCTTCGACGATCTCCTCGAAAAGGGCGTGGTCGGTGATGCGCGGGCCGTCGGGGCGGGAGTCGACCGAGCAGTGGGCGCAGCCGACGGGGCAGCGGTCGGTGATGAGGAGCAGCGCCGACCTCCCGCGTTGCCGCCGCAGGGCGTCGAGCTCGGCGAGCCTGAGCATGCCCCGACGGTACGCCGCCCGCGCCGCGCGGCGGTCGCCCGGCGGCGTGGACAGGCCGCCCCGCGCGGCCGCTTACGCCGTTCCGGCGGAAATCTAGGCCGTCCGTCCGTACGCGTAGGCCGCGCCCCGCGCCGGTCTGTCCGCGGGGGCGCGGCGATCGGCCGTCCGGCACCGGGCCCTTCGTCTCCCGGCGGGCCCGGAATACGCCTGCCAGGCGGTGGTTCGGGGAGCGCCGGATTCGTAACTTGATCGCGTGGGAAGCCCGAACGGCCCACGAAACCCCGTCCCATGGGAGGGACCAATGAGCGAGTCTCCACGCGTCCGCGATCTCGTGCAGCGCGCCGCATCCGACCCCGCGTTCGCCGAGCAGCTGCTCAGCAACCCGGAGTCGGTCGCCACCGAGTACAGCCTCGGCACCGACCAGATCGACCAGATCAAGGAACTGGCCGGTGCCGGTCTGCTCCAGCCCGCCGTCCAGGCGCACACGGTTCCCGTCAAGGAGCCCGGCGGCGGTGGCTACTACTAAACCGCGCGGCCACTACTAGCTCTCCAGGGGGTGTCGTGCACTTCAACTCGATACTGGTCAGCGTCACCGAGATCTGCACCGTAGGCTGCCGGCACTGCGGTTTCACCGGTTCCACGCGGGACCGCCAGCCGACCGCGGACGACATCGGGCGCTGGGTGGCACAGGCGTGCGACAGCGGCATCCCGGAGATCATCTTCACCGGCGGCGAGCCCTTCCAACGGTTCCGGATGCTCAAGTCCGGGGTCAGGGCCGCCGCCGGCCATTCCCGCCGACCGCGGATCTCGGTGTTCACCAGCAGCTTCTGGGGACGCTCGCCCGCCGCGGTGGACAAGATCCTCAAGCAGTTGCCCGGCCTCACCCGGCTGTTCCTCAGCACCGACGTCTACCACCAGGAACGCGTGCCCACCGAGCACGTGGTCAACGTGATCGAGGGGGCGATCGCCAGGGAGATCCCGGAGATCAGCCTGTGCATCACCATCGCGGAGGACCACGAGGAGGAGCAGATCCGGAGCCTGTACCGGCGCTTCGAGGACCGGGTGCGGGTGCACGTGGACCGGGTGATCCCCACGCCGTTCATCAAGACGGCCCACCAGGTGGGCCTTCCCCCCGACCCGGAGAACTTCTCGGCCTCCTGCTATCTGGAGACCCCGCTGATCAACCCGAACGGCGACCTGTCGGCCTGCCACATCGGCAAGGCCGGCGCCTACGTCACGCTGTCGGACCTGGCCTACTTCATGGGCAACCTGCACGAGAAGTCGTTCGGGGAGATCCTCGACGACGCCGACCACAACTACGAGTACCAGTTCCTGCGCGTGTACGGGCCGCAGGGCGTGGCTCGGATGGTCGCGTCCTCCCCCGCGGTGCGCAAGCTGTTCAAGGGGACGAACTTCACCAACGGCTGCGACCTCTGCTACAAGCTGCTCCGCTCGCTCGACGGGCGGGCCCGGCTGCGCGAGATCGCCGCCGACCCGTTCCAGCGCGAGCTGATCGACGCCGTCCGGCTGGTCCGGTTCGGCGAGCGGGCGCCGGAACCGCGGCGGCCCGCGCCCGCCCCGCCCGCGCCCGGCGGCCCCCTGCCCGGCGCCCCCGTGCCCGTGCCCGGCGCCCCCGTGTCCGTGGTCGGTGTTCCCCTGCCGCTGATCGACGCTCCCCAACCAGTAAGGAGTGGCATGTGACGAGCACGAACCTCGTCGGACTCGTACCCGCCGCCGGCCGGGGCACCCGGATGGCCCCGCTCCGCTACCCCAAGGAACTGCTGCCCATCGTGTACGAGCCCGCCGAGGGCGGCGCCCGGCTGCGTCCCGTCGCGGAGTACGCGCTGGAGTCGCTGGCGGGGGCCGGGGTCACCAGCGCGATCCTGGTGGTGGCCCCCTGGAAGCTGGAGGTGGTCTCCTACATCGGGGACGGGCGCCACCTCGGCGTCGACGTCGCCTACCTCTTCCAGGAGGAGGCGCGCGGCCTGGCCTGCGCGCTCGACCTGGCCCGCGGGTGGACCAGGGGACGCGACGTCGTGTTCGTCATGCCCGACACGATCTTCACCCCCTCCGACGCGCTGTCGCGGCTGCGCGGCGTCTACGAGCAGACGGGCGCGGACCTCGCGCTCGCGGTCTTCCCCACGCCCGACGCGCACCGGCTGGGCCCGGTGGTCGTGCGCGGGGACCGCGTGCACCGGGTGTTCGACAAGCCCGCCGACCCGCCCGTCATGAACACCTGGGGCGCGGCCATCTGGGGGGACGCCTTCGCGAGGCTCCTGCACGAGGAGCTGCTGCGGGACATCGGCCGGGGCGTCGCGAACGACACCGCGAACGGCACCGCGGCCGGGCCCGCGGGCGAGCCGGTGCTCGGCCACTACTTCGACCTGGCGGTCCGCAACGGCCTGCGGGTTCGGGCGGCCGAGTTCCCCGGCGGCACGTTCCAGGACGTCGGCACGCCGTTCGGCGTCCGCCGGTCCCTGGAGGGCCCCTCACTTCTGGCGGTGAGCCCGTGAGACTCCTGTTCTTCGCGATGAGCAGCGCCGGGTACGGCGAGACGCTCATCGGCATGTCGCTGGCCCGCCAGCTCAAGCCGGCCGGGATCGAGAGCTTCTTCATCGTGGAGCCCATGTCGGAGAGGCTGCTGCGCGGCAGCGGGTTCCCGTACCTGGTGCTCGACAACTCGATGCGCGGGTTCGCGACGCTGCTGGTGGACGAGACGGTCCGCGAGTTCCGCCCGGACGCGATCATCCTGTCCGACTACTTCACCTACTGCGGCGTGTTCCCCAAGCGCTACGGCGTCGACCCGTGGTTCATCGAGCGGTACAACCTGCCGATCATGCCGATCGACATCTGGGAGTGGGCCGACACCGACTTCGCGGTGGACGTCTTCCACGGCAAGTCGATGGACGTCAGCCGGAAGATCATGGAAATGCCCGCCCACCTGCGCCCGGCCCCGATCTGCCACCTCGAACCGGAACCGCACGCCTACCCCTTCCGGCTGTGGGAGGGCAACGAGCGGGTCAGCCGCCGCACCCGCCACCACCTGCGCGAGACGTTCGGCATGGCGCAGGAGGACCGGATGGTGCTGCTCGCGGTGGCCGGGTGGCAGCAGGACAAATACGCCGACGAGAACGGCGACCGGATGGCCGACCAGGTCCCCGAGCTGATGGTGCACTACCTGCGGCAGCTGCCGCCCAGTGCCCGCTTCGTGTTCGTGGGCAGCGTGCCGCCGGTGCTGGCGGGCCTGGCCGACCGCGCGCACGTCATCCCGGCGTGCTCGCCGCACCGGTTCAACGTGCTGCTGGGCTCGGTCGACCTGGTCCTGACGCTCAACCTGCCCGCCACCACCCTGGCCAGGGCGGTGCTGTCCGACATCCCCGGGCTGGTGCTGACCAACAAGTTCGACGTACCGGACAAGCCGGACATCGACCGGGTGGAGGCGGAGCTGGGCGGCCTGTCGGAGGACGTGCGGTCGTGGCTGTCGCGGACCCTGCCCATGTATCCGTTCCGGATGTGGCCGCTGGGCTTCCACAGCTTCCTCGACCCCATCCTGGCGAACAACCCCTACATGTCGACGTTCGCCCACGCCGAGCTGCTCGACGAGCCCGCCGTGCTGTCGGCGCTGCACGGGGTGCTGTACGACCGCGGGGTCCAGGACGATCTGGCGCGCGAGCGGGCCGCGTACCTGGAGAAGCTGACAGATCATCCCGGCACCCCCGAGGTATTCGCCTCGGCGGCGAGCCGCCTGGGCCTGGTGTGAGGTGGACATGAAACAGCTGAGCATGCACGTGACCGACCTGTGCAACGAGAAGTGCGGCTTCTGCGTCGTGGGGTCGCCACTGGCGAAGTCCGACAGCGTGGAGTACGGGGACCTGATCCGCTTCCTCGTCGAGAACTCCGGCCAGGACTACGCGTCGGTGAACCTGCACGGCGGGGAGCCGACGATCCACCCCCGCCTGTTCGACCTGCTGCGCACGATCAGGCTGCTGGAGTACCCGCGCGTGGAGATCCAGACCAACGCGCGGCGCCTGAAGGACCCCGAGTTCACCCAGCGCCTCGCCGACAACGGGGTCGAGCTGTTCGTGGTCTCGCTGCACGGCTCCACCTCGGTCGTCCAGGACTGCCTGACCCAGACGCCGGGCGGGTTCGACGAGACGATCGAGGGCATCCGCAACGCCAAGCGGTCGGGCGTCGCGGTGCGGACCAACACCGTCATCACCCGGCTCAACATGGGCCGGCTGATGGACATCTGCAAGCTCTGCGTCGACCTGGGGGTCGACCACGTCAACATCTCCAACCTGCACCCGGTGGGCAGCGGCTTCTTCGCCCTGGACATGCAGGCGCCCACGGTCGCCGAGACCCGGACGCACCTGCTGCCGGTGATCGAGATGATGCTCGCGTCACCGGCGCGGCTGACGCTGGAAGGCTTCCCGCTGTGCGTGGTCACGCCGCACGAGGAGCTGGCCATCGAGGACGGGACGCGCTCGATCCGGATGATGTACCAGGGCAGCGTCGTGGACGACTACGACGCGTTCATGGACGACGAGATGCGCTCGTACGGGCCGCCCTGCGACGGCTGCCCGCTGCGGGCGCAGTGCGGCGGCGTCTACAACGAGTACGCCGAGCGCCGCGGCTGGGAAGAGTTCGGCCTGCGCCGGCCGTCCCCCATCGGCGGGTGACCGGGATGTCCCAGCGGATCGCGATCTGGGCGGGCAGCAGCCTGCCCAACATCGGCGACCGGCTGCTGGCGGCGGTGACGGAGGCCCAGCTGTCCCGCCGCCTGCCGGACGCCACCTTCCGGCACTTCTGCCCGTGGAGCACCGCGGCCGGTCCCGCGCCGCTCCGGGTGGACCGGGACGGGCGCTGGCCCGGCGCGGGCTCCTTCGACGCCGTCGTGATGGCGGGCGGCCTGTGGAGCGGCCCGCCGTTCCGGCACCCGATCATGCAGGTGTTCTGCCTGGGACCCGACCCGGAGGCGTTCGATCCGGGCGTGTGGGTCGCCTGGCACGGCGTGGGGCTGCAGGACGACACCCCGGCGCCGGCGCGTGACGACTGGCGCGGCTACCTGGGGGCGGTCCGGGAGCGGATCGACCACCTGACCGTGCGCAGCGAGGCGGCCGCCCGGCGGATGGACGAGGCGACCGGCGCGCCGGGCACGGCGATCGTCCCCGACCCGGCCTTCGCGCTGGAGCCGCTGCCGCCCCGGGCCGTCCGGGCCGCACGGTCCGGGCGGCGCCGCCGGCCGCTGATCGGCGTCGCCGTCGGCGCCCCCGGGGTGACCTCGCAGCTGGTCACCCACCTCGTCGGCCGCAACCTCGCCGCGCGCGACGCGGCCGACCCCGCGCTGTGCGTGCCGCCGGAGCAGGTCATGGCCGAGGCGTCGGGGCCTGGGGAGCGCGCCGCGGCGCTGGGATTCATGACGGAGCTTGGCCTCACCCTGATCGAGCTGGCCGCCTTCGCCGACATCGAGTTCATCACGGTGCCCAACATCTACGGCGACGAGGAGGCCGGTGCCAGGTTCGCCCGGGCGGTGCCGCGCGCCCGCACCCGGGAGGTCCGCCTCCCCGGCGTCTCCGCCGACGGCGCGGGCACGTCCACCGGGGCCAACGAGCTCACCGAGGCCTTCGCCCGCTGCGACCTCGTCCTGGTCTCCCGCTACCACAGCGCGATCCTCGCGTTGCGCGGCGCGACCCCGTTCGTGGCGGTCGATCCCTTCTGGAGCCGCCGCAACGGCACGAGCAAGCTGCACGAGCTCACCGCCGAGCTGGGCATGGCGCACCGCTACTGGACGCACCACGGCACGCACCCCACCGAGGATCTCCTCGGGATCGTGGAGCGCGCGCTGGACGACGACCCGATCGAGGCCGCCGCCTACCGGGACACGCACGCGCGGGCGACGGCCGCCTTCGACCGGCTCGCCGAGGGGCTGCGCTCCGCTCGGCCGAGAGTGACACTGGGGAGATCGTCATGACCCTGAAGGCCGTACTCGTCTACTCCAACGACGACGGGTTCTCGCTGGGGGTCGAGCTGATCCGGGCGGCCGTGGCCGACCGGGTCTCCCCCTCGGAGGTCGAGCACCGGGTCTGGTTCCACGAGGACGTGGGCAGCCTGGCCGAGGACTACCTGGGGCACTACAACGCCTTCATGGCGCGGCTGTTCGACTACCGGCCGGACGTGATCTCCTTCTCCGCGTTCGTGTGGAACCACGACGAGTTCACGCGGATGGGGCGCATCGTCAAGCGGCACCTGCCGGACTGCCGCGTCGTGTGGGGCGGCGCCCAGGCCAACTCCCGGCGGATGGCCTCCCACCTGCTGCGCGAGTACCCGTGGATGGACCTGGTCCTGCGCGGCGAGGCCGAGGAGGCGTACCCGGAGCTGCTGGAGACCCTGGCGCGGGACGGCGACCTGGGCGCGGTGGCGGGCCTCACCCGGCGGGCCGACGGCGAGCCCGTGCACAACGACGACCCGCCCGACGTCGACCTGGGCGCGCTGCCGCTGGTCTTCACCGCCGACAGGCTCCCTCTGGAGCCGATCCTGCGGCGCAGGCCCGACGCGGTCCTGGCGTACGAGACGGGCCGGGGGTGCCGGCAGAAGTGCAAATTCTGCCTCTACAGCGCTCCCAAGCTCCGCGCGTTCCCCATGGAGCGGATCGAGCGCGAGCTGGCCTACCTGCTGGACGGGGGCATCCCCTACCTGCGGATGTGCGACGCGCACCTGGGCATCTCGCGGCACCGGGCCATGGAGATCTTCGAGATCGTCGCCGAGCACAACCGGGGAACGGTGGTGGACGTCTATCCGGACGTCAAGCACGTCGACCTCGACTACGTGCGGGCGATGAACCGCGCCGGGTGCCGCGTGATCACCCTGGGTATCCAGTCGTCCGACACCGACACCCTGCAGCTGGCGGCCCGCAGGTTCGACCGGGGACGGTTCGCCCAGGCCGCCTCCCTCATCCGCCGCCACCACAACCACGCCCTGGCCGCGGACATCATCATCGGCATGCCGGGCGACAACGCGGACAAGGTTCGCGACAGCGTACGGTTCGCCTACGAGAGCGGTGTGGAGAAGGTGCACTTCGCGCCGCTGATGGCCTTCCCGGGGACCGACTACTTCGAGTACGCGGAGCAGTACGGGATCGAGTTCTTCGACTTCCAGCCGCCGCTCGTCATCCGGTCTCGCGGTTTCGACGCCGAGGACTACCAGCGGGCGATGGTCTTCGCCGGGCGGGTCGAGGCGCTGCAGGACGCCGCGCCCACGCTGCTGCGCTGCCTCATCGCGGTCCCGGACTGCGACGTCGCGGCCTGGGCCGAGCGCCTCGACATGGGCTCGGGGGCCGACCCGGTGCGGCGCGTCGAGGAGGCGGGCCTGCCGCCCGAGGTGAGGCGCCTGCTGCTCGACGGGCTCGCCTGGGACGCCGCGGTCCTCGCCCAGCGGGCGACGACCGCGCAGGACCCGCCGGGGCTCGCCGACGACACGCTCGTCGAGGGCGTCACGCCGGACGCCGTCCACTGGGCGGACCACCCCGTCCACCTGCTGCTGCGCGACTTCACGCTGACCTTCGACGCGCTGGCCCGCGAGCGCCAGGGCTACCTGTTCCCCCGGGGCGGCGCCGTGGGCTACCCGCTGGGCGGGCCGCTGCTGGCGGCCTTCGAGGCGGCGGCCCCGGGGATCACGGTCGGCGAGTGGCGGGACAAGACACGGGCGGGCTCAGCCACCGAGCTGTCCCGTGAGGTATGTGACTCCGCCTTCAGGATCCTGCACGCCACCGGGGTCGTCGCGCTGCGCGGGGAGGGCTGAGACCTGACCGAGGTCCCGTCCGCGCAGGGACCTGGCGCGCGAGTCGTACTCGCGAGCCAGGTCCCTGCGCGAGGACAGACCCAGCTTGGCGAACACGCTGGACAGCTGGGCCTGCACCGTGCGGGGCGACACGAACAGCTTCGCGCCGATCTCGCGGTTGGTCAGCCCGCCGGACGCCAGCAGGGCCACCTGGCGTTCCGCCCTGGTCAGGGCCGCCCAGCCGACCCCCTGCCCGCGCGGCCCCCGGCCCCGTCCCGCGTAGGTGACGGCCTGGCCGACGTCCAGCCCCGCGCCCTCCTCCCACAGGGCGGCGAACCCGCCCGGGCCCAGCGCGGCCCGTACCCCGGCCAGGTCCGCCTCGTGCTGCGGCGCCACCGCCGGGGGCCGCGACAGCCCCAGCCGGTCGCGCAGCGACTGGGCCGCGCCGAACAGCCTCGCGGCGTGCTCGTGGCGGCGGTGCCCGGCCGCGAGCCCGGCCATGGCCTCCAGCGAGTCGGCCGTCTGGGCGCGCAGCCCCATGGCGGCTCCGGCCCGCAGCGCCGAGTGGTG
Organism: Streptosporangium sp. G11; assembly: GCF_051192615.1. NCBI lineage: Bacteria > Bacillati > Actinomycetota > Actinomycetes > Streptosporangiales > Streptosporangiaceae > Streptosporangium > Streptosporangium sp. G11. The sequence goes on from NZ_JBPJUQ010000019.1 coordinate 19,531, forward strand.
CGCGGAGGCGGCACGGGACGGATCGTCGCGCCGGGTGACGCTGCCGAGGGTGAACAGGCACCGCCAGGCGAGCGGACGGTCGTCGGTCTCCCGGGCGCGCGCCATGGCCTCCTCGGCGAAGGTGAGGGCCGCCGAGGCCGAGGAGGCGCCGCCGGAGCCCAGGATCGCGGCGCCCAGCCCGGCCAGCCCCATGGCCGCCAGCCGGGCGGCGGTGCGCTCGCCCACCTCGACGACCTCGGAGAACACCTCCCTCGCCGCCTCGTACTCGCCGACGTCGAGCAGCATCCTGCCGAGCGTGTCGAGGCAGTCGCCGAGCAGCGGCGGGGAGTCCGCGGAGCGGGCGATCGCGACCGCCTCGGCGAGCCGCTCCCTGGCCGGTCCGTAGTGGCCGCGGCAGGCGGCCACCTCCCCCAGTCCCCTGAGCACCGCGGCCCTCCCCCAGACGTCGCCCATCCGGTCGGCGGCGGCCAGGCTCTGGCCGAGCGCGCTCTCGGCCTCCGCGTACTCGCCCTGGTAGACGGCCACCTGCGCCATGGCGAGCAGGCCCATCTCCAGGCTCAGCTCCGAGCCGCGCCCGCGGCCGGCGGTGACGCACCGCTCCAGGGCCGCGCGGGCCCCGGCGAGGTCGCCGGAGGCGAGGAGGGCCCGGCCCAGCAGGACGAGGGGCACGCCGCTCCACTCGTGGCCCATCGGGGCCTTGCCCCGGGCGGCGAGCTCGGTGAGGGTGGGGCCTGCGGACGCGGGCTCGCCCATCGTCCGCAGGCCCGCCAGCACCGCCAGCGCCCGCGTCTGCCCGGCCTCGTCCCCCAGCTCGCGGAACATGACCAGCGCCCGGCGGCAGGCGTCCGCGGCGTCGGCGTACTCCCCGAGGGCGCAGGAGAGCACCGCGCCGCTCAGCTCCGCTGCGGCCAGTACCTCTCCGCGGACCACGCCGCCCGCGGAGACCAGCGAGGAGATCCAGCCGCGCCCCTCGCGCGGGCGGCCCCGCAGGATCCAGTACGTCTCCAGCGCGCTCGCCAGCCTGGCCCCGACCATCGTCGGCCCTCCGGAGGTGCACCAGCGCAGCACCGCCCGCATGTTGGCGTAGGCGGCCTCGATGCGCTCCAGGTGCGGCGCGGCGGCACCCGCGCCGAGCGCCTCCGCCGCCCGCTCGGCCAGCGCCGCGTAGTACTCGGCGTGGCGCGCCCGCACGGGCTCGGTCTCGTCGGCGGCGCGCAGTTCCTGCCGGGCGTAGGCCCGCACGACCCGCAGCAGCCGGTAGCGGGTCACGGCGCCGCTGGTGTCGCACTCGACGAGGGACCTGGACACGAGCATGCCCAGGAGGTCGACGACGGCGTCCGGCCTGATGCCCGCGCCCGCGCAGATCCCCTCCACGTCGTCGATGACGAACCCGTCCTCGAACACCGCGAGCCTGCGCAGCAGCAGCCGCTCGCCGCCGGGCAGCATCTCGTGGCTCCAGCCGATCGCCGCCTCCAGCGACCTGTGCCTGGGGTGGGCGGTGCGGTTTCCCCCGGCCAGCAGCCGGAGCGGGTCGTCGAGCCGCTCGGCGATCTGCGCCGGCGACAGCATGATCGAGCGTGCCGCGGCCAGCTCGACGGCCAGCGGCAGGCCGTCGAGGCGGCGGCAGATCTCCCGCACCGCGTCCGCGGTCTCCGGGGTGGCGGGCCGCCCCTGCGCGGCGGCGCGCTCGGCGAACAGGCGGGCCGACAGCGCCACGTCCAGCGGGGCGAGGCGGCGGGTCACCTCACCGGGGACGCCCAGCGGCTCCCTGCTGGTGGCCAGCACGCCGAGCCCCGGGTAGGTGCCGAGCAGTTCCGGGACGATCACGGCGCACCGGTCGGCGACGCGCTCGCAGGTGTCGAGCACGAGCAGCGAGGGGCCCTCGCCGGGGACGACGCCGAGATCCGCGAGCTCCGCGAGGCCGGTGGCGGCCATGCCGAGGCCGAGGCCGATGCCGGTGGGGGCGGGGGCGGGGGTGGGGGTGGCGGGGCCGCCGAAGCCGGCGGTCAGGTCGCGGAACCAGACGCCGCCCGGATAGGCGTCGGCCCAGGCGCGGGTGTACGCGTGCGCCAGCCGGGTCTTGCCGACCCCCGGCGCGCCGGTGAGCGTGACCAGCCGCGCCGAACCGAGCAGGTCGCGCAGGTCGGCGAGTTCGGTGTCGCGGCCGACGGGGTCGCCGGACCAGTCCCGGGGCAGATCTCCGCCCACCGCTAGGCCACCAGACGCCGGGAGAACGACCGCAGCGACAGCGCGCCCGTGACGAGTGTTCCCACGGCGAGGACGGCCAGCGCGACCGCCTCGGGCATGTGCGGGACGGCGGGACTCAGCGCGCCGCGCAGCGCCTCGCTCACGTAGACGAGCGGGTTCGCCAGGACGACCGTCTGCAGCCACGGGATCGCCTCCAGCGCGGCCCAGGGGTAGTACACGCAGCCGAGCATCATGAGCGGGACGATGAAGATCGCGAACAGGGTGCTGAGCTGCTGGGGCGGGAGCAGCGTGCCGATGAGCAGGCCGATGCAGGCCGTCAGGAGGGACGACAGCAGCAGGACCGCGACCAGCAGCGGCCAGCGCCCGAAGTCGATGTTCGGGGCCTCGCCCGGCGCGTGCACGAACAGCACGGCGAGGAAGACGACCACCGCCGCGATCACCCCCTGGATCGCGCCCGCGACGATCTTCTCGACGCCGACGACCCAGACGGGGATCGGGGCCAGCGCCCTGTCGTCGATCTCCTTGGTGTACGAGAGCTCCATGACCAGCGGGGTCGTCACGGCGAAGATGCCCTGGAGCACGATGCCGGAGGCGACCAGGCCGGGGACCAGGATCGTGGTGAACGTCTCCGCGCGCCCGTCCGCGGAGAGCCCCTGGCCCGCCCCGTACCCGATCCTCGGCAGGACCACGGCGAAGACGAAGATGAACAGGACGGGCTGGACCACGGTGCGGGCCATGAAGGAGCGCAGGTCCCGCCGCAGCACCCGGAGGTCGCGGGCGAGCAGCGCGCCGAAGGTGCGCGCGTAGCCGCGTGACACGGCCGGGGGCGCGATGGTCGATGCCGTCATCGAATCTCCTTGTGCGTGGAGCCCCCGGGCCTCGGCTCAGGGACGGAGGCGCGGCGCGGTGCCCGCGTGGTTCGGAGGGTTCTCCGCGGGGAGGCGGTCAATCCCGGTACTCCCGTCCGGTCAGGGCGAGGAACACGGTTTCGAGGCTGGGCCGGACGACCCTGACGTCCTCCAGCGCCAGCCCGGCGTCCTGGCCCATGCTCACCAGGAGGGCCAGGACGCCCTCCGGGGCCGGGGTGAAGACGCGCAGCCTGTTGTCGGTGACCTCGGCGTCGGCGACGCCCGCCAGCTGCCCGGCCTGCGTGACGATCTTCTCCGGGTCGCCGTCGTAGGTCAGGGTCAGCACGGTCCGCAGGCTGGTGGACGCCTTGAGCTCGGCGAGCGTCCCGCAGGCCAGGACCTTCCCGTGGTCGACGATCGCGACCCTGTCGCAGAGCTCCTCGGCCTCCTCCATGTAGTGGGTCGACAGGACGACCGTCTGACCCGCGTCGCGGATCTCCCGCAGGATGTCCCACAGGTTCACCCGGGTCTGGGGGTCCAGGCCCGAGGTGGGCTCGTCGAGGAAGAGGATGTCCGGCCGGTGCATCAGCGCCCGCGCGATCATGATGCGCTGCGCCTGGCCGCCCGACATCTCGGTGATCTTGGCTCCGGCCCGGGAGCCCAGGCCGAACCGCTCCAGCAGTTCGGCCGCCCGCCGCCTGGCCTCCCGCGCGGGCAGCCCGGCGTAGCGGCCGCGGAACTCCAGGTTCTCGCTCGCGGTGAGCTGCCGGTCGAGGTTGTTGTACTGGGCCACGACGCCGATGCGGCGCTTGACCGCGATGGGGTCGCGCACCACGTCCGCGCCCCCCACCCTGGCCGTGCCGCCCGTCGGGGCGATCCTGGTGGTGAGCATCCCGATCGTCGTCGTCTTCCCCGCCCCGTTGGGCCCGAGGAGGCCGAACAGCTCGCCCCCTCGCACCCGCAGGGTGAGCCCGGCCACCGCCTCGGTCACCCCGGACGAGCTCGTGTAGGTCTTGCGCAGTTCGCTGGTCTCGACCGCGACGTCCGCCATGTCCGGCTCCCTCTTCGGCACGTGGCGCCCAGTGTGGGAGCGCCCGGTTAAGTCGCGCCTTGGTGACGGTTGGATTCCGGTTTGAGACGTCGCGGCACCCCTGGCCAGGGGTGACACCAGGCATTTCCATACCGGGTCCCAACCGTTATCCAACCGGCCGAGCCGACACTTCGTTCAGACGACGGGAGCCCGATGACACCCCCCAGCATCACCTTGCGGGCGAAGATCGACCTGACCGGCCCCGCGCTCCGGAGCGCGGGAAGCTCGCTGTGGCGGGCCTCCGACCCGCGACGGCGCTACCGCGACTACCTGTGCGCGATGCACATGGTCATCAGGGCGTCGGTGCCGCTGCTGCGGGTCGCGGCGGCCAGGTCCGCGGAGCTGGGCGAGACGGAGCTGGCCCGATACCTGGAGCGGCACGCGGAGGAGGAGGCCGGTCACGACGACTGGCTGCTGGAGGACCTGGCGCTGATCGACCCCTCGGGCGGGGACGCGCCGCGCGGCACGCCGCCCCCGTCGGTGGCGGGGCTCGTCGGGGCCCAGTACTACTGGGTGCTGCACCACCATCCCGTCGCCCTGCTCGGGTACATCGCGGTCCTTGAGGGCGAGGCCCCCTCCCCCGCCCTGCTCGAGCACATCGAGCGGAGCACGGGATACCCGCGGGCGGCGTTCCGCACGCTGTGGCGGCACGCCGCGCTGGACCCCGGGCACCGCGACGACCTCGACCGGATGCTCGACGGCCTGCCGGTGGTGCGGGAGCGGCAGGCCGCCGTCGGGACCAGCGCCCTGCACACCGTGCGCGCGGCGGCCGAGCTGCTGCGCGAGCTGGCCGGCGAGCCCGCCGGGGTGCTCTCGTGCACCTGAAGGACATCCTGGCGCTGCGCCCCGTACCCGCCGCCGCGGTGCTCATGGCGATCACCCGGCGGTGCCCGCTGCGCTGCCGCCACTGCTCGACCGGCTCGCTGCCCGCCTCCGAGGAACACCCCGGGGAGATGTTCCAGCGCTTCGCCGGGACGTTCGCGCGGGGGGACGGGCCGCGGCTGGTCATGCTCACCGGGGGCGAGCCGCTGCTCCGGCCGCGCCTGGCCCGTTCCCTGGCCGAGGCCGCCGCCCGCGGCGGTGCCAGGACGATGATCCTGTCGGGCATGTTCTTCGCCCCCCGGGTGCCCCCCGCCGCCGGCGAGGCGCTCCGGATCCCTCCCGCGATCGCCGGGGCGATCGACGCGGCCGACCACTTCTCCGCCAGCCTGGACGCCTTCCACGAGGAGGAGGTGCCCAGGGAGAGCGTCTTCGCGGTCATGCGGGCGCTGCTGGCGCGGGGCAAGGACCTCAGCTTCCACGTCACGGGGACCGGGCCCGGCGACCCCTACCTGCGCGACGTCACCGCGGCGATCCGGCGGGAGTTCGGCGACCGGGTGCCGATGCTGGTGGGCCGGGTGCAACCCGTCGGCCGGGCCCGCGCCGTCGCGCCCGGCACGCCCTCGCTCCCCGCCGCACCGGCCGGGACCGCCCCGCGCGCCGGGCTCCCCGCGCCCGCCGGAACCACCGGAACCACCGGGGCCTTCGGAACCGCCGGGGCGGTGACGGCCTCCGAGGCCGGCCCGCCCACCGGAACCGGAGCCGGAACCGCCGGGAGCGCGCTGCCGTGCGCGATGGCCGCCTGGCCGACCGTCGGGTTCGACGGGACGATCACCGCGTGCTGCAACCAGGACGTCGTCGACCACCGTCCCGTCCCCGGCCACCTGCGCCTGGGACACGCGGGCACCGACGACTGGGCCACGGTCAGGCGGCGCTGCCTGGAGTCCGGCGTGCTGCGCGCCCTGAGAACGTACGGCCCGCTGTGGCTAGCCGGCGCCCCGCCGGGGCGGGGGTACTGCGAGACCTGCCGGACGCTGGACGTGCCGCCTCCCGCGCGGACGCCCGCCGCCGCCTTCATGGAGCGGCAGGTCCTCGGCCTGCAGCTGGCCGGCGGCGGGCCGGGGTTCGCCAGGCGGTACGGATGCCCTCCCTACGACGATCTCGTGTCACTCGGCCACCCTGAGAGGGAACATGACCTTTGACCCTGTTCACGAACTGGCCCGCGCGGGGATCGACCTCACCCTCGTCAGCCCCGAGCAGCGCGAGGTCGTCCTCTCGCTGAGCGAGGCCGAGGTCGCGCTCCTGGCCTCCATCCACGAGCGGCTGAGGGACGGCGCCCCCGAGGTCGAGGCCCACATCGTCGGCGGACTCCTGTTCTGATCGGGGACGATCATGCGATGCCCTTCCTGCCTGGCCGAGACACCGGGGCGGCCCCGGTTCTGCCCGTCGTGCGGCACGCGCCTCGCCGCGCCGATGGCGGCGGAGGTGCGCAAGATCGTCACGGTGGTCTTCTGCGACCTGGCCGAGTCCACCGCGCTGAGCGAGCACCTCGACCCCGAGTCGCTCCGCGCGGTCCTGATCCGCTACTTCACGCTCATGCGCGACCAGCTCGCCTGGCACGGCGGCACCGTCGAGAAGTTCATCGGCGACGCCGTCATGGCCGTCTTCGGTGTCCCGGAGCTGCACGAGGACGACGCGCTGCGCGCCGCCCGCGCGGCGGTGGACATGCGGGCGGCGCTCGAAGGCCTCAACGACGACCTCGAACGTGACCTGGGGATCCGGCTCAGGGCCCGCATCGGCGTCAACACCGGCGAGGTCGTCACCTCGGGCCACGCCCACGGCGATCAGGCGCTCGTCGCGGGCGAGGCGGTGAACGCCGCCGCCCGGCTCCAGCAGCTCGCCGGGTCGGGGGAGATCCTGCTCGGGCCCGAGACGTGGCGCCTGGTCGGCCCCTCCGCGGTGGGCGTCGCGGTCGGGCCCCTGGTGCTGCGCGGCAAGCGGCATCCGGTCACCGCCTGGCGGCTGGACTCGATGCGCTCCGACGACCCCGCGGTGATCCGGCGGTTCGACGTCCCGTTCGTCGACAGGCGGGAGCCGCTGCACGAGCTGGACCGCACCCTGGACGGGATCATCAGCCGGCGCCACTGCCGCATCGTGACCCTGCACGGCGAGGCCGGGGTGGGAAAGACCCGGCTGGCGCGGCTGTGGGCGGAGCGCGCGGGGCGGCGGGGCGTCCTCGTCGGTTCCGGCCGCTGCCGCCCGTACGGCGCGGGGGGCACGCTGCTCGGGGTGGCCGACGCGGTGCGCGATCTGGTGACGGTGGGCACGCCCGACCCGGAGGCCCTGGCCGTGCTCCGCGGCGGCCTCCTGAAGGACGGCACGCCCAATCCCTCCCACCGGGAGACCTCCTGGGCCCTGCGCAGCGTCCTGGAGAGCCTCGGGCGCTCCACGTACGTGCTGATCGTGCTGGACGACGTGCACTGGGCCGGCGGCCCGGTCTTCGACATGCTCGGCGAGCTCGCGGAGGAGCTGCGCGACGCCGCGGTGATGGTGCTGTGCGTGGCCCGCTCCGACCTGTTCGACCGCATGCCGGGCTGGCAGCCCGCCTCCCGGCTGGCCCTGCCCCGGCTCGGGCCGGCCGACTCGCGGATCCTGGTCTCCGAGCTGGCCGAGGTGACGGCGCACGACGGCGCCCTGCTGGAGCGGATCGCCGAGCGCGCCGAGGGCAATCCCCTGTACCTGGAGCAGCTCGTGGCCATGCTCGGTGACGGCGGGGAGCCGCACGGCCTGCCGCTGACCGTGCACGCGCTCATCGCGGCCCGCGTCGACCGGCTCGGGCCCGATGCCAGGGCGATGCTGGAGTGCGCCACCGTGGTCGGCAGGGAGTTCAGCGTCGAGCAGTTGCGGGCCGTCTCGGGAACCGGCGAGCCGGGCGAGCTGCTGGAGGAGCTCGGGCGCAAGTCCTTCGTCGAGCACCGCACCGAGGCGACGTTCCGGTTCGCCAGCGGCCTCATCCAGGAGGTCGTGTACGGCGGCATGGCCAAGCGCCGGCGGGCCGAGTTGCACGAGCGGTTCGCCGACTGGCTGGCCGCGGGAGAGGGCGGGGACGAGGCCGTCGGCACACACCTGGAGCAGGCCTACCGGCACCGCGCCGACCTGGGCCCTCCCGACGAGCACACCGTGCGGTTGCGCGGCGCGGCCGCGGCACGGCTGTCCGGGGCGGGCACTCTCGCACTGCGCAGGAGTGACCTGTCCAGGGCGGAGAAGCTGCTCAGCAGGGGTGCGGAGCTGCTGGGGCCCGCCCATCCCGGCTGGCCGCAGGTCAGCGGGCGCGTCGCGGAGACCGCGATCACCCTGGGCGACGTCGAGCGGGGGCGGCTGCTGCTCACCGAGGTGCTGGAGCGCGCGACGGGCGACGCGGACGCGCTGGTGGCCGCGCACGCCTCGCTCTACCTGAGCCACTTCGATCCCGCGAGCTCCTTCGAGGTCGCGCGCCAGGCCATCCCGGTCTTCGAGGTGGCCGGCGACGACCTGGGGCTGGCCAGGGCCTGGACCCTGGTCGCCCAGGAGGCCCAGGGGCGCGGCAGGTTCGCCGAGACGAGGGGGATGCTGCAGCGCGCCCTGGAGCACGCCGTGCGGTCCGACGCCGAGCTGGAACGCGCGACGATCCTGGGCAACATGGCCGCCTCCCTCTGGCTCGGCCCCGAACCGGCCCCCGTCGCCATCTCCCGGTGCCGCGACCTGCTGGCCACCCACGGCAGGGACCGCGGGGCCGTGCGCGCGGTCGTCCGCTGCCCGCTGGCGGTCCTGCTGGCCACGCGGGGAAAGTTCGACGAGGCCAGGGCCACCCTCGCGGCGGCCGAGCAGTCCTTCGCCGACCTCCGGCACGCCTACGCCGACGCGTTCATGCCGATCTTCTCCGCGGCCGTCGAGTCGCTGGCCGGGCGCTGGGACGTCGCCGAGGACCTGCTGCTGCGGGCGTGTGCCAGGGCCGAGGCCCTCGGCGACGCCCAGCTCCTGGTCACCGCCTCGCGCGACCTGGCCGGCACGCTGCTGCGCAGGGGGGACCCGGCCGGGGCCGAGCGGTGGGCGAGCACGGCCCTCGCGGGCTCGCCGGGGGACGCGCCGATGAACACCGCCGAGCTGCACGCGATCCGGGCCGAGGTACTCGCCGCCCGGGGGGCCGAGAACCCCTCCCGCGAGCTCATGGACCTGGCCCTGCGCGAGGCCCGCGGCACCGACTCCCCCGCCTGCCGCGCCACCGTGCTGCTCGGCAACGCCCGCAGCCTCGCCCTCCTGGGGGCGCACGAGGAGAGCGGGGCGGCGGCGCGCGGCGCGGCGGCCGAGTTCGCGGCCAAGGGGCATCTGGTCGGCAAGGGATGGGCGGCGGGACGACGATGACCACCAATTCGGACCTCACCTGGCGGCTCGGCGCCGAGGACGACATCACCATGTCCGCCGCGGGCAACGCCGCCGTCACCCCGGAGTGGGCGTGGCACGGCGCCACCGGGCGCGGCGTGCGGGTCTGCGTCGTGGACAGCGGGGTCGACCGCGAGCATCCGATGCTCGCCCCGGTGCACGCGACCCACGCCGTGGTGACGGGCCCGGACGGCAGGGCCGTCGTGCGGGAGAGCGACGGCGCCGACAGCTGCGGGCACGGGACGGCGTGCGCCGGGATCATCCGCTCGGTCGCGCCCGGGTGCGAGCTGCACAGCGTCCAGGTGCTGGGAGCGGGCTTCTCGGGAACGGGCGACGCCCTCGTCACCGGGCTCCGCTGGGCCATCGAGCAGGAGTTCGACGTGGTGAGCCTGAGCCTGTCGACCAACAGAAAACACCTGGCCGAGCCGCTGCGCGAGCTCGGCGACCTCGCCTACTTCCGGCGGACGGTGCTCGTGGCGTCCGCGCACAACCTGCCGGTGGAGAGCTTTCCCTGGCGGTTCTCGTCGGTGATCTCCGTGGGCAGCCACGCCGAGGACGATCCCGGCCTGATCCTCTACAACCCCCGTCCACCCGTGGAGTTCTTCGCCCACGGATCCGACGTGGAGGTGGCCTGGCCCGGCGGCGGGCGCACCCGGTGCACCGGCAACAGCTTCGCCACCCCCCATGTCGCGGCCCGGTGCGCGCTGATCCTGAGCAAGCATCCGGGGTTGACGCCCTTCCAGGTGAAGACCGTCATGTACCTGACCGCTCAGAACGTGAGGAGGCCCGATGACAGGGAACGGTGAGATGGTCGCGGCCATCTCGGCCGCGGTCGCCGGCTCGGAGAGGGAACACCGGCTCCTGCTCCAGTCGATCGTCGACACGGCGCGCGTGATCTTCGGCGCCAAGGCCAGCTCGATCTTCCTGGTGAACGAGGAGCACGGAGACCTCGTCTTCGAGGCGGTCTCCGGCGAGGGCGAGCAGGTGCTCGTCGGGCGGCGCTTCCCCGCCACGCGGGGCATCGCCGGGTGGGTGCTGAACGCCAGGGACGCGCTGATCGTCGACGACCTCTCGGCCAGCACCGTGTTCGCCCGCGACATCGCCGAGTCGACCGCGTACGTGCCGGGCGGGCTCATGGCGGTGCCGCTCATCCACGACGACGAGGCGCTGGGGGTGCTGGAGGTCCTGGACCCCCACCCGCAGGCGCGGGCGAGCATCGACGAGCTGGCGCTGCTGACGCTCTTCGCCTCGCAGGCGTCGGCGGCGCTGCGGATCGTGCAGCGCAACCGCTACGCCCGGCGGGTCCTGGACGGCACCGGAGCCGAGTTCGGCGACCTCGTGTCCATCGTCTCCACGCTGGCCAGTGGGAGCGCGGGAAGGCGACAGGCCGGACTGCGTCTGATCGGCTCGCTTCACGAGCTCCTGGTTGACAACCAGAGCTGACCAATTCAGGCAGAATTCACCCATTTACTAATACTAAAGCGCATATATCATGACAATTCTGTAAGCCCGCCTCGACATAACCCGGTTAACCTTCCGAAATCGCCTGAACAGTCAATGGAGAATTCCCCCGTGGGTGCAACCGTAGTGCGCGAGGAGGCAGAGGCGGGAGAAACCACCTTCGCCGTGCTCGGCCCTCTCGAGGCCCGCCGCAACGGCGGCCTGGTCCCGCTCGGGCCCTTCAAACAACGTGTGCTCCTGTCCCTGCTGCTCTGCCACGCCAACAGGATCGTGCCGGTGGACCAGCTCAGCACGGCGGCGTGGAGCGAGGAGCCGCCCCGGACCGCCCTGAAGAACGTCCAGGTCTACGTGTCCGCGCTGCGCAAGAACGTGCTCGGGACGGCCAACCGCGACCGGCTGACCTACCGTCCCCCCGGCTACCAGCTGCGGCTCGGCCCGCAGCACCTCGACATCCTGGTCTACGAGACCCTGGCCCGCAGGGGCCGCCAGTACCTGCGCGACCGCGAGATCACCAAGGCGGTGGGCTCGCTTCACGAGGCGCTGAAACTCTGGCGGGGCGACCCCCTGCCCGACATGGCGCAGGTGCCGCTGATCAGCGACGAGCTCTCGCGGCTGCACAGCGAGCGCATGTCGGTCTACGAGGACTGGGCGGAGGCGGAGCTCATCCTCGGCCACCACGCCCACATCATCGACTCGCTGGAGGAGAACGTCCGCAGCCATCCGCTCAGGGAGCGGCTGCGCAGCACGCAGATGATCGCGCTGTTCCGCTGCGGGCGGCAGTCGGAGGCCCTGGCGAAGTACGAGGACATGCGCCAGACGCTGGCCCGGGATCTCGGGCTGCAGCCCAGTCCCGTCCTGGAACGGCTCTACCGGGCGATCCTCGCGGGCGCCCCGTCCCTGGACAGCCCGTTCTCCGGCGGCTCGCAGCACCTCGGCACCACGCTGTTCGGCGGCCCGCGGCGCGGCGGCGCGGTCGTACTCAGGTCGCCCTCCTCGACCGGCGGCGGCCAGGACGTGATCGCCCACCTCAGCCAGCTCCCCCGCGACCTGGCCGACTTCACCGGCCGCCGCGAGACCGTCCAGGAGGTCCTCGACGTCTTTCGCGACCGCCGGCACAGCCCCCCGGTGGTGATCTCCGGTCCGGCGGGAGCGGGCAAGACGGCACTGGCGGTGCACGCCGCCCACCTGCTCCGCGAGCGCTTCCCCGACGGGCAGCTCTTCGTACGGCTGCGCACGGCGGGCGGCCGGGAGCGCTCGGTTCCCGACGTGCTGGCCGAGATCCTGCGCACCTGCGGCTTCGACGGCGACCCGCCGCGCCGGGCCGGCGAGCGGGTCGCCGCCTGCCGGGCCTGGCTCGCGGAGCGCAGCATCCTGCTCATCTTCGACGAGGCGTCGAGCGCGGCACAGATACGGCCCCTGCTGCCCGGCACCGGCGACAACGGGGTGCTGATCACCGGCAGGAGGCGTCTGAGCGCCCTGGAGTCGGCGCACCACGTGGCGCTGGAGGGCTTCACCCCCGGGGAGGGCGTCGAGCTGCTGCGGCGGACCGCCGGCGCGGAGCGCGTCGACGCGGACCCGGCGGCGGCCCTGCGCGTGGTCGCCACCTGCGGCAACCTGCCCCTCGCCGTCCGCATCGCCGGAGCGCGGCTGGCCGCCTCCCGGCACGTCCTGCTCCCCCTGTTCGCCGACCGCCTCGCCGACGAGCACTCGCTGCTGGACGCGCTGTCGGTGGACGACCTGTCGATGCGCGCGTGCGCGGCCACCTACGAGCGCGACCTCGGGCCTGACCTGTGGGCCTCGCTGCGGCGCCTGGGCGCGCTGCCGACCGGCGAGTTCACCGTCGACGACCTGGCGGCGCTGCTCGGCTCCGACGTACGGCTCGCCGCGGGCGTCGCCGACAGGTTCGTCGAGGCCCACGTGGTCACCGCGGAGTCCCGGCCCTCTCCGGTCTACCTGATCGCCGACTGGCTGCGCCTGTACGCACGGGAGCGGCTGGAGCGGGAGGAGTCCGCGACGCAGCGCACGGCGGCCGAGAGGCGGCTGCGCGAGGCGCGCGCCCGCACCTGGGCGGGCCCGGCCCGGTGACCGGTTCACCAACTCAACAAAAGCGCACCAAAGGATAAATGTCACATTAAAGGGACTTCCTATATTTCACTTAACGGACCGAACCTCGGCGGGCTCCCACCGGGAAGCCGGAATGCCGGGAAGCCCGGGAGAACCGGTGAAGGGAATTGTTCCGGGACCGAAAATCCCGGCAACCCTTTCCCCATCTCGCCTGCCCCGTCCGTCCCGCTTTCCCGGCCCCGGAATCGGAACGGGCCGATCCCCGAAACGCGGAGATCAGCCGCCGGGCCGCCGCCGAACGGACGGTCGCGCCGCGCCGGACCCCGCCTCGCTGACGGCGGGACGCAGGCGCACCAGCCGCATGGCCAGGTGAGCCCGGAGCCGGCCCGCGGAGTCGGCGAGGGAGAAGCCGAGAACGGCCTCCGCCCGCGCGATGCGCGCGGCCAGCGAGCTGTGGTGCAGGTGCACGGCGACCGCGGCCCGGCGGACCGTCCCCTCCGCGCACAGGGCGCGCACCGCCTCCAGCGCCTCGGTGCCGTACGGCCGCCGGGAGAGCTCCTCGACGGCTCGCACGTCGGCCAGGGCGGCGATCTCCTCGTCCGGCACGTGGGTGGCGAACAGGGCCAGCGCGCCGAGACCGGTCCAGTCGACCACCCGATCCGCCGGGTGCGGGCCGGTGAAGCGCAGGGCGGTGCGGGCCGCCGCCCAGGATTCGGCGGCCCCGGCCCCGCGTGTCTCCGGCCCGACGCCGACGCGCCAGGTGTCCGGTACCCCGGGCAGCTCGCCCGGCCCGTCGATCGGGGGACTGACCAGCAGCGCCACGGTGTCACCCAGCAGGGCGGCGCGGACGTGGCGGTCGGCGACCCGCAGCCGGGTGGCCACGGCGGCCCCGTCGCGTCCCTCCCGATCGTCGTCGGCCAGGACGGCGAGCACCTGGAGGGGGGTGGCTGGACCGAAGCCGAGCAGCCGCAGGGCGCGTGCCCGCTCGGCCTCGCCGACGTCGGCCGACAGGACCAGCTCCACCAGGGCGGGGTCGGTGCCGGCCTGGGCCTGGGCGGCGGCCCGCTCCAGGATGACCTCCGCCGCGCCCGCGAAGCGCTCCAGGACGATCTCGTCGAGGCCGTGCGCCCGCCCCTCGCGTTCCATCCACACGGCGCCCAGCGCCGAGCCGAGCTGACGGCGGATCGCCGGGCCGGGAGGCTCCTCGCACGGCTCGGGCGCCCCGCCGGGAACGACCCGCGCCCGCCTGCCGGTGACCGCGTCGACGAGCCCGACCGGGCACTGCGCCAGGCGCGCGGTGGCCTGGAGCAGCGCCGGGACGCCGGCGTGGTTTCGCACCAGCACGTCGAAGTAGGCGATGACGCGGACGGCGCTCTCCGCGTCGGAATCGAGCGCCGACAGCCTCAGCAGTAGTCCCTGCACGGCTCCACACTAGGTCGCCGCCCGCGTTCCCGGCCAGGACAGCGCACACCGCACACCGGACACCGGACAGCGGACAGCGGACAGCGGATCGGACGCTCAGCGCGACACCGGGTAGTTGGCGCGGATGAGGCCGTGCGGGTCGCGGGAGCGCTTGACGTCGCGCAGCCGGGCCAGCACGTCGGCGGGGAACGCGGACGCGGCCCGCTCGCCGGGGCTCAGAGAGGTGTAGGGCTTGCGCCCGCTGGTCCACGGGACCAGGGCCGCGGCGATCTCGTCCTGGCGGGCCCGTACGGCGGCGGCGGCCTCGGGCGAGGGCGCGAGGCCGAACATGCCCAGCAGGTAGGGCTCGGCCAGGTGCCCGCAGGCGCCGCCGTCCCGGGCCGGGCGGGACAGGGCGCCGCCGAGGTGACGGATCTGCACGCTCAGCAGCGGGTCGATCGGCGCGGCCAGCAGCGCCGCCGCGACCGCGTCGTCCAGGCCGGTCAGCAGTTCCCCCCGGTTCAGCCCGGCTCCGGGGGCGACGGGCTCGGCGCAGATGGAGCCCAGCTCGGCCACCGGCAGCGGGCCCCGGCTGTCGGAGATCACTCCGTCGATCTTGTCCAGGCGGCGCAGCAGGTCCTGCGCCTCCCCCGTCTCGCCCAGGAACGTCACGTCCACGGCGACCGTGGGCGCCGCCCCGGGGAGGCGCAGCAGATCGAACCAGACGCTCAGCTCCTCGGGGGCGTCGGCGGTGATCTCCCGGAACGCCTGGAGCACGCGCGGGGCGCTCTCGCCGGGCCACAGGACGCGCCCCCCGTACAGGCGCGGCGCCGGGTGCAGGTCGAACTCGACGGCGGTCACCAGGGCGAAGTCGCCGCCTCCGCCGCGCAGCGCCCAGAACAGCTCGGCGTCGGACGCGGCACCGACCGTGGCCCGCGCGCCGTCGGCGCCGACCACGTCGAAGGCGCGCACGCCGTCGGCGGCGAAGCCGTGGCGGCGGCCGAACCAGCTCAGGCCCCCGCCCAGGGTGTAGCCCACCACGCTGGGCCCCGAGGAACTGCCGGCCAGCCCCGTCAGCCCGTGCGGTCCGGCGGCGGCCAGCACCTCGCTCCACCTCACCCCCGCCCCGACCCGTGCGGTGCGCCGCTCCGGCCGCACGTCCACCCCGCCCAGCCGCCCGGTGCGCAACAGGATCGTCCCTTCCACGTCGCCGCTCGCGCCGTGTCCCAGGGGCTGGGCGGTCACGCTCAGCCCGGCCAGGCGGGCCCAGGTGACCAGCGCGGCCACGTCGTCGGCGTCCTCCGCCTCGACAACCGCCAGCACCGGCTGGTCGACCGCCAGGTTCCACGCCCGCCCGGCCCGCTCGAACCCCTCGTCGCCGGCCGCCAGCACCGGCCCCCGGACCGCGCGCCGCAGGTCGTTCCCGATCGTCATGATGGTTTTTCTCCCTTTCGTCGTGTCCACTGTCGGACAGCCGGGCTGGGATCGAGCTGAGGTCGGGCTGAGGTCGGGCACCGAACGGCGCGAGACTCCGGCGGCGAGGATCCAGGCGGCTCTTCGGCCGCCGGACGGACCGCCGATCCATCGGGATCGGCTCAGGAACCGGGCCTCGCCGGCCCTCGGCGGCTAAGGAAAGGGGATGCCGTCAGCCGCACGGACGGCGGGCGGCCACGAGCACCGGGCCCCCCTTGACGGTGGGGAAGCTCCGGACCTCCTGGAGTCCCGACGACGCCAGGACCTCGGCCATGCGGTCCGTGTCGTAGGTGTTGCCACCGTTACGGACGGCGGTCCACCGGCCGACCGCCTGCCGCAGGGGGTCCTGGGAGGCCGGGTTGGTTCCCACGACGATCCATCCCCCGGGGAGGAGGGCGTCGGCCATTCGGGGCAGGGCGGCGTTCAGCACCGCTTCCGGCAGGAAGGGCGCGGGCAGCCAGATGAGGTCGTAGGCGGAGTGCTCGGCCACCTCGGCGACGTCCAGCCGGCGTAGCGACACGCGCTCGGCCGCCTCTCCGGCCTTGGCCATCTCGACGCGGGCGAGATCCAGGACGCGGTCCAGGATGTCGATGCCGAGGACGTGGGCGCGGGGGAACTCCTGGGCCAGGGCGACGGCGATCGCCGCCACCCCGGTTCCGACGTCGAGGATGCGGCTGCCCGCGACGTCCAGACGGTCGGCCAGGCCGGTGAGCCGGGGGACGACCCTCGTGGCGAGCGCGCGGCCGGTCGCGGCGGAGGCCCTTCCCTGGTTCAGCAGGACCTCGTCGTCCTGGTCGGCCCAGCCGCCGCCCGCGACGTCGTTCCCCTCGTGTGCCGCGGCGGCGACGGCCTGGCGCAGCGAACTCAGCTTCGCCTCCCCCGCGCTTCGAGCCGTCGGGCCTTCGCCGGGGCGGAGCGACGGATGCGGGGTGAGCTCGTCCCCGTTCCGCTCCACCAGCCCGGCCGCCTCCAGCACGGCGGTCCGTTGCGGGGCGGCGGCCAGAACATCGGCCAGCGGGGCCGTCAACGCGTCGCGCATCGTCCCGATCACGGCGGCCAGAGCCCAGGAGGCCGCCTCCAGAGCGGCCACCGGATCGTCATCGAAGGCCGAATCTGACTTATCGTAAACGGACACGAAACCCCCATAAAAGCGCCTACCAGCACTAGCAACCAGAAATAGTACAGGTCAGGGGCTTCGAGACGGCCGGCCGAAGACCGAGGGCCAGGCCCGGGGAAACTCGTTCCAGAGGCCCGGCCCTCGACGGGGTCACATCCCTTTGCCGACGAGAAGGCTCGGATGTGGGGGCCGGTTGCAGGCGGTGTCCCGCCGCTTCCGGGGGGCGGGGACATTACGGCGTCGCCCGCCGGTCAGCCGGCGGGGTTCCAGCCGTCCGAGCCGGCCAGGTACCTCTGCGGCGTGTAGTTCGCGGCCTGGGAGTCGCTGAGCTGCGGCCGGTTGGAGTTGACGGTCGCGCCGGCCCCGGTGTTGCGGTATTCGAGGAAGCGGGCGTTCTGCCACGTGTTGCTCGACATGTTCGTCCAGGGCTGTGAGGTCGCGATCGTCGCGCTCAGCGTCGACTCCTGGTACAGCACCTGCGCGTCGGGCCGCCACGGCCGCCCCAGCGAGGTGTTGTTGGCGGCGGCGCCGGTGACGCGCGACCTGTAGAACAGGTAGCCGTACGTCTTGCCCGCCGCGGTGCTGGCCGCGGTGATGGGGCCGCCGCTGCTGCGCTTCTCGTAGATGTCGCAGCTGTGGAAGACGATGGTGCCGCCGCCGAAGATGAAGTCGACGGTGCCCTCGACGTAGGAGTTCTTGACGTACGCGCGGGCCGAGTCGTTGACCAGGAGCGTGTCCTGGTCGCCGAGCACGCGGACGTTCGTCAGGGTGGTGCGGTCGCCGTCCAGCCGCAGTGCCACGGCCTGGTGGCCGCTGGGGATGGTGCTCTCGTCCAGGTCGTTGGAGAAGGTCAGGTTGTCGGCGGTGACGTCGCGGGCCGAGATCAGGGCCGTGTAGCTGCCGGAGGTGCCGGAGGTGTACGCCGACCGGTTGTTGACGATGAGCGTGTTCGACGGCGAGGAGCCCAGCCCCTGGAGGGTCACGTAGGGCTTGTTGACGTTGACGATCTCCCGGTAGCTGCCCGGCTTGATCGTGATGACCACTCGGCTGCCGTTGTTCGACGGCACCGCGTCGATCGCGGCCTGCACGGTCCGGTACCGGCCGGTGCCGTCGGAGGCCACCGTCGGGGTCCCCGTGGTGGGGGTGGGGGTGGGTCCAGAGAGCTGGTTGAAGGTCCACTGCATACGCGCGACGTCGGAGCAGCTCTCCTCGACGACGGGATTGTTACCCGCGGTGGAACCGTCCCTGTTGCTCACGCACAACCCGGAGACGACACTCCTGACCAGATACTTCCCGGAGGCCGCCGAAGAGGCGGTGAAGGTCCACTGCTGCTGCGGCTTACTCCCGTCCCCACACCCCCACTGCTGCAACTGGGTACCCGAGACCGTCGAGGAATTCGGCACATCCACACACCGGCCACTACCGGCATTGACCAGATTGAACCCGCCACTCCGAGCCACGACCCTCCACTGCTGATCGGCGGCGGCCGCATCACAGGCCACCTGCACCAGCAAGGCACCGTTGTCGGCCGACGCACCGGCCACATCGACACACTTACCACTGGACCCGGAGGCCAGCGTGTACACACCACCCGCGACCGGCGCGACGGCCGCCTGCGACGGCCACGCCACCGCCACCACGGCGGATGCGACCACCAGGGCCGCGGCGGCGGGAAGACCCACCAATCGGGCCGCGAACCGTCCTCGACGGCGGGGGGGATGTTGAGCGCGAGTCCATCGATTCTCATCCTCGAAGTTCGGTGGGGCGGTTCCTCGTGGTCGGCCGGTCATCTGCCGCAGGACATCGGTGCGCCCCGGCGACGGTGGTCTGTCAGCGGTCGATCGAGGTCAGGTCGGTGAGGCGTTGAGGCACCGAGTCCGTTCGCGACGTGTCTCGTGACCGGTCCCGGCCGAACCTCCCGGGTGCGGGAGATCGGTTTCCGCAATGTAAATAGCCGGAATAAGTTTGTCAATCCTACAAACTAAAGGGGGTGACCAATCTGCTCGAACGCATGAAAATAAGCGCTGAAACATTCAAACGATCAGTGCGCCGCCCCTCGGCATGACGATCGCGGAGGGGTCGCGTGGCGCGGTGAGCCGGTGCGGCCGATCGTCCGCACACCGACGGGCGGGCAGGCTCCCCCCTTCGGCACGGGGTCACCCCGGGACGGGCCCGGTCACCGGGTCCGCCGGCCACGGAACTGACGGTGGGAGAACGTAGGCTTCCGGCTGCCATCACGAACTGCCATGACGAACTGCCATGACGAAAGAGGACGCATGCCGACGGGCCTGACCTTCCGGCTGTTCGGCCCGCTGGAGGTCGCCGACGAGGCCGGCCACCCGCTTGACCTCGGCACGAGGAAGCAGCGCGCCCTGGTGGCGATGCTGGCGCTGGAGCCGGGCAGGGTGGTCTCGCTGGACCGCCTGATCGACGAGCTGTGGGCGGGCGAGCCGCCCTCCGGGGCGACGAGGACCCTGCAGGCCTACATCGCGCACCTGCGCAGGGTCCTGGAGCCCGGCCGCAGGCCGCGTACGCCGCCGAGGGTGCTGCTCACGCGCGAGCCGGGATACCTGCTGGCCGTCGTCCCCGGCCAGGTCGACCTGGCGCGCTTCGCGGCGGGCGCGGAGGAGGGACGCAGGGCACTGGCGCGCGGCGACCACGGCGGGGCGCGCCGGGTGCTGGAGGAGACGCTGGAGCTGTGGCGGGGTGAGCCGCTGGGTGAGTTCGCCGGTCAGGAGTTCGCCCGGCCCGCCGTCGCGCGGCTGCGCGAGCTGCGGGCCACCGCCGTGGAGGACCGGTTCGAGGCACGTCTGGCGCTGGGCGAGGGCGGCGCCTGCGTGCCGGACCTGGAGGGCCTCGCCGAGGCCCACCCCTACCGGGAGCGGCTCTGGGGGCTGCTGGTGCTGGCGCTGTACCGGGCCGGCCGGCAGGCCGACGCGCTCGCCGCGCTGCGCCGGGTCCGCGCCCTGCTGGCCGACGACCTCGGCATCGAGCCGGGGCCGCGGCTGCGGAGCCTGGAGCGGGCGGTGTTCGAGCAGGCCGCCGAGCTGGAGATCCCCGGCACCGCTCCCGGCCCGCTCGCCGGTGCGGGCCCGTTCCCGTCTCCCGCCGCGTCCGTCCCGCTCGCACCGGCCCCGATCACGCCCGCCGCCCGGCCCGCGGCCGGGGCCCCTGAGGCCGGTGAGACGCTGGTCGCCAGGGAGGCGCAACTGCGCCTGGTGGCCGGGCGGCTGGCCTCGGCGCGGCGCGGCGACGGCGGGGTGCTGCTGGTGACCGGGGAGGCCGGGATCGGCAAGACCCGGCTCGCGCGGGCCGCGGCCGACGAGGCCGCCGGGCGGGGGTTCCGGGTGGCCTGGGGGCGCTGCGTGGACGGTGCGGCACCCGCCTTCTGGCCCTGGACCCAGGTGCTGCGCGAGTGCGGCGGAGCGAACCCGCTCCACGGCGAGGCGGCGTCACCCGGCGGCGGTCCCGGCCTCGACCCCGACGCCGCGCTGTTCGAGCTGTACGAGCGGGTGACGACGACACTGATCTCCGGCGACGGCCCGCTCCTGGTGGTTCTGGAAGACCTGCACTGGGCCGACGCCTCCTCCCTGCGCCTGCTGGCCTTCGTCGCGGGCGAGCTGGCCCGCCACCCGGTGCTCGTGGTGGCGACCCTGCGTCCCGAGCCGGGCGACCACCCCGCGCGACTGCGCGACACCCTCGGCGCGCTGTCCAGGGAGCGGGGGACCGAGCGCGTGGAGCTGTCCCCGTTCGGCGCGGAGGACGTGTCGTCGTACCTGCGCCTGCGGCGGATCCCCGAGGATCCGGGGCTGGTCGGCGTGCTGCTGGAGCGGACCGGCGGCAACCCCTTCTACCTGAGCGAGCTGCTGCGCCTGCGTGAGGGCGAGGGTGAGCGCTGCCTGGCGGCCGGGCTGCCCGCCGGGGCGCGCGACGTCATCGAACGCCGGGCGGCCAGGCTTCCCGAGGAGACGCGGGAGCTGCTGCGGGCGGCGGCGGTCACGGGGCGCGAGGTGGAGGTCGACGTGCTCGAAGCCGTCACGGGCATCCCCGCCGAGCGGGTGATGTCCCTGCTCGAACCGGCGGTGGCGAGCGGGCTGCTGGCCGAACCGCCCGGCGGCCCCGATTACCGCTTCTCCCACGCCCTGGTGCGCGACGCGCTGCTGTCCGGGCTCGGCCGCCTGGCGCGTGCCCGGCTGCACCTGCGTACGGGCGAGTGCCTGGAGACCAGGCCCGGAGCCGAACCCGCCACGCTGGCCCATCACTTCGCCGCGGCCGCCAGGGTCGGCGGCGCGTCCAGGGCGGTGGAGCACGCCTCCCGCGCGGCCGGGCGGGCCGCGGCCCAGCTCGCGTACACCGAGGCCGTCGAGCTGTGGGAGCTGGCCCTGAACTCGCTGCCGGCCGGCGGCGGCGGCAGGGCCAGGTGCGCGCTGCTGACCGAGCTGGGGCAGGCCCGCCGCACGGTGGGGGACGCCACGGCGGCCCGCCGGGACGTGGACGAGGCGATCGAGCTGGCCCTGCGGCTGGGTGACAGGGACGCCCTGATCTCCGCGATGACCGTCGCCGGCGGGCTCGCCCTGTGGTTGTGGCGCCCGTACGGGGTGGTCGACGCCGCGATGGTCGCCGTGCTGGAGGACCTGCTGGCCGGGCCGCTCGGCGACCGCGACCGGGCCGCGCTGCTGGGCACCTTGGCCGTGGAGCTGCACTACGGGCCGCGCCGCGCCGAGGGCGAGCGGCACGCGGCGCGGGCCGTGGAGATCGCCCGCGACCTGGACGATCCCGCGCTGCTGGCGCGGACCCTGAACAACTACCTGCTCGCCTGCTGGGTGCCCGGCCGCAACCCCGAGCGGCTGCGGGCCGCGGAGGAGATGCTGGCCCTGCCGCGCCTGCCGCGCGCCACCGAGCTGGTGGCCCGGGTCCTCCGGATGGCCTGCCTGCTGCGCGCCGGTGACCTGACCGGCTGGGATCTCGACCTGGCCCGCTGCGAGCGCCTGGTCGAGGAGGTACGCCGCCCCGAGCTGGAGGCCATGGTCCGCATCGCCCAGACCGCCAGGTGCACCCTCGAAGGCCGCTGGGCGGACGCGGAGTCGCTCGTCACCCGTTTCGGGAAAATGGGGTACGGCTCCAGTGTCTGGGGGCAGGAGTTCCGGCTGCTGCTGACGACGTTCACCTGCGACCGGGGGCGCGGCCGGGTCGCGGAGACCCTCGACGAGCTGCTGGCCTCGGCGGAGGACCCGTCGCTGGCGCCGTTGCGCCCGATCGCGGTGCTGGCCGCCCTCGACTCCGGCCGTCCGGATCTCGCCCGCGAGCTGGTCGCCCGCTGGGGCACCGAGGTCGCGGACGACTGGATCTCCGACTTCCTCATCCCCGTCTGGGGCCTGGTCGCCGCCGGGCTCGGCGTCCCCGACCCCGAGGAGCTGTACGACAGGCTCGCCCCGCACGCCGACCAGCTGATCGTCGCCGGGACGGGCAGCACGGCGTGGGGCTCCACCCACCTGGTCCTCGCCGAGCTGGCGGCGCGGCTGGGGCGTGCCGGCCGGGCTCGTGAGCACGCCCGCGAGGCGGCCGAGACGCACCGGCGGCTCGGCCTCGCCTACCTGGAGGAGCGAAGCCTGCGGCTGCTGGCCCGCCTGAGCTGATCCGTCCTGGTTCGAGCTCCGCCGGGCCGGCCACCGAGCTACCAGCGCTGGTGGACCTGCGGGCGGATCAGCTCGTCGTAGATCTCCCGTACGCCCGCCAGGGTGGCCTCGGGCAGCGCGTCCACGGAGGCGGCGGCCGCGTTGGCGCGGGCCTGCCCGGGATTGCGGGCGCCGGGGATGACCACGGAGACGCCGGGCTGGTCGATGATCCAGCGCAGCGCGAACTGCGCCATGGTGGTCTCCGGCGGCACCAGCGGCGCCAGGCGGCGGACCGCCTCCAGGCCGGTGGCGAAGTCGACCCCGGAGAAGGTCTCGCCGACGTCGAAGGCCTCGCCGTGCCGGTTGTAGGTGCGGTGGTCGTCGGCGGTGAAGACGGTGGACTCGTCGTACTTGCCGGACAGCAGGCCGCTGGCCAGCGGGACGCGGGCGATGATGCCGACCCCGGCCTCGGCCGCCGCCGGGAGCACCTTCTCCAGCGGCTTGAGCCGGAAGGCGTTGAGGATGATCTGCACGGTGGCCACGCCCGGCCGGGCGATCGCGGTCAGCGCCTCGTCGCAGGTCTCCACGCTCACCCCGTAGGCGGCCACGCGGCCCTCCTCGACGAGGGTGTCGAGGTCGTCGAAGACCCTGTCCGTCGCGTAGACCGCGGTGGGCGGGCAGTGCAGCTGCACCAGGTCGAGGGTGTCGACGCCGAGGTTGGCACGGGACCGGTCGGTCCACGCCCGGAAGTTGTCCAGGGTGTAGGCGGACGGCTCCTGCGCGACGCGGCGGCCCATCTTGGTGGCCACGGTCAGCCCCGGCCTGGCCTTGATCAGCTGCGAGACGATCTGCTCGCTGCGCCCGTCGCCGTACACGTCGGCGGTGTCGACGAAGGTGACCCCCGCGTCCACGGCGGCGTCGAGGGTGGCCAGGGCCTCGTCCTCGCCGACCTCACCCCAGTCGGCGCCCAGCTGCCACGCGCCGAGCCCGACGACGCCGATCTGCCTGCCTGTCTTGCCCAATTCGCGCTGTTCCACATCAGCGATCGTAGCCCGCGCGGCATGGTGGGAGTCACAGGCACCCGGGTACGGCAGGTCGGCGGTACGGCACGGTGCGTGATCCGTCCTACCTCGACACGCTCGGCATCACGTGGGCGTCGGGACCGGGAAAGACGAGGCTTTCGTGCGCGTCGCCCTCCCAGCGGACCACGTAGGGCGGGCTTCCGTCCTCGTTGCGCAGCTCGATGATCAATCCGATCTTGCGAGGAGCGCCGTTGTGGGCGCCCTCCACGATCAGCTTGTCGCCTATGGTTGCCTTCATCGTGGCCTCCTGGATCAGCAGGATGCCGGCTGTCCGGCCATCCTCCCCCTTACCCTCCATGGGATCACTCCGCGGCGTATTCGTCCAGGTGGGAGGCACATTAAGGTCGGTGGGACCGCCCCGCCGCATTCAGACTTTACTTATATAAGTCGATACTGAGACAGTGAGGCCATGCACGCGCTCGACGTTCTCGGCGATCCGGTCCGGCGCCGGATCCTGGAGCTGCTCGCCGACGGCGAGCTGGCGGCCGGTGAGATCAGCGCCGTGGTGCAGGAGGAGTTCGGGATCTCGCAGCCCGGCGTCTCGCAGCACCTGCGCGTGCTGCGCGACAACGGGTTCGCGACCGTGCGCGCCCAGGGAACCCGGCGGCTGTACGCCGTCGACCCCGCCCCGCTGCGGGAGGTGGACCTGTGGCTCGACCGCTACCGGCACTTCTGGAACCGGCATCTCGACGCCCTGGGCACCGAGATCGCGCGGGGAAGGCGGGAGCGGCGCATCAGGGAGGCGGAGACCCCGCCCCCGAGCACGGACGGCGACCTCCCGTGACCCTCGGCGGGCTTCCCGCTCAGGAGGACCGCCCGTGACCCCGGATGGACTCCCCGCTCAAGAGGACCTCCCGTAACCCCGGAGGGACTCCCCGCTCAGGGGGACCGCCCGTGAGCTCGGGTGAACTCCTCGCTCAGGAGGGATCCGCCCACAGCTTGCGTACCGTGGCGAAGACCCGCTGGTTGTGGGAGATCTCGACGACGTTGCCGTCGGGATCCTTCAGGGCGCAGATGTAGCCGACCGGGCCGGGCATGTCGCGGGGCTCCCAGTGCAGGCGGCCCAGCTCGCGTGCCCGCTCGGCGATCTCCTCGACGTCGGCGCGCTCGGGCACCTCGATGCCGATGTGCGCGAACGGCGTCAGCAGCCCCAGCTGCCGGCCTCTGTCTCTGTCGAACGAGACGAGCACCAGGACCATCGGGGTCTCGGCCTGCCCGTCGTTGGAGAGCCAGGCGCTCTCGCCGTCGGCGTCCTGGAAGCGCTCGACGACCACCAGCGGGGTCAGCGACGTGTAGAACTCGATCGCCTTGCCGAGATCGCCCGTGGGCAGGGCGACGTGCGTCCACCGCGCCCTGGTCAGATCACTCATGAAGGTCCTCCGGTTGTTCCGTGTCGATCCGGGTGGTCGCCGGTGTCCGGGAGCCTCAGATGGAGCCCCTTTCGAAGGGCCGTCCCAGCGCCCCCGGCGCGCGGCGCCGGTTCGTGAAGAGCAGCATCGCGAACAGAGCGAGCAGGTACGGCGCCACTATGAGTAGTTGCGAGTTCAACGTCAGGCCCAGCGCGGGCAGCGCCAGGCGCATGGCGTCGGCCAGGCCGAAGATCGCGCAGCCGAGCAGGGTACGTCCCAGCCGCCAGCCGCCGAAAATCACCGCCGCGATGACGATGTACCCACGACCGGCCGTCATGTTCTGGTTGAACGAGCCGACCTCGCCGACCGCGAGGTAGGCGCCGCCCAGCCCGGCCAGCGCACCGCACCACAGCAGGGCCTGGCGGCGGCGCGCGTCGACCCGGATGCCGGTGACGTCGGCGGCCTGCGGCTGCTCGCCGACCGCCCGCAGCTCCAGGCCCCACCGGCTGCGCTCGACCAGCCACCAGGTCAGCGGGACGATGACGACCAGCAGGTAGACCGGCCAGCGCTCGACGAACAGCGGGGGGCCGATCAGCGGGATGTCGCGCAGCCAAGGAACGCTGACCTGCGACACCTGGTGGGAGCCGAAGTCGCTGATCGTGATCAGGTAGCCGGTCAGCCCGAGCACGAGGGCGTTGAGCACCAGGCCGGCCACGAAGGTGTTGATCTTCAGCCGGTGCGAGAGGTTGCCGTGGACGAGACCGATCAGGAGCCCGACCAGGACGCCCGCGAGCAGGCCGGTGGCGGCGCTGCCGGTGGCGGCGGCCGTGGCGATCGAGCCGAACGCGGCGCCGAGCATCATCGCCTCGACGGAGATGTTCATGGCACCGGCCCGCTCGGCGAGATACTCCCCGCACGCCGCGAAGGCCAGCGGCACGGTGAGCCGTACCCCGCTGGACAGGATGGTGGAGACGTCGTCCGCGGCGATCACAGGGCGGCCCCCTCCGCGACGGGCGCGGACCGGTGTCCGGCGTGCGCGGCGGGCGCGGCGGCCCCGCGGCGCCGGATCGCGGCGACGACGGCGGGCGGGGCGACGAAGGCCAGCACCAGCAGGGCCTTGACCACGTCCACGACGAACGGGGGCACTCCGGTCGCGGCGAGGAAGCCACCGCCGGAGCGCAGCGCGCCGAACAGCAGGGCGACGGGTACGGCCGGCACCGGCCGGTTGCGCGCGACCAGGGCGACCAGCAGGCCGTCCCAGCCGATGTTCATCGCCATGTCGGGCTGCAGCCGGTGGACGCCCACCGGGCTGGTCAGCAGCACGGCCCCGGCCAGCCCGGCGAAGGCGCCGGAGACGGCCAGCGCCACGCCGCCCAGCGCGTCGACGCGTACCCCGGCGTGCCTGGCGGCGAGCGGGTTGAGGCCGAGCATGGCGAGCCGGAACCCCCACCGGGTACGGGCGATCGCCGTCGCGACGACCGCGGCCGCGGCCAGCGCGATCAGCAGGCCCCCGTTGACCTCCAGGCCCGGGTACTCCCCGAACGAGCCCAGCAGGGCGCTCTCCGGCAGCGGGTTGGACTGCGGCGCGACGACGGCGTCACCGACCCGCGTCTCCCGCAGCAGCCACGGCGTGTTCACCGCGAACGCGACGAGCTGCTGGGCGACGAAGGTCATCAGCAACGTGCTGACCACGATGTCGACGCCGCGCAGCCGGTACATCAGCGAGCTGAGGCCGGCCCACGCGCCACCGGCCAGCGCGGCGGCCACCAGCACGACCACCAGCAGCGCCGGGCCGGTGACCGCCAGGCGCAGGCCCACCCAGGCGGCGAAGAGGGCGCCGACGAGCACCTGGCCCTCCTGCCCGATGTTGAACGCGCCTGACCTGGCGCTGACGCACGCGCCCACGGCGACGAGCAGCAGCGGCGCCGCGTACAGCAGGGTGGAGCTCCAGGCCGCCCGGTCGGCCACGCTGCCCTGGAAGAGGGCCCGCACCGACGCGAGGGGGGAGCCGCCGGTCAGGGCGATCAGCAGTGACGACAGGGCGAGCGCCACGACCACGCCCGCGACGGTCACGAGGGCGGTCTTGGGAGCGGGGGCGAGGAGGGCGAGCAGGCGACGGCCGGACGTGTCCTGGCCCGGGTTCGGACGGGCCTCGTTCACGCGGCCACCCCGCCCACCAGCATGCCGAGCCGCTCGGCCGTGGCCTCCCCCACGGGGAGGACGCCGGTGATCCTTCCCGACGAGATCACCGCGATCCTGGAGGCCAGCGTCATGACCTCCTCCAGCTCGGTGGAGATCAGCAACACGGCCACCCCTCCCGACGCGGCGTCGCGCAACCGCCGGTACATGTCCTCCACGGCGCCCACGTCCAGCCCGTGCGAGGGCTGCGCCACGACGAGGACTGCCGGACGGGCCGAGAGCTCGCGGGCGAGCACGACACGCTGCCGGTTGCCTCCCGACAGGTTGCGCACCGGGGTGTCCACCGAGGGGGTGACGATGCCGAACTCGGTCACCAGACGGCGGGCCACGGCGTGCGCTTTCCTCCGGTTGAGGAACACCCGGCCGCTCACGGCGTCCAGCGACTTCATGACCAGGTTCTCGGCGACGCTCATGTCCAGTACCACCCCGGAGCCGTGCCGATCCTCCGGCACGATGCCGAGCCCGGCGGCCCGCAGCGCACCCGGGCGGTTCAGATCGACCGGCCCGCCGGAGATCTCGACCGACCCGGAGTCCGGTACGACGAGCCCGGACAGCACGTCGCCCAGGGTCGACTGGCCGTTGCCCTCGACCCCGTACAGGCCGACGATCTCACCGGGGGCGACGTCGAGGCCCAGATCGGACAGGACGGGCACGCCGTCGACGGTGAGGACCAGACCGCGAAGCCGCAGGGCGGGGATCGCGGGTGCCATGGGTGTTTCGGGGGTCGTGGGCGCTGTGGGTGTTTCGGGGGTCGTGGGCGCTGTGGGTGTTTCGGGGGTCGTGGGCGCTGTGGGTGTTTCGGGGGTCGTGGGCGCTGTGGGTGTTTCGGGGGTCGTGGGCGCTGTGGGTGTTTCGGGGGTCGTGGGCGCTGTGGGTGTTTCGGGGGTCGTGGGCGCTGTGGGATCGGTGGATGCCGGGGGCGCCGGGATGCCCGCCCTCCCCGCGCCCGCTTCCCCGGCCCCACCCGTCCGGGCCTCGCCGGTCGAGGGGGCGACCTGCAGCAGGCCGAGGGCGGCGGCCTCGGTGCCCGGGGAGACCTCCCTGCCGATCATCTGCCGGGCCAGCTCGCGCGGGCCCGTCTCCGCGGTCGCGCTCCGGAAGACGACCTTCCCCCCGCGCAGCACGGTCACCCGGTCGGTGGCCGCGGTGATCTCGTCCAGCTTGTGGCTGATCAGGATGACCGCGCGGTTCTCCGAGCGGACCACGCGGCGCAGCACGCCGAACAGCTCGGCCGACTCCGCCCGGGTCAGCACGGACGTCGGCTCGTCGAGGATGAGCACCGACGGGTCCCCGCGCAGGCACTTGATCAGCTCGACCCGCTGCCGCTCGCCCGCGGAGAGCCGCGCGACCCTGGCCAGCGGGTCGATCGGCAGGCCGTAGCGCCGGGAGATCTCCCGCACCTGGTCGCCGGCGGCGGCCTTGTCGATCTTCCCGGTGTCACCCAGGATGACGTTCTCCCAGACCGTCAGCGGGTCGATCAGGCTGAAGTGCTGGTGCACCATGCCGATGCCGAGCACCGCGGCCTGCCTCGGGCTGCCGATGTCGACGGGTTCGTCATGGCGCAGGATGGTTCCGGCGTCCCGCTGGACGAGTCCCAGCAGGATCTTCATGAGCGTCGACTTGCCGGCCCCGTTCTCACCGAGCAGGCCGTGGATCTCGCCCGGGTACGCGTCGAGGTCCACGGCGTCGCAGGCGACGACCGGACCGTAGCTCTTGCTGATTCCCCGCAGCCGGAGCGCGGGCACCGGTGGCGGGGCGAGCTCCCTCGCCCGTTCGTCGTCCGTCATGTCAGGAACCGAGCCTCTTCACTTCCGCCTTGGGGTCGATCTTCCCGCTGCCGACGTCGGCGATGAACGTTTTCAGCCTCTCCTCCTGCTCGGGTGTGGGCTCGCAGATCTTCACGGTGGGGAACGGATCGACGCCGAGCCTCCAGACCTTCTCCACGCCCACCCGAAGTTTCGCCACGGCGAAGTCCTCCAGCGCGGCCCGGAAGTAGTCTCCGGGGCTGAAGAGCACCGAGATGTCGAACGTGGGCCCGGTGGAGGCGCACCGGTCCGTGCCCGGGGTGAGGGTGAGCACGCCGTTGGCGTTGGCCAGCTCCGCCGACGCGTCGGTGGCACCGCCCAGATAGGGGTAGACGACCTTGACGCCCTGGCTGATCTGGGCCTGGGTGGCCTCCTTGGCCTTGGCCGAGTCGTTGAGGTCGCCGCTGTAGGTGACCGTCAGCGTGGCCTCGGGGACCACCAGCCGGATGCCCGCCCTGAAGGCCCTGGCCGCCGTGGTGGTGAAGTCGACCTCGGGGCCGGTCACGAACCCGGCCTTGGTCTCGCCCTTCTCCTTCATGAGCAGGCCCGCCGCGTATCCGGCGGCCAGCAGGCTCTGGTCCGCCTCGTCGGTGGAGAGCATGATCCTCGGGGTCTGGGGGATGTTGTCGGACGAGGGCACGTACCAGGCGGTGCCCGCGCACACCGGCTCCTCGGAGGCGGGTATCGCGTCCCTGAGGTCCGCGGCGCCGAGGGCCACCATGTCGACCTTCTGCCGGCAGAGCGCCCGCGCGGCGTTGAGCGCCTCGCTGGTGTTGACGCCGCCGCGCTTGATGATCGTCCAGCCCTTCGAGGTGGCGAACCGCTCCGCCGTGTCGACGAAGCTCTGGTAGTAGCCCTTGTCGTTGATGTCACCGGGGCTCAGCACCCCGATGACGACCCTGCCGTCGCCGTTGACGTCCGGCTGGCCCGCGGGCACGGTGCCGCCGCCCGTCTTCGCCCCGGTGCCCGCCGGGGCGGGGGTGGCGGCCCGGGGCGCCGTGGCGTCGCCACTCGCGCACCCGGCCGGCGCCGCCACGGCGAGACAGGCGGCCAGCGCGGCCGTGACCCGGCCCGTTCGATGGTATGCGGCCATGACGATCCTCTCGATCTGATACGCACGTGCCGCCCACGGGGCGCGAGCGGGGGAAGGAACTTGGTCGCGGGCAAAGGGGTACGGGCTTGCCGGGGGCAGGTCGGGACGCTGCCATTTAACAGCCGTCGCCGTTCGTCGTGTCCACCGCCCGCCGGGCACCGGAGAAACTCCCCACCACCGGGCACGGGAGAACTCGCCGCCACCGGGCACCGGACGACTCACCGCCGGGCACGGGAGAACCTCCCGGCGGGCACCGGCGGGAGGCCCTCCCTGTCCGGCTCGCCGCCGCCCCGCACAACCGTGCGGTTCCGGCGTACGATGCGGGCATGCCGAACATCGGGCCCGTGGAGTTCCTCATCGTGGCCACCGTGCTGGTGGTGATCCTGGTGATCGTCATCGGTGTCGTCATGGCCGCCAGGAAGGGCGGCCGTGCGATCGCCGACGCTCGTGCGACCACCGGCGGCCGGGTGCACGTCATGCCGTCGACGCCCGAGCGGCTGCACGAGACCGTCACCGGGCTGACGCGCCAGGGGCGCAAGATCGAGGCGATCAAGGAGCTTCGCCGCCACACCGGGCTCGGCCTGCAGGAATCCAAGGCGATCGTCGACGCCGTGGCCGGGGGGCACGACATGTGGAGCCATCACCTCATGGCCCGCTTCGCTCCCGCCCACCCCATGGTCCCGCCGAGCGCCGGTGCCACCGCTGTCACCGGCCCCGACCTGGCCACTCGCGTGCGCGAGCTCAAGGCCGCCGGCCGCGTCGAGCAGGCGGTCTACCTGGTACGCGGCGAGACGGGCATGGGCGAGCACGAGGCCGAACTGTTCGTCGAAACCCTCTGAGCCCGCCCAATCCTCCAGAAGAACCCCTTCGAGGCCCTCTGAGGCCCGGAGCGCTCAGCCCGGCTCGGCCGGGTGATCCCCGAAGCCGACGAACATGATCCGGTGCAGCACCTCGACGTGGCGGCGGGTGACCTCGACCGCCTTCAGCGGATCGCCCTCGGCCAGGGCCGCGACGAGTGCCGCGTGCCCGCGGTTGGACTCGCGCAGATACTCCAGGGGGAAGGGCAGGTAGTAGCGGTAGAGCTCCCGCACGGCCGAGCCGTACTGCTCCACCGCCTGTGGCAGGCCGGTGGCCGCGGCCACCGCCAGGTGGAAGCGCTCGTCGCAGGTCCGGAACTCGGCCCAGCTGGAGACACGGTCCATGCACGCCACCAGCTCCTCCAGCTCCCCCAGCCGCCGCGGGCCCGGGTTCGTGGCGGCCAGGTGCGCGATGCCGCACTCCAGGAGCAGCCGCTGGTCGATCAGCCGGTGGACGTCGGCGGCGGCCGACCGGTAGGCCTCGGTCTCGCGCACCCCTCCGGTCGCGGGCCGCTCGGCCACCATGGTGCCGCCGCCGCGCCCGCGCCGCCGCTCCAGGACGTCCTGGTCACAGAGTGAGACGAGCGCCCTTCGTACGGTGATCTCCCCGACGCCGAGGGCGCGGGCGATCTCACCGACGGGCGGCAGCCGCTCCCCCGGTTTCAGCAGGCCCAGCTCGACGGCCATCGCGATGCGGGCACGGACCGTGTCGAGCGCGTTGAGCCGCCGGATGCCGACCAGGGCGGGGGCCTTGAGCACGATGAGGGGACTGCCGGACGACATGCCACCACCGTACTGGCCAGAAAACAGATCATAGTGATCAAAATTGCTTTAAATGCTCATAATGAGATATTTTTTATTTCATAGTCGGGAGGTAGGTGGGTCATGTCACGTCCCCTCTCCATAGCGCTCGCCCAGGCGGCTCCCCGGCAGGTCGGGGAGCCGATCTCGAATCCCGCGCGCGAGGTCGAGGAGCTCGCCGGACGCTTTCCCGGGGTGCGCCTCGCCGTCCTCCCCGAGCTCCGCCCC
The DNA here is from genome assembly GCF_051192615.1 of Streptosporangium sp. G11. Taxonomy (NCBI): domain Bacteria; kingdom Bacillati; phylum Actinomycetota; class Actinomycetes; order Streptosporangiales; family Streptosporangiaceae; genus Streptosporangium; species Streptosporangium sp. G11. Next base: position 51,460 of record NZ_JBPJUQ010000019.1, read on the forward strand.
CTCTATCGGGGGCGAGCCGCCTCTTCCCTCTGGGCGCCGGCGAGGGGCTGACCATGCGATCCAGCAGACCGGCTCTGAAGCGCGCTCTGACGCTCGGCGAGGTCGTGATGTTCGGCCTGGCCTACGTGACGCCGCTGATCGTCCTGGGCATCTTCGGCATCGTGTCCGAGACCACCGGCGGCGCGACCGCCGCCGCGTACGCGCTCGCGCTGGTGGCCATGCTGTTCACGGCCCTCAGCTACGGCAAGATGGCCGCGGTCTACCCGATCGCCGGATCCGCCTACACCTACGTGCGGCGGACCATCGACGCGCGGGCGGGCTTCCTCGTGGGCTGGGCGGTGCTGCTCGACTACCTCTTCCTGCCCATGGTCATCTGGCTGATCGGCGGCGCCTACCTGTCGGCGCAGTTCCCCGACGTCCCGTCATGGGTGTGGATCGTCGCGTTCATCACCGTGACGACCATGCTCAACGTGGTGGGCATCAAGGTCGCGGCCAGGGTGAACGTCCTGCTGATGACCTTCCAGATCGCGGTCCTGGCCTTCTTCGTGCTGCTGTCGATCGGCTACGTGGCCGGCTCGTGGGGGCCCGGCGCGCTGTTCGACGTGGCGCCGTTCGACAACCGGGCCACCACGCTCTCCAGCGTCGCGGCGGGGGCCGCCATCGCCGCCTACGCCTTCCTGGGCTTCGACGCGGTCACCACCCTCGCGGAGGAGACCATCGAGCCGGAGAGGACGATCCCCCGGGCGATCCTGCTGATCGTGTTCCTCGGCGGCGTGATCTTCATCGTGGTCGCGTACTTCACGCAGCTCGTGCATCCCGGCGGCGTCTTCGAGGACTCCTCCTCCGCGGCCTTCGAGATCGCCGGGATAATCGGCACCAGCCTGTTCGGCGCGGTCTTCCTGGCCGGTCTGGTCGTCGCCCAGTTCGCCTCCGGCCTCGCCGCGCAGGCCGGCACCTCGCGGCTGCTGTACGCGATGGGGCGCGACAGGGCGCTGCCCCGCGTGTTCGGCTACCTCCACCCCAGATGCCGCACGCCCGTGTTCGGCCTGGTGATCACCGGCGCCACGGGGCTGATCGCGCTGCGGCTGAACATGGCCACCTCCACGTCCTTCATCAACTTCGGCGCCTTCACCACCTTCGCCTTCGTCAACTTCAGCGTCATCGCCTTCTACATCAGGGAACGCCGCGCGGGCCGGTCCCGGGGGGTGGTGCCGTACGTCCTGGCCCCGGCGGTCGGGGCGGTGGTCAACCTGTGGCTGCTCAGCCGGCTCGACGCCCACGCCATCACCCTCGGCCTGATCTGGCTCGGCCTGGGCGTGATCTACCTCGCCTACCTCACCCGCATGTTCCGGCTGCCGCCGCCCGAGCTGGAGTTCGCCGAGGAGAGGCCCGTCATCGCGAGCGCCGACAACGACCCGCGCCCGCTCTAGGCGGCCCCTCCCCCGGCGGTGTCACGCGTGGGGTCGCGGCGCGACCGGCCACATTCCGAGCAGGCCGTGAAGCGGCTAGCCGGACGTCCCGAGCAGACCGTTCGGGTCGAGTACGAACTTGGACGCGGCGCCCCGGTCGAAGTCCTCGTACCCCTGGGGTGCCCGATCCAGCGGGATCGGCACGGCGTTGACCGCCTTGGCGATCTGCACCCTGTCGTGCAGGATCGCCTGCATCAGGTAGTGGTTGTAGCGCATGACGGGGCACTGGCCCGTGCCGAGGCTCAGCGACTTGGCCCAGCCGAGGCCGAGCCGGATGGACAGCGACCCCTGCTTCGCCGCCTCGTCCCGGGCACCCGGGTCACCGGTCACGTACAGGCCGGGGATGCCGAGCGCGCCGCCGGCGCGAGTGATCTCCATGAGCGAGTTGAGCACGGTGGCGGGCCGCTCCTCGCCGGAGTCGTCACCGTGGCCGTGTGCCTCGAAGCCCACGGCGTCGACGCCGCAGTCGACCTCGGGCTCGCCGAGGATCTGCTCGATCTGGTCCTTCGGCTCGCCCCGCGACACGTCGACGGTCTCGCAGCCGAAGCTGCGGGCCTGCTCCAGGCGCTCCTTGTTGAGGTCGCCGATGATGACCACGGCCGCCCCAAGGAGGAGCGCCGAGACGCCCGCGGCGAGCCCGACCGGTCCCGCGCCCGCGATGTAGACGGTCGATCCGGGCCTCACCCCGGCGGTGACGCAGCCGTGGAAGCCGGTCGGGAAGATGTCGGTGAGCATGGCCAGGTCGAGGATCTTCTCCATCGCCTGGTCCCTGTCGGGAAACTTGAGCAGGTTCCAGTCTGCGTAGGGCACCAGGACGTACTGCGCCTGCCCGCCGACCCAGCCGCCCATGTCGACGTAGCCGTACGCCGAGCCGGGCCGGTCGGGGTTGACGTTCTCGCAGATCCCGGTCTTGCCCTCCTTGCAGTTGCGGCAGCGGCCGCAGGAGATGTTGAAGGGGACGGAGACGAGGTCGCCCACCTTCGTGAACTCCACGCCCGGACCGACCTCGACGACCTCACCGGTGATCTCGTGACCGAGGACGAGGCCGACGGGCGCGGTGGTACGGCCCCGGACCATGTGCTGGTCGCTGCCGCAGATGTTCGTCGCGACGGTCTTGACGATCGCGCCGTGCGGTACCTTGCGGCCCACGTTGGCCGGGTTCACCCCGGGCCCGTCCTTGAGCTCGAACTCGGGATAGCCGATGTCCTCGACCTCCACCTTGCCCGGCCCCTGGTACGAGACGGCCCTGTTGCTCGGCATGACGTCCTCCCTGTTTCCTCGTGGTGCCCTTCCGCGCGACGCCGGCGGGGCGGCCGGTCGCCGCCTGCGAGGGGAGGAGAGGGGGACGGTGACGACCGAGCCCAAACCAAAGGTGACTTTTCACTCTTTTCCACCATATACCTGCTGGTCACAGCGGTATCGGGGAACCACGCCCATCCGGAATCCGCCTCCCCTCACCTCACCCCACCGGGTCGGGCCGGGCTGAGCTGAACCGGGCCGGGCCGGGCCGGGCCGGGCCGGGCCGGGTCGGGCCGGGCTGAGCTGAGCTGAGCTGAGCTGAGCTGAGCTGAGCTGAGCTGAGCTGAACTGGGCCGAGCCGAGCCGAGCCGAGTTGGGCTGGGCCGAGCTGGGCAATCGGCGTGACACCGGGGATCTCTATCCGGCGGGGGTCCGGCAGCGGCGGTGGACCTCGTCGACCCGCTCGGTGAGCCCCCTGCGGTCGAGGTGTTCCAGGAGCGGCACCGCGACCCTGCGGCTGGTGCCGAGGACCTGCCTGGCCTGGCTGACCGTGAACGGCTGCGGCAGCCGGGCGAGCAGCCGTCCCGCCAGGACGTCGGCGCCGGGCAGCAGCACGATCCCGTCGGCGATCCTGAGCAATGTCCCCGCCCGTGCGGCCGCCGCCAGCTCGCGGGGCCCCAGCCCCAGCTCGGCCAGCCTGCCCGCCTCCGGCGCCAGGAAGGGGCGCGCGGACAACTCGGCGCCGAGCCGCTCGACGGCCCGGACGACCCGCGCGGGCAGCGCCGCGTGGCCGGCGGGGCCGCTCACGATCCGCCCGGCGTCGAGGGCGAGCGGAGGGCGTACCAGCGCCGCGACCAGCTGCCGTTCGGGCAGGGCCAGCTCGTGACGGGCCGCCTCCACCGGCATGCCGGGCTCCAGCGGATGCGCCGAGGCGTGACGCCGCACCACCTCGGGGAGGCGCTCCCCCAGCCGTGACCAGTGCGCCGGGTCGGCGTGCCAGTCGCCGCACACCGTCCTTCCCGGGACACACCCCATGGCGGCGAGATCACCGGTGCGCAGCAGGAGGTGGGTCCGCAGCAGGGAGGCCGCGTCCGGCGGGGCCGCCGCCAGCTCGGCCGCCCGCTCCCGCGCCGCGCCCCGGCGGCGCAGCCCCGGCGGGCGCGGGTCGAGCACGCCCGCCCGCGCGAGGACCCGCACCTCGCCCCGGCCGCGCCCGGGATCGCGCAGCAGCAGCACGTCGCCCGCGTGCAGGGGGAGCCGTCTGGCCAGGCGCAGCCGGGCGATCCGCCCGCCGAGCGGCCGTACGGCGCACACCACGGCCGCGGAGCCGATGTGCGCGGTCAGCCGCCCCGGCAGGTCAGCGGCGTCCCAGCCCTCGGCGTCACCCACGCCACCGGGCGGCGGGGTGGCCCGCTCCCGGGATCCTTCCGGCCGGACATTCTCGCTCCGCCGCGGGCCACCGCCCCCGGGGCCATCCGCCTCCGGCCGCCCTGGCCGCCACGGGTGGCCACCTTCGGACCTGTCCGCCTCGGATCCGCCAGGCCACCACAGGCCACCGCCTCGGGGGCCGGACGGGCTCAGACGCACGTCGACCAGGTCTGTGTACGTCCACGCGCCCGGGGTGACCAGGGCCAGGCCACGCCCGGCGGCGCCCTGGCCGCGCAGGTTGAGGGCGACCCTGGCCACGCCGGTCACCGAGGTCACCGGCTCCTTCAGGCACTCCAGCGCCCGCACCCGCACGGACACGCCGTCGAGATCCAGCTCGTCCCCTGCGGCGACCGTGCCCGCGGGCAAAGTCCCGGTCACGACCGTGCCACTGCCGCGTACGGTGAACGCCCGGTCGATCCACAGCCGCACCGGCCCCCCGGGATCGGGGACGGGCAGCGCGGCCACCAGCCGGTCCAGTGCCCGCCGCAGCTCGTCGAGGCCCTGCCCGGTGCGTCCGCTCACGGCCAGCGCCTCGGCACCGTCCAGCCCGCCCGCCGCCAGGCGGGCCCGGGCCCGCTCGGCGACCGGCGCGGGGTCGGCGAGATCGGCGCGGGTCACCGCGAGCAGGCCGTGCCGCACCCCCAGGGCCTCCAGCGCCACCAAGTGCTCCTCGGACTGCGGCATCCAGCCCTCGTCGGCCGCCACCACGAACATGACGGCGGGCGCGGGACCGGCCCCGGCCAGCATGGTGCCGAGAAAGCGCTCGTGGCCGGGTACGTCGACGAAGGCCAGCCGCTCCCCCGAGGGCAGCTCCGTCCAGGCGTACCCGAGCTCGATCGTCAGCCCCCGCCGCCGCTCCTCGGCCAGCCGGTCGGGCTCCATCCCGGTGAGCGCCCGCACCAGGGTGGACTTACCGTGATCGACGTGGCCCGCCGTGGCGACGACGTGCATCAGCCGTCCACCCGCGCCCCGCGCGCCGACCGGCCACCCGTACCCCGCACGTCACCCACCGGCCCCGAGAACGGCCCGCAGCACGTCGCCGTCCCGGTCGGCGGGCACGGCGCGCAGGTCGAGCAGGAGGCGGCCGCCCTCCACGCGGCCGACGACCGGGGGTTCCCCGGTCCGCAGCGGCACGGCGAGGCGTTCGGGCAGGCTGATCGCGGCGCTCGGTAGCGTCACGCCCGGCGCCCCGCCACCGCCCACCGCCGCCTCGCTCGGCACGGCCCTCGCGTCGACCCCGGCCTCGGCCAGTCTGCCCGCGAGCGCGGCGGCGCGCTCGCCGAGCAGCGCGGCATCGGCGTGCAGGGCCTCGTACACGGGGGTGGCGGGGCCGCGCAGGGTGGCCTCCAGCGCGGCCAGCGCCAGCTTGCCCACCCGGAGCGCGCGGGCCAGCGGGTGTCTCCTGCACCGCTCGACCAGGTCGCGGCGGCCCAGCAGCAGCCCGGCCTGCGGACCGCCGAGCAGCTTGTCGCCGCTGGCGGTGACCAGGTCGGCCCCTGCCTCCAGGGCGCCGGCCGCGTCGGGCTCACCGGGCAGCAGCGGCTCCCGCGCCAGCAGGCCGGAGCCGATGTCGGCCACCACGGGCACGCCGAGCCCGGCCAGTTCGGAGATCTCGACCGAGCCGGTGAAGCCCTCGACGCGGAAGTTCGACGGGTGGATTTTGAGGACGAACCCGGTCTCCGGCCCCACGGCCGCCCGGTAGTCGGCGTACGAGGTGCGGTTGGTGGTGCCCACCTCGCGCAGCCTGGCGCCGGTGGAGACCAGCAGGTCGGGGATGCGGAACCCGTCGCCGATCTCCACCAGCTCGCCGCGGCTGATCACGATCTCCCGCCCGGCGGCGAGCACGGTGGCCACGAGCACGAGGGCGGCGGCGTTGTTGTTGACCACGTGCACGTCCCCGGCGGCGGGCACGGCCCGCGCGAGCGCGTCCATCGCCCCCCGCCCCCGGCGGGCGCGGGCTCCGGTGGCCAGATCGAACTCGACGTCGGCGTAGCCCGCCGCGACGGCCGTGGCCTCCGCCGCCGCGGCCGACAGGGGCGCGCGGCCCAGGTTGGTGTGGACCAGCACCCCGGTCATGTTGATCACCGGCCGCAGGCTCGCCGGGTACGGAGGGAGCGCCGCCACGGCCGCGTCCGCGACCTCCCCCGGATCGAGCCCGCCCTGCCGCGCGCGCCGCTGTGCCCGGACCACGGCGTCCTTGACGACCGTCCGCCCGAGCCGCCCCGCCGCCGCGACCAGCCGCGGGTCGGCGAGAACGGAGTCGGTGCGCGGCACGAGCCTGCGTGGATCCACTCTCCGAACATAAGCGGAGGCGGACGGGAATCGAACCCGCCAGGCCGAGGACCTCGGCCTCGACGATTTTGAAGATCGCGAGGGCCACCAGGCGCCCATACGCCTCCGGGGGAGAACATACCCGCGGGCGGGTACGTGCACCGGGACGGCATGCCGGACCTCGGCGTGCGGATCTACCAGGGGAGATGCGGAATGGCGGAGACCACCGCGGAACGGAGCGCCCCTCTCCCGGAGCGGGGCGCGGTGCGGCTGACCCGGTACGCCCACGGGGGCGGCTGCGCCTGCAAGATCCCGCCCGGCGAGCTGGAGGCCGTCGTCGCGGGGCTGCTGGAGGAGGCGGACGGGCCGCGCCCGCGCTTCAACGGCGAGCTGGTCATCGGGCTGGACGACGGCGACGACGCCGCCGTGGTCCGTGTCGAGGGCGGCCGGGCGATCGTGGCCACCGCGGACTTCTTCACCCCCGTGGTGGACGACCCCCGCGACTGGGGGCGGATCGCGGCGGCCAACGCCCTGTCGGACGTGTACGCGGTGGGCGGGAAGCCGCTGGTGGCGGTCAACCTGCTCGGCTGGCCCCGTGACGTGCTGCCGATGGAGCTGGCAGGGGAGGTACTGCGCGGCGGCCTGGAGGTGGCGCGGGCGGCGGGCTGCCACGTCGCGGGCGGCCACAGCGTCGACGATCCCGAGCCGAAGTACGGGATGGCCGTCACCGGGCTCGCCGATCCCGGGCGGCTGCTGCGCATCGACGGCGGCCGGGCGGGCCTGCCGATCTCCCTGACCAAGCCGCTCGGCGTCGGCGTGCTCAACACCCGGCACAAGGCGACCGGTGAGGTCTTCCCGCAGGCGGTGGCCGCGATGACCACGCTGAACCGCGACGCCTCCCGGGCCGCGCTGGCCGCGGGCGCCGGGTGCGCCACGGACGTGACCGGGTTCGGCCTGCTCGGCCACCTCTACAAGCTGGCCAGGGCGAGCGGCGTCACGGCGGTGGTCGACGTGGCGGCCGTACCGTACCTGGCCGGGGCCCGCGAGGCCGTCCGGGACGGCCACGTCAGCGGCGGCACCCGCCGCAACCTGGGGTGGGTGGCGCCGCACCTGGACCCGGGCCGCTTCGGCGAGGAGGACCTGCTGCTGCTCGCCGACGCCCAGACCTCCGGCGGCCTGCTCGTGGCGGGCGAGGTCCCCGGAGCGCCGGTCGTCGGCGAGCTCGTCCCCCGCGAGGGCCGGACCCTGCGGCTGCGCTGACCCGGTCCGGACGCGAGCCGGACGCGGGCCGGCCCGGTCCAGAACAAACCGGGCCGAACCGAGCCGCGAATGGCCTCTACGCGACGAACCGACGGCTCGGCTCGCCGCGCAACCGCCCCTCCGGCAGCTTCCGGCCGCACAGGACCAGGATGAGATCCTGCGCGGCTCCGTACATCGGCGTCCCGTCCCCGATGGACCAGTCGAGGTCGTCGGCGCGCAGTTCGATTCCCCGCACGTCGACCCCGAAGAATTTGAGGCTCTTCGACGTGTCGAAGCCTCCCAGGACGATGCGCAGCCGATCCTCGGGGACGCGCCGGTCGAGGCCCAGGGGCACGGTGAAGTCCAGGCCGTGGATCACCTCGTGGCTCAGCGCGCCCACGAATCCGCCCCCCGGCGGCTTCCACGCGTGGTCCGCGTTGTCCCGGAGCATCGCGGCGAGCTCGCCAGAGGACAGGGAGGCCGCGTCGCGCCGGGCGCATCGGTCGGCCATCCTGGCGAAGTTCCCCCGCGACCTGAGCATCTCGATCACGAAGCGTGGGGCCGAGTAGTGGAACGGCATCGTCATGTGGGCCACGACCTCCCGCACCCGCCACCCGGCACACAGGGTCGGCTCGTCCCACGTCCGCTCCGGCAGGCCGGTGAGCACGTCCGCCAGGTCGCGGCGTTCGGCGGCGATCGCCCTCCTGACCTCGGTCTCCGTCGTCATGTCCATCGGTGTCCTCTCTCCGGGAAGGTGTTCGCCCTACCGACGAACGAGCCCGGCGCCAACGGACACCCCGGGACTACGAACCGGCCACCTCGGCGAGCCTGCGTCCGAGATAGCGGCGTTCGGTGTCGGTCGCCGCCAGCCCCAGCGCCTCGCGGTAGGCGGCCTCGGCCTCGGCGGCGCGGCCCAGGCGGCGCAGCAGGTCGGCCCGGGTCGCGGGCAGCAGGTGGTACCCGGCCAGCGTCCCCGACTCCCGCAACGCCTCCACGAGTTCCAGTCCCGCGGCCGGTCCCGCGGCCATCCCCACCGCCACCGCCCGGTTCAGCTCCACCACCGGAGACGGCGTGAACCGGGCGAGCTGCCCGTACAGCGCGGCGATCTGGGCCCAGTCGGTGCCGGCCGCGTCGGTCACGGTGGCATGGCAGGCGGCGATGGCGGCCTGCACCTGGTACGGGCCCGGGTGGCCGCGCCGCAGGGCGCGGTCGAGCAGCGCCTCGCCCTCGCCGATCGCGGCGGTGTCCCACAGGCCGCGGTCCTGCTCCTCCAGGGTCACCAGGTCACCGGCCGCGTCGAGCCGGGTGGCGCTGCGGGCGTCGTGCAGGAGCATCAGCGCCAGCAGCCCCGCCGCCTCGGGTTCGTCGGGCATCAGCCGCGTCAGGACGCGGGCCAGCCGGATCGCCTCGGCGCTGAGGTCGTGCCGCAGCAGGTCGGCACCCGCCGTGGCCGAGTATCCCTCGCTGAACAGCAGGTACAGCACGGCCAGCACGGCGGGCACGCGCTCCGGCAGCAGGTGCGCGGGCGGCACCCGGTACGGGATCCCGGCGTGCCGGATCTTCAGTTTGGCCCGGAGCAGGCGCTTGGACATCGTCTGCTCACCGACCAGGAACGCCCTGGCGATCTCCGCGGTGGTCAGCCCCGCCAGGGTGCGCAGGGTGAGCGCGACCCGGGCCTCCGGGGCCAGCGCCGGGTGGCAGCAGGTGAAGATCAGCCGCAGCCGGTCGTCCGGCACGCCGCCGTCCTCCTCCGGCCCGGGTCCGTACGACATCGGCTCGGGTTCGTACGACATGACGGCCACCTCTCGCAGCTTGGCGGCGCCGACCGCTTCGCGGCGCAGCCTGTCGACGGCACGATTGCGCGCGACCGTGGTGAGCCACGCGCCGGGCCTGCGCGGGACCCCGTCCTCGGCCCAGCGTCGCAGGGCCAGCGCGAAGGCGTCCTGCGCGCACTCCTCGGCGAGGTCCCAGTCGGCGGTGATCCGGATCAGGGTCGCCAGGACCTGCCCCCACTCGTCCCGGAACGCCTGGGCGACCGCCGCCTCGACCTCCGTGGTCGTACCGGCCGGATCCTCCCTGGTCATGACGGCAGGAGCGGCCGGATCTCGATCGAGCCGTAGCCGGAGACCGGGTGCTTCGAGGCGATCTCGATGGCCTCGTCGAGATCGGCGCACTCGATCAGGCAGAACCCGCCCATCTGCTCCCTGGTCTCGGCGAACGGGCCGTCGGTGAGCAGGAGCGCGTCGTCGCGCACCCGCACGGTCGTGGCGTCGGCCGGTGGCCGCAGCCCGGCGCCGCCCCGCAGCACCCCGCGACGCTCCATCTCCTCGGTCCATCCGCCGCAGCCGTCCTGGGCGTGGGCCTCAGCGGACTCGTCGCCGCACATCAACAGCATGTATTTCACGCGTTCTCCTCCTCGTGGTGCCGCCCCCATGGTGCCGCTCCACCATCACGACGAACGGGAACACCGGCAAAGGACGCCGTCACTCAGGATTCTTCACCCGCCCGCCTCCAGGCGCTCCCGCTGGGGCACCACCGTGTACTTCGGGTCGGCGGCCGAGGCCCTGCCCGCGGCCAGGACGCCGAAGCGGGTGCGGAGGGCACCGGCGCTGAGGGCGAGGCCGGACAGCGCGGTGAGGGCACGGCCGCGCCCGGCGACCGTGGCGAGCAGGGCGCCGCCCACCGTGAGGACGCGGGCCGTCCGCATCAGGCGGCCCGACCTGCCCAGCCGGTACGGCTCGCCGACCAGGCCGAGCCGGTGCTCCATCACCGCGCCCGCGACCGTCTCGACGGCGGCGCCCAGCACCGCGACGGCGCGGGCCGGGCCCGCCTCGCGGCGCGGGGTGGCCAGCATGCCCACCGCGCCCGCGCCGGCCAGCGCGCTCCCGGCGAACAGGAACGGCAGCTCGGGGTGGCCCTCGTGCCAGGCGGGCACGGCGGTGTCGGCCACGAGCACGGCGGTGTACGTCGACATCAGCGGCCCGGTCACCACGGCCGCCAGGGCGGCCGCGTCCCCGACGGCGGGCAGGACACGGGCGATCCTCCCCGGGAGGGCGGGGATCCGCAGGCCAGCCCGGCCGGGAATCCGCGGGACGGGCCAGACCGGGACCCGCGCGACAAACCGGGCCGAGACTCGCAAGATAGACCAGAACGGAACCTGCGGAACAGATCGAGCGGGGACCCGCGAGACGAACCGAACCAAGAGCCGCAGGACAGATCGGGCCGAGACCCGCGGGCCGGACCCGGCGGTGACGAGCGCGGAGGCGGCCGCGAGGGCCGTCAGGCCGCTGTGGGCGGCCAGGAGCCAGGAGCCGACGCTCATCGGCGAGGTGGGCTTGAACACGCGCAGCATGTTGAGGAACCGCTCCGGCCTGCCGAGCTCGGCGACCAGGAAACCGGCACCGGCCGCGGCGCCGGCGGCCGCGGTGACCCTGGCGGTGAGCCCGAGCCGGTCATGCCCGGTGAGCGTCGCCACGGCGGAGATCACCGACGCGGCACCGGACGTTCCGCCCAGGTAGAGGTAGAGCGGCATGTGGGGTTCGTGCCAGATCGGGGCCTTGATGATCGGCTGCCCGTAGTAGGAGCGGAACTCGGCCTCGGGCACCATCACCTCCTCGCCGCGCCTCACCACGACCACCCCCGCCCTGTCCACGGCCGCCCGTCGCCGTCCACGCGGCCCCCGGAAGGACCCGCCACCGGTACCTCCCCGTCCCCGGCGGGAACACCCCGGCCGGGAGGGATCCCGTACCGGCGCATCACCGGTTCCTTCCCGCGCCCAGGAAGGACACCGCCACCACCCCGACCATGGAGAGCGCCGCCCCGGCCGCCCAGCGCCACATGGCGGGCAGGTCCCTGGTGGTGACCACCGGGTCGGGCGGCAGGCCGTACACCTCGGGCTCGTCGAGCAGCAGGAAGAAGGCCCCGTCCCCGCCCACGCCGTCGTCGGGGCTCGCCCCGTACAGGCGGGCCTCCGGCCTGCCCTCTCCGTGCAGCCGCTCCACCCGTTCCCCGGCGCGGGCCCGCAGCTCGTCCAGCGGCCCGAACTGGATGGAGTCGGTGGGACAGGCCTTGGCGCAGGCCGGTTCCAGCCCGCCGAGCTGGCGGTCGTAGCACATCGTGCACTTGAACGCCCGGCCGTCGCGCTCCCTGCGGTCGATCACGCCGTACGGGCAGGCGGGCACGCAGTAGCCGCAGCCGTTGCAGACGTCGGCCTGCACCACCACCGTGCCGAACTCGGTGCGGAACAGCGCCCCGGTCGGGCAGACGTCCAGGCAGGCGGCGTGCGTGCAGTGCTTGCACACGTCCGACGACATCAACCATCCCTCGACGCCCTCCTGGCCGCTCCCGCCGCCCGGCTGCTCGATGAAGGCCACGTGGCGCCAGGTGTCGGCCCCCAGGCTGCCCGTGTTGTCGTAGGAGGTGGCCCGGAAGACGAACCCGTCGTCGGGAACGTCGTTCCACTCCTTGCAGGCGACCTCGCAGGCCTTGCACCCGATGCAGATGCTCGTGTCGGTGAAGAACCCCATCCGCTCAGCCATCGCGGTACTCCTCGATCAGGTCGAGCAGCGCCCCGCCCGTGGGGCGCCTGCCGGGCCGCAGGTCACAGGTCACGGCCTTGCCCTCCTGGATGTAGACGTTCGGGTCGAGCACCAGGGGCATCAGGTCGTTGACGACGTCGCCGGTCACCAGGCCGCCGCCGCCCCAGCCCCAGTGGTACGGGAGGCCGATCTGGTGGACCGTCCTGCCCCGCAGGCGCAGCGAGCGGACGCGCCCGGTCACCAGGACGCGGGCCTCGATCGCGGTGCGGGACGTCACGATCGTCGCCCAGCCCCCGTTGACGAGCCCCAGCTCGGCGGCGAGCTCCGTCGACACCTCGCAGAACAGGGCCGGCTGCAGCTCGGCGAGGTAGGCCAGCGGCCGGCTCATGCTCCCCGCGGTGTGGTGCTCGGTGAGCCGGTAGGTCGTGAGCACGTACGGGAAGCGCGGCGACCCCGGCGGGTTGTAGGGGCTCTCGGGGCGCGGGTAGGTCCGGCGCGCCGGGTTGGCCCGCTGCCCGTACAGCGTGTTGGGCACCGGCGACTCGTGCGGCTCGTAGTGCGCGGGCAGCGGCCCGTCCGCCAGGCCCGCCGGGGCGAACAGCCAGCCCTTGCCGTCGGGCTGCATGATGAACGGGTCGGTCCCGGCCAGCGCGGCCTCGGCCAGGGCGCCCTCGGGCGGCACGTAGCCGGGCGGCTTGTCCCTCTCGAAGTCCGGCACGTCGATGCCGGTCCACTCCCGCTTCTCCTCGTCCCACCACACGCAGGCCTTGCGCTCGCTCCACGGACGGCCCTCGGGGTCGGCGGAGGCCCGGTTGTAGAGGATGCGCCGGTTGGCGGGCCAGGCCCAGCCCCACTCGGGCGCGATCCTGGTCTGCTCGCCCCCGGGCCTGCGCCGGGCCGCCTGGTTGACCTCGTCGGCGTGGACCCCGCAGTAGATCCAGCAGCCGCACCGGGTGGAGCCGTCGGGCTTGAGCTCGGTGTAGGCCGACAGGGTCCGCCCGTCGGGGCCGGTCCCGTTGATCTCGCGCAGCACGGCCTGCGCCGACGGGTCGGCGTGCTCGCCCTCCTCGGGGTAGTCCCAGGTCAGCTCGCGTACCGGCCGGTCGATCTCGTCGTCGGTCATCCGCCGCCTGATCCGCTTGCCGAGGTGGTAGTAGAACGACAGGTCGCTGCGGCAGTCACCCGGCGGTTCCAGGGCCTTCTCCCGCCACTGCAGCAGCCGCTGGGTGTTGGTGAAGGTGCCGTCCTTCTCCACGTGGCTCGCGGCGGGCAGGAAGAACACCTCGGTGGCGATGTCCTCGGTGCGCATCTCCCCGGTTTCGAGCTCGGGGCCGTCCTTCCAGAACGTGGCCGTCTCCACCAGGGTCAGGTCCCGCACCACCAGCCAGTCGAGGTTGGCCAGGCCCAGGCGCTGCGCCCTGCCTCCGGAGGAGCCGACCGCCGGGTTCTCCCCCACCACGAAGTAGCCCTTGACGGTGCCGTCGATCTGTCCCATCACGGTCGTGAAGTGGCCGTGGTCGCCGGTCAGGCGGGGCAGGTTGCCGAAGCGGAAGTCGTTCTCCTCGGTGGCGGCGTCGCCCCACCACGCCTTGAGCAGGCTGACCATGTAGCAGCGCTTCCTGCCCCAGAATCCGGTGTCGGCCCCGGTCTTGGCCAGATAGTCGTCGAGCCCCTCGTGCCGGTGGGCGTGGGGCATCGGCAGGTATCCCGGCAGGAGGTTGAACAGGGTGGGGATGTCGGTGGAGCCCTGGATGCTGGCGTGGCCGCGCAGCGCCATGATGCCGCCGCCGGGGCGGCCCATGTTGCCCAGCAGCAGCTGCAGGATCGAGGCCGTGCGGATGTACTGCGCGCCCACGGTGTGCTGGGTCCAGCCGACCGCGTACGCCCAGGCGGTGGTGCGCTCCCTGCCCGAGTTCGCGGTGATCGCCTCGGCCAGTTCGGCGAAGCTCTCCGGGGGGATGCCGCACAGCTCCGACACCGTTTCCGGGGTGTAGCGGGCGAAGTGCCGCCGCAGGATCTGGTAGACGCAGCGCGGGTGGCTCAGCGTCGGGTCCGTGGGCGGCCTCGACGGCGCGGCGGCGCCGCCGGAGCCGTACTGCTCGGGGCCCGCGGCCTCGGCGTGCCGGGGACCGCCCTCCAGCCGCTCCCCGTCACCCTCGGCCGCCCCCTCCCCGTCGCCCTCGCGCGCGTACGCCCAGCTCGACGGGTCGTACGCGCGCGTCTGCGGGTCGAAGCCGGAGAACAGCCCGTCCAGGTCCTCGGTGTCCCCGAAGTCCTCGGAGACGATCGCCGAGGCGTTGGTGTAGGCCAGCACGTACTCGCGGAAGTCCAGCTCGTTGACCAGCACGTAGTTGATCAGCGCGCCGAGCAGGACGATGTCGCTTCCCGCGCGGATCGGCAGGTGGCGGTCGGCGATCGCGCTGGTGCGGGTGAAACGCGGGTCGATGTGGAACACCTTCGCCCCGCGCGCCCTGGCCTCGACCACCCACTGGAATCCCACCGGATGGCATTCGGCCATGTTGGAGCCCTGGATGACGATGCAGTCGGACTCGGCCAGATCCTGCTGGAAGCCCGTGGCGCCGCCACGCCCGAAGCTGGTCCCCAGACCGGGGACGGTGGAGGAGTGTCAAATACGGGCCTGGTTCTCCACCTGGATCGCGCCGAGGGCGGTGTAGAGCTTCTTCATCAGGTAGTTCTCTTCGTTGTCCAGCGTCGCCCCGCCCAGGCTCGCGATGCCCATGGTGCGCCGGACCGTCCTGCCCTCGTACTCCTGCTCCCAGGTCTCCCGGCGGGTCCGCACCACCCGGTCGGCGATCATGTCCATGGCCGTCTCAAGGTCGAGCGGCTCCCAGTCGGTGCCGTGCGGCCGCCGGTAGAGGACGCGTGTCTGCCGGCCGGGATGGGTGACGAGCTGCCTGCTCGCCGCCCCCTTGGGGCACAGCCGCCCCCGCGAGATGGGCGAGTCGGGATCGCCCTCGATCTGGGTGACCCGGCCGTCCTTGACGTAGACCAGCTGGCCGCAGCCGACCGCGCAGTACGGGCAGACCGACCGCGCGACGCTGTCGGCCTCCTCGGTGCGAGGCCGCAGCGCGTCGGTACGCGCCGAGCGCGCGGCGTCGCCCCTGGCGTCCTCTCCCAAGAGCTGCCGGATCACCGGCCAGCGGGAGATCCCTCTCCCCCGTGTCACAACGGGGCCTTACCCCTCCCCACCTGCTCTGAATCACCTGCCCGGCTCGCAGAGCGCCATCTCGCGGTCCGGCGCGGAGAGCGCGCGGTAGCTTCCCGAGTGGAAGACCAGCGGCTGGCCCTCCTCCCGGTGGAAGTGCTCGACCTCCCCGACGAAGATCAGGTGGTCGCCCCCGTCGTACGTGGCCACCGCGCGGCAGGCGAAGTGGGCGACGGTCCCGGCGAGCACCGGCACCCCGCCCGAGGCGAGACGGGTCTCCACCCCGGCGAACTTGTCGGGCAGCGGCGTGGCGAACCGCCGCGACAGGTGCTCCTGGCCGGCGGCCAGGACGTTGACCGCGAACCGCCCGGCCTCGGCGAAGGCCGGCGCGCTGGGGGCCCGCCGGGACAGGCACCACAGGACCAGCGGCGGGTCGAGCGAGACGGAGGTGAAGGAGTTGACGGTCACGCCCAGCCGGTCACCCCCCGGGGTGGCGGCGGTGACCACCGCCACCCCGGTGGCGAACTGCCCGAGGGCGTCGCGCAGGGATCTCATGACGTCCCCTCACCTCCCGGCCCGCGCCAGGTACTCGGCCGCGCCGGCCGGGTCCAGGAACCAGCCGGCGTAGTCCGACGGGTCGTCGAAGCCGTTGACGAAGCGGGAGGCCACCTCGGGTAGCCCGCCCGCGGCGCCCAGGATCTCCAGCACGTGCGGCGGCGGGGGCGCGAGGAGCGCGTTCGTCCAGGTGGTGACGTGCCGGGCGTCCTCCCAGTAGCGCTCGAAGACCCGCTCCATCCACGCCGCGTCGTACGGCCGCTCGCCGCGCTCCAAGATGTCGGACAGGTAGGAGGCCGCGCACTTGGCGGCGTTGTTGGACCCCTGCCCGGTGATCGGGTCGTTGAGCACGACCACGTCCGCCACGCCCAGGACCGGGGCGCCCGACGGCAGCGTCGCCACCGGCCTGCGCACGACCGGGGTGAAGCGGCCGGACAGGACGCCGCCCTCGTCGGTGAGCTCGACGCCGGCGGCACGCTCGGCCTCCCACGGCAGGAAGGTCTCCAGGATCCGCCTGCTCCTGGCCAGGTGCTCGGCGGGGGTGACGACGTCCGCCCAGCAGTCCATCGGCCCGCCGGGCACGCCCTCGAACACCATGATCTCGCAGGGACCGGTGACGGTGAGCGCGGGGAACACGAAATACTCGCCGATCCCGGGGATCACGTTGAAGCACACCGCGGAGTGGTCGGGCCGCGGCGCGAGGCCGTTGACGTAGGTGAGGGCCAGGGCCCGCTGCGGGGCGCGGTACGGCGAGCGCGGCGCGTCCCGTTCGAAGAGCGAGGCGATCGAGCCCTTGCCCGCGGCGACCAGGACCAGGTCGTACTGGGCGGCGTAGTCCTCCAGGTCCTCCACGGTGGCGTCGTGGATGACGATCTTCCCGCCGAGCCGTTCCACCTCGGCCATCCAGGCGGGCATCTTCAACCGCTGGTCGACCGAGCGGGCGGGGGCGTCGAGCCGGGCGGCCCAGCGGATCACCGGGTCGCCGCCGGGGCCGGCCACCGCGAACTGGATCCCGTCGATCGGCGGGCAGCCGTCCGCCCACAGGTCCAGGCCGAGGTCACGCTCGTGGCGGAGCGCGGTGCCGAACATGGCCTGGCTGGACATGACCCGGCCATCGCGGATGTCTTCCGGGGTCCGGTTGGAGACGACGGTGACGTCGTAGCCGTTCCGCAGCAGGCCGAGGGCGAGGTGGAGGCCCGCCTGGCCGGCGCCGACGACGAGGATTCTGCGCATGGTGACGTGTCCTTTCGAGGAGGCTCCGAGAAGTCCCGAGGAAGGCTTTCGAGGAGACTTCGAGGAAGCGATGGAGGTGAACGATCGAGCGGCGCCTGGTGAAAAAGTACGACGGCCGCCGTCGCCCGTGCCATCCGCTCAGCGCGGGTTCCATCCATCTGGCGCGGACATCCGGCTGCGGGACGCGTACCGTCAGTCGCCGCGCAGCGTCTGTGACGGCGCCCGGCCGTATCGGGCGCGGTAGAGGGCGGCGAAGCGCCCCTGGTGCGGGAAACCCCAGTGGGCGGCCACGTTCGTCACGGTGCACCTGGCGGGATCGCCCGCCGTCAGCTCGTCGTGGACCCTGCCCAGGCGCACATCCCTGAGATAGGTCATCGGGGTCAGCCCGAGATGGCGGCGGAAGCCCTCCTGGAGCGAGCGACCGCTGACCGCCACGGCGCGCGCGACGTCGTCGGTCGTCAGCGGCAGGTGGGCGTGGTCGTCGATGTACCGCGTCGCCCGGCGCACCACCTTGGGCAGGGCGGGGGGCCGGGGGGCGTTCAGCCGCTCCAGGTAGTTGGACGGCTGCCCGGTGAGCAGGGAGGAGAGCATGGCGTTCTCCAGGTGGGCGATCGCCAGCGGCTGCGCGGCGAGCCCGTCGCCGTGCTCGGCCTCCCTGACGATCAGGTCGGCCATGGCCTTCCAGGCCCGCGCCCAGCCGGCGGTCATGTCCATGCCCAGGCCGAAGACGAGCGGCCGGTCGAGCCGCTCCCCGAGCATCCGCTCCAGGGCGTCCTCGACGGCCGGCCGGTCGAATTTGACGATCAGCTGGGGGCAGCCCGCTCCCCAGCGCATGTCGAGGTACTCCGACGGCGACGGCAGGGACGCGAGACCGGGCGTCGACACGATCTCCTGGCCGCCGCACCGGATCAGGCTGCGCCCGGCCAGCGGGATCTGCACCAGGAAGAAGGAGTCGAGCTCCCCCGGCTCGATGCGGACGTCCGCCCCGTAGTCCAGGTAGTTCACCCGCACGGTGCCGAGCTGGACCGAGTTGAGCCGCGCGGCCAGCCGGGAGAGGTCACCGGCGAGCTCCAGCCGGTGGGGGCAGAACACCCGGGCCACCAGGTCGCGGGCCTCGTCGAGGTCCGCGGTGTCGAAGACCGGCCGGTTGCCGAGCGGGACCGGCCCTCGCGTCTCGCCCATCGACACTCCAACCCTCTGCCCGTACGTCCCCGCACGTGCCGTCGCATGCGTACGGCGACGCGAGATCGCGCGCGGCCGATCCCCACATGATCTACCGGCCGGACCCGGCCGACTATGGAGAATTACGCAAAGACGCCGGGGACCGTGTCCGATAGTGGACACGCCTCGCGGACGAGGCGCGCCGAGTCCGCGTGAGCCATCGCGGATCACCACGAAAAAGGGCTCCGTTCACCGCCCCACGGGATTCCCTCCTGTCACGCGTGGTCCGACGCGGAGTCAGGCGCACGGATCGAGGGGGGGCGTGTCGCCGCCGTATCGCCGCCATTCGGCGGGCGACGGGCCGCCGCCGATCGCGCACGCCGCTGCGAGCGGGTCGCGGATCACCCGGACCAGTTCCGCGATGTCCCACAGGACGGTACGGCTGGTGTTGTCCTGAGTGAGCAGCGCGTCGCCGCCCGGGTGGAACTCGACGGGCGAGACCGGCAGCCCGTGCCCGGTGAGCACGGTGATCTGACGGGGTGATTCCGGGATGGTGATGTCCCACAGGATCGTCGTCTCGTCGAAGCCGGCCGTGGCCACCAGCGGGGCCGTCCGAGAGAACGCGGCGGTGTACACCGACGAGGTGTGCTGTTCCATCGAGGCCAGCCAGACCGGGTCGGAAGGGACGGTGATCCGCCACAACCCGGCTGTCCCGTCGTCGGAGGCCGTGACCAGAAGGGCGCCGTCCGGGCTGAAGACCACGTCGTAGACCTCTCCGGTGTGCCGCTGCGGCAGGACGGCCCGCCGTTGGGGCGCGGCGGGGTCGCCGACGTCCCACAACTCCACCTGGCCGGCGAATCCGGCCAGGGCGAGCAGGGTTCCGTCGGGGCTGAAGGCGGCCTCCCGGTTGTACTCGCGCGGGATGCGGGCGAGCTGGCGCGGGTTCTCCCCCACCTGCCAGAGGATGATGTCGTGGCCGTACTGGTTGGTGGTGACGGCCACCCGGCCGTCGGGGCTGAGCTCGAGCGAGTACACCGGCTGCCCGGTGAACAGCGTCCCCAGCAGCACGGGGTCGCGCGGGTCGTCCAGGTTCCACACGTAGGCGGCCGTCGTCGGGGCGTTGCCCGAGTTCACGCCGATGAGCGCGCGACGGCCGTCATGGCTGACCGCCGGCGCTCCGAGCACGCCGCTGGACAACACGAAACTGCTGAGCCGGACCGGCGCGAGGGGTTCGGAGGTGTCCCACACGGTCACGCCGTTGGCGTCCTGCCGTCCGCCGAGCCCGATGCGGCCGTCACCGCTGAAGGCGTTGATCCCGGTGTTCGCGGTGGGCGAGGGCCCGAACGGGCCGTGCGCGACCGGGCGGGCGGCGGGACGCAGGTCCCAGATGACGGTGGTGCGGTCGAGGCTGCCGGTGGCGATCCGGGTGCCCGCCGCGTCGACCGCGACGCCGGTCAGGCCCCGTGCGTGTCCGGTCAGCCGGTCGAGCCGCACCGGTTCGGCCGGTTCGGAGACGTCCCACATCACGGCGGTCCCGTCGTCCGCGGCGCTGAGCATGGTCCGTCCGTCGGGGGTGAACGTGACGCCCCGGACGGCGGAGGTGTGCCCCTTCAACGTGCTGACTTCGACCGGCCGGTCCGGGTTGGTGACGTCCCACAGGACCGCGCCGGCGTCCTCCCGGCCGACCGCGAGCAACCGGCCCCGGGGTGCGAAGGCGGCCGCCCACGTGTCGCCCGTGGCGGTGCCGAGCGGGGCACGCGGCACGATGTCCGCGGGGTCGCGCACGTCCAGGAGCCGCGTCGCCCGGTTGGTGGCCACGGCGAGCAGGGCCCCGTCCGGAGAGAGGGGCAGGGCGTGGACGGGGCCCGCCGCCTCATAAGAGGCGATCTGTCGGGGTTCGTCGGACAGGTCCCAGATGATCACCCGGTGGTCCCACGAGCCGGTGGCCAGCCAGCGCCCGCCGGGGCCGAAGACGGCGCTGCGCACGTTGGCGTAACGCGTCGGGTGCGAGCCGTGCGGCTGGGACAGGTGGATCCGGCGGGGGGCGCGCAGGTCGCGGATATCCCACAATGTCAGCCAGCCGAACCAGTGGCCGAGCGCGAGCAGCCGCCCGTCGGCGCTCATGGCGACCGCCGAGACGCCGCCCATGTGCGACCCGGCGTCAGGCGACGGGTCGGGCGCGGAACCCAGGCGAGCGGGTGCGGCCGGGTCGGAGACGTCCCAGAAGGTGACCGTGGCACCCGCCGCCGTGGCGATGACGCCGGGCGACCGTGGGTGGTAGGTGGTGAACACGGGGAACTCGGGGTCGGTGATCGATCCGGCGTACCGGTTCTCGGCGAGGGAACGGACCAGACCGGCTCTGGCCTCCGGTTGCCCCGCGTCGAGGGCGTAGGCCGCCGCGCCCAGCCGCAGTGACAACCCGGCCCGGACCTGGCGTTGCTCCTCGGCGGAGAACAACAACGCGCGCTGACCGGCGGCCTCGCGCTGCACGACCTCGCCCCGCCACGAGAGCACCGCGACCAGGAGCATGGCCAGCACGACCGCACCGGCCAAGGCCAGCCGCACCAGCCGCCGCCGTGACCGCCGGGTGCTCGCCGCGAGGAAGGCCGAGGCCGTCGCGCTGAGCTGGTCACGGTTCCGGCGGCCCCAGTCGACGGCA
Source organism: Streptosporangium sp. G11 (assembly GCF_051192615.1). NCBI lineage: Bacteria > Bacillati > Actinomycetota > Actinomycetes > Streptosporangiales > Streptosporangiaceae > Streptosporangium > Streptosporangium sp. G11. The sequence goes on from NZ_JBPJUQ010000019.1 coordinate 72,418, forward strand.
TCGTGCAGCCTGGCCCCCTCGTAGAGGTGGTCGGGCGGACGGTGACCCTTCTCCCAGTCACTCGCGGCACCCTCCAGGTTCTGCCGCAGGACGAGCTCCTCCCGGCTCTCGGAGATCCACTTCTTCAGCAGATCCCAGTCGTTGATGAGGGCGTCGTGGATGAGTTCCACCATGCCCTCGTTGATCACGACGAGCCGGGCCGCGACCAGATGTTCCAGCACCCGCCGTCGTGGCCCCGGACCGGCGGGCAGCAGCCCCGCCAGTGGAACCGGCCGCCGGTGGGCGCGGAACTCCTCCACCCGCACCAGGCTGACGATCAGGCCGCGGGCGATCTCCGCCCCCTCGGAGCCCAGGCCGTCGATGGTCTCGCCGGCGGTTTTGGTGAGGGCGCCGACGATTCCACCGCTGGCCTCGTACCCGGCCAGGGTCAGGGTGCGGTTCTCCCGGTGGGTCCAGGTCGACAGCAGCGCGGTGGCCAGCAGCGGCAGACCGGTACCCGAGGTGACCTGGCCGATCTCCCGAACGATCCGGTCCGCCAGCCCTTCGGCCACGGCCAGCCCGGCTCGGGCGGCAGGCTCGGTGATGGCCTCGCGCAGGTCTTCGTCGGTCATCGGGGCGACGATCACCGGGTGTCCCATCGCGGGCACCAGCTCCGGGTAGGGTGCGCACCGGTCGAAGTGGTCACCGCGCAGCGCGATCACGACCCGCAGCCCGGCCAGCGCCGATACGAATACGGTCCGGTCGCGCTCCGACTCGCAGACGGTGAACAGTTCCTCGAACTGGTCGACGATCAGGACCTGATCCGGTCGCAGCACCCGCCTGACGGCGTCGAGCCGCCCGAGCGGGTCGGCGCCCGGCGTGATGGTTCGCGATCCGCCCTGCAGCGCCGCCGCCAGACCGGCGTTGAGCAGCGAGGACTTGCCTGACCCCGACGGACCGGTGACCATGATCATCTCGCCGGTGCCGAGGTTCTCGACCCGGCCGAGCAGGATCGCCCTCAGTTTCGAGCGACCGAAGAAGAGGTCGGCGTCGGCGGCCGAGAACGGGGCCAGGCCCGGATAGGGGCTGGCGTGCCCGTCCTCGGCCGGAGGTGGGAGCGGGGAGCCGGACCTCACAGCCGGGTAGGCGGGGTTGATCATCACCGGGCGGGTGTCGAGGTGCCCGGCGACCTTCCGTTCCGGCACCGGCAGGGCGCGTTCCCGCATCCGCCTGGCCAGCCAGCCGAACACGTCGTCCACGCCGAGCCGCCGGGGCGCGCGCTTCTCGCCCTCGGTGAGCAACCGGATCAGCTCGCCGGTGAACGTGGTGTGCCGGTCACCGGGTGGCGCCCAGGCCACCACGTCGTGGCCCACCGCCGCCATCACGAAGTGCCCCTGCCGCCCCGCCAAGACGTCCACGACCTGCCCGGCCCGTACGTCGGCGCGGCCCGCGTAGCAGCAGTCGAGCACGACCAGCACCAGAGGGGCACGGCACTGGGCGAGGATGTCGCGCACCGCGTCGTAGGGCAGCGTCTGGAAGCTCGCCACCTGCGGCACCAGGTCAGCGGTGGCGTGGGTGGCCAGGTGCAGCCGGTTCTCGGTGTCCACCAGTCCGTGCCCGACGTAGTGCAGCACCGCCACGTCGGTGGCCTCCTCGGCGAGCGCCCGCAGCGCGTCGGCGAACTCGCGCGGCCCGGCCGGATCGACCAGCGATCGCAGGTTCTCCGGCGGCAACCCCGCCTGTTCGGTCAGGCAGCGCCCGAGATCGGCAACGGTGCTCGCGACCGCGCCGACCTCCGGCAGTTTCGAGCCGGGCTCGTACGTGCCCGACCCGGCCACCAGCACCCGGACCCCGCTCCCCGACAGCAGGGTCGCGTCCTCAGCCACCCTCGGCGGGTCCCAGCAGCTCTGCCATCCGCGCCGTCACCTCCCGCAGCTCGTCCACCCGCAGGGACCGCACCCCCTTGGCGGTCACCTCGATCTCCCGCTCCCCGTTGCGGATCCGGACGGTGACCTCGGCCTTGCGGGTGTTCAACCAGGCGATGACCACCCCGGCCGCGGTCGCCGCCGCACCGCCGGAACCGAGCACGAGTTGCAGCAGGTCGACGGACCCGCCCAGCTCGTGCGCGGCCGGGGGCCTGGCCGCCAGGTGCACGTTCCCCCGCAACCCGGCCTCCTCGACCAGCCAGGCACGCAGGTTCCGCAGCTGGTCGGAGTCCGACCCGGGCATTTCCACGATCACGGTCACGGTTCATCCCTCGCCGTCGGTCCAAGCCGGTCCAAGTGCCCGCAGTGTGCCGGTGCCCCGGCCGCCGAGCATGTCCTCGTACTGCGATTCGTAGTCGACGAGCCCCGCGCCGTTCACCGTGAACGGGGCCGCCGCCGAACTCGCGAAGGCCAGGTACGTGTGTCCTCCGGGGAACAGGCGCAGCGGCTGGGCCACCCGGGTCTCCCTCCAGCCCGCCCCCGCGACGCCGAAGTGGGTGTAGGTCACCGCCGTCGCGTCGACCGTGACCGCCAGGCCGGTCGCGGCCACCCTCGCCGTGCCCGTTCCGGTGAGCCGCTCCGACCACTCGGCGTCCACCTCGATCAGGCCGTCGGCGGTGACCCGGAACCGCGGGCTGGGTGTGCTCACCCCGGCGGCGATGTAGGCGTGGGAGCCGGGGAACAGGCGCAGGGTGCGGGGTTGCCGGGCGTCGTGGTGGCCCGCCGCGGTGACGCCGAAACTGGCGTAGGACAGGCCGGTGCCGTCGACGGTGATCGCGTGGCCGCGCGCGGTCAGCCGGTCGGTACCGTCACCGGTGACCATCCCGTCGTAGGTGGGGTCGTAGTCGATCAGCCCGCCGCCGGTGACCCGGAACGGCACGCTGGTGACGCCGGCGACGACGTAGCTGTGCGAGCCGGGGAACAGCCGCAACGTCTGCACCTGGCGCGCGTCCCACCAGCCCGTTCCCGACACGCCGAGGTTGGCGTAGGACAGGCCGGTGCCGTCGAAGCCCACCGCGTGCCCGCGCGCCGTCAGCGTCGCGGTGCCCCGGCCGGCCAGCAGTCCCGGATCGTCGTAGTCGACCGTGCCTTCGGCCGTCACCCGGAAGCCCGCGCCCACTCCTCCGACCGGAACCAGGTATGTGTACTCGCCCGGCGGCAGCGACAGCGTCTTGGCGGCCCGGCCACCGTGCCAGCCGTGTCCGGAGACGCCGAAGTCGGTGTACGACAACCCGGTCGGGTCGATCGTGATGGGATGCGTGACCGTCGGCGCCACGACCTGTGTGGTCCGCGCGGCCTCGTTGTTGCCGCTCACCGGGTCGGGTCCGGAGATGTCGTCCACCGAGACCCGGGTGGTGAGCGCGGCGGTGGTTCCCGGGTTCACCCGGACCGTGATGCCGACCTCCCGAGAGGCTCCCGGGAGCACCGTGCCGATCCGGCAGGTGACGGTGCGGCCCGAGACGGGACACGCCGGGTTCGTGCCGGCCGGGGTGACCGTCGTGGGCAGCGTGCCGGTGAGCACCACCGACATCGCCGGGTTGCGGCCGTGGTTGGTGACGGTGGCCGTGTAGACCAGGCGGGTGCCCGAGATGACCGGATCGTGGTCGGCGGCGAGCGTCACCCCGAGATCGGTGGTGGTCTTCGCCCGCCGCACGGTCGCGATCTCCTCACGGGTCGGTGAGAGTTCCGGTTCGGACGACCCGGCTTGGCCGATGAAGTGCCGGAACGGCAACGAGATGTGGGCCCAGTCGTCGTGACCGTGCAACAGGTCCTGGTCGGAGGTGTTGGAGGCGCAGTCGCGCGGCAGGCCGTTGACGCTGTCGGCCGTATTGATGTTGACGAACGGCATCAGCGGCATGTTGAACGGATCCCAGTCGGTGGGCCGGTCGAGCCGGTTCCCGCCCTTGCGGCCGGTGGAGTCGACGAACTCGAACCGGTTGTCGTGGTCGGTGGGATCCAGGACGGCCGTCTCGCTGAGCATGGCCTCGTTCAGGGTCGGCAGCCTGGCCTGGCCCCGGGCCAGGCCGTTCAGGCCGAGGCGTGGCGGCGAGAAGTCGATGATGGAGCGACCGGTCACCCGGGAGATGCCCGCGCCGTGGTCGTAGTTCATGACGCTGACGTAGTTGGGCTTGCAGTTCACCGGCACGTTGCCGCCGTGGTCGAGGTTCAGGTTGTGGCCCAGTTCGTGCATGATCGTGGCCGGTTCGCCATCATGGATGATCATTTCGTTGCCGCCGTGCTGGCCTTTGCCTCCGGAGGCGCAGCCCGCGGGTGCCGCCGACTGGATCCCGTAGTGGAACACCTGGCGACGGGTGAGGTGGAAAGCGGTGTTCCGGACGGCCGCGAAGTCGTCGTCGAGGCCGCAGGCGCCGACCGAGGGGAACACCTGGCCGCCGCGCCGGTCGTCCGGGTGGAGCGGGTCGCCGACCAGGCAGTCCTCGTCGTTCGCGTCGGCGCGTCCGTCTCCGTCGTCGTCCGCGCCGTTGCCGCACGTGGCCGGTGTCGGCGGGTCTTCCACGTGGGCGTCGAGACTGACGCAGTCGGGATCGGCCCCATCGGCGAAGCCGTCTCCGCCGTTGTCCCCGCCGTCGGCGCAGGTGTAGTCGGGCACGCCCTCACTCGCCGTCGGATCGACCCGGTCACCCGCGTCGACGTGCAGGGTGATGCCGGGCCGGCCGTCGGGGTTCGGCGGGGCGGCGACGCCCGGGACGCCCCGGCGGTTGGGGAGCTCATCGGCCAAACCGCCCGCGTCCGCAGGAGCCGCGGCGAAGGCCCTTCTCACGGCGCTGATCCCGGCATGGGTCGGTGCCTGGCCCTCCTGCCAGTCGAGTTCGAGGAAGATGTCCTTGTGCCGGGGGTCGGCGCCCATTTCAGGGAAGTTGACGTCGACCCGGTGGTCCGGGTCGTCGCCGTCGTACCCGTGGATCTCCCAGTCGTTCCTCAGGCCGTCTCCGTCGGCGTCGGCGTCCGACGTGCTGCGGGCCTGGTTGGTGTTCCAGACGCGGTTGGCGTTGATGTCGAAGCGGTTGAGGACCTGGTCGCCGGTGGGCGGTGAGGCGAAGTAGGTCCGCCCGGAGTCCGCGTCGAGGATGACCATGCCGGCCAGGTCCCAGTTGTCGGCGTCGATCTCGTAGTTGTTGTCCCGTGAGACGTGCTCGAACTCGAAGCCCTGCACCAGGTCGCGCCGGGGCACGCAGGGCGTGAGGGTGCCGGTCCATTCGAAGGTGGCGCCGCCGTGGTCGCCGGTGCCGCCCCGGTGGAACGGCTCGGGGTCGGGTTCGCCGTCGCCGTCGGAGTCGTCGAAGACGACGGGACGACCGGCCAGGCGGATGATCTCGGTGGAGTCGTCGCGGATTCCGTCCTCGAAACCGGTGCTGACGGCGAACGTCAATCGGCAGATCGCGGCCGCGGCCTTTTCCTCGACGGGATTCGCCGAATTGGAATTCCAGGTCTGGAACTGGTTCTTGTAGAAACGGTGCAGCCGCCTTCCCGGATGGCCCGCCCGGAAGAACACGTGACCGGTACCGGCGTCCGCGACGGCGAACGTCCGCAGGTCCCAGTTGTCGGCCCCTTCGGCCTCGGTGACGTGCCGGATCGTGAAACCGCCCGCCAGGGCCGATCGCGGCGCGCACGCGGGCAGCCGGGCGTCCCAGGTGAACTCGGCGTTGGCGCTGTCGCCCGTGCCACCCTGGTGGAACGGGTTGGCGTCGGGTTCGCCGTCGCCGTCGGAGTCGGTGAAGACGAAGTCCTGCCCGGCCAGGCTGACGATCTCCCTGGAGTCGTCCCGGAGACCGTCCTTGCCGGTGCCGACGGTGAACCGCACCGAGCAGATCGCGGACGGGTCGACGGCGTGGGCCACGCGGGGCACGATCAGCAAAGGAAGACATAAAGCGATAACGGCCATAAGCCGGGCACGCAGGGCCATCAAGAGCTCCTCGGCGGGTGGTCGATCACCCTACTTTCGCAAAACTTCGCGATATTCAAAGCCTTTTGTTGACGATGCGGACCGAATAGCGATTTTTGTCACCCCAGCGTGAGTCCCAAAACGGCGTTGACGCTCGGGCTCCGGAACGTGTCCACGTCGTGCGACACCGGCTGAATCCCTGGACTTCGCTCATTTCCAGTCCCACCGCCGGTTGTTTCCCCCGTGGCAGGTCCACTGGCCGGCCCGAGCCCAGGACTTCGAGGCGCTTACCGCTGTGGAGGCCGCGCGACCGGGTGTTTCATGAGCGGCCACTTACGAAACACGCCTGGGCGGCCACGGCGATCACATTTCGTAGCCGCGGTTATGGAGGACTGCTTCGGAGCCGGTGGCACGGACCCGAATGGAAAGCCCTCCGTCGGGCGACGACATGTGGCCCGGCTTTGCCGTGGCTTTCATCCGCCGGTCCTACCGTGTGCTGGTGACGTCTTTTCACCGGTACCTCGCCGAGGAGGTCGCGGTCGACCACGCGGAAGGGATCATCCCTCGGCGCGAGGCGCTGCACCGCCTGACCCTTCTCGGCCTGGCGGCCCCCGCCGCCGACGCACTGCTCGCGGCCTGGGGGGCCGACCGGGGAGCCGGTCGGGGAAACGCGGCCACACCCGCCGACACGATGTCCACCTCGACGTCCACCTCGACGTCCACCTCGACGTCCGGTACCGCGACGGCGTCCACCGCGCCTCCGGACGGGGCCCCACCCCCGGCCCCCTCGCCCCTGCCGACCGAGGAGATCATCTTTCCCGGCACCGAGACCGGCGTCACCCTGCGGGGCGTGTGGGCCGCACCCGTGGCACCCCGGGGCGCGGTGCTGGTCGTCCACGAGAACCGCGGGCTGACCGATCACATCCGGTCGGTGGCCGGGCGCCTGGCGGCCGACGGCTACTGCGCGCTCGCCATCGACCTGCTCTCCCGCGAGGGCGGCACCGCCTCCTTCGAGGACCCGGCGCAGGCCACCGCGGCACTGGGGCGCATCTCCCCCGAACGCCTGGCCACGGACATGAAGGCCGCCCTGGGCGAGCTGGAGCGGGGCGCCGCCGGCAAGAGGCTCGGCGTCACCGGTTTCTGCTTCGGCGGCGCCATGACCTGGCTGCTGCTCTCCTCGGACGAGCCGCGCCTGTCGGCGGCCGTCCCGTTCTACGGCCCGCTCCCCGACGACGCCGACCTCTCCGGGTCGAGGGCCGCCGTCCTCGCGATCTACGCCGAGCGGGACGACCGGGTCAACGCCACCCGCGACGAGGCCAGGACCGCCCTGGAAAGAGCGGGCCTGGAACACGAGATCGTGACGTTTCCCGGCGTCGACCACGCCTTCTTCAACGACACCGGCCCGCGCTACGACGCCGGCGCCGCCACCGAGGCGTACCGGCGCGTCCTGGACTGGTTCGGCCGCCACCTGGGCTGAGCGTCCCGTCACCCGCCTGCCGCCGACGCCCCGACGACGTCGCGCGCCGTGGCGGTCAGCGATCGCTCACTCCAGGAGGGCTCCCCCCGCCACCTGTCCTGAGCGTCCCCGCGCCCACACTCTCCGCCCGCCCCGGTGGCCCGGCGGGCACACCCGGCTCACACCGAGGCACACTCGGCCCACGCCAAGACACGCCCGGCTCACACCGGGGCGCGCTCGGTGGAGATCCCCCCTGGCAGGCCGGTCACGACGACCTCGCCCTCCCGGTCGACGGCCGCGCTCACCTCCGCTCCGGCGACCCGCAGGCCGCGTACGGAGACCGCGCCCAGGGGGGCGCCGGCGAGCGGGCGCAGCAGCATCCGGCCCTCGGGCACGTCGGGGTAGAGGCCGAGTGCCGCGTGCACGACGGTCACCGCGGCGGCGGCGGACCACGCCTGCGGGCGGCAGGCGGCGGGGTAGGGCACGGGACGGCCGAGCGCCGAGCGGTCGTCGCCGCCGAACAGCTCCGGCAGCCGGTAGCCAAACGTCTCTCCGGCCGCGAGCAGCCCCTCGGCGAGGGTCGCCGCGTGCGTGGCGAATCCCGCGCGGGCCAGCCCGGCGACCACGATCGCCGTGTCGTGCGCCCAGATCGATCCGCAGTGGTAGGACAGCGGGCTGAAGCCGCCCGCGTCCGCCGACATCGTCCGCAGGCCGAAGCCACCGGCCATCTCCGGGGAGACGAGGAGGTCGGCGATCTGAGCCTCCTCGGCCCCGGTGAGCAGGCCGGTGCCGAGCAGGTGCCCGATGTTGCTGGTCAGCGCGTCGACCGGGCGCTTGTCCCGGTCCAGGGCGAGGGCGGGGAACCTGCCCCTCGGCCCGTCCACCCAGAATCGGGCCCGGAAGCGCTCGGCCAGCGCGGCGGCGTGCTCGCGCCAGCGGGCGGCGCCGGGGCGGCCGAACGCCTCCAGCAGGTCGGCGCCCTGCCTGGCCGCCTGGTGGGCGTAGCCCTGGACCTCGACCAGGGCGATCGGCGGCCGGGCCTGGCGGCCGTCGTGGAAGCGCAGCGCGTCGCCGGAGTCCTTCCAGCCCTGGTTGGCCAGCCCCCGGCCGCTGGTGTCGACGTACTCGATGAAACCGTCCCCGTCGGGGTCGGCGTGCCCGCCGAGCCAGCCGAGGGCGGCCTCCAGGTGGGGCAGCAGCGCGGCGATCTCCTCGGCGGGGGCGCCCCAGCGCCAGGCATCGTGCAGCAGGCTGATCCACAGCGGCGTGGCGTCGATCGTGCCGTAGTAGGTGGCGGGCAGGTGCAGGCCGTTGCCCTCGACCGCGAACTCGTGGCGGCGCAGCTCGTGCAGTATCTTCCCGGGGGCCTCTCCGGAGCCGGGGTCGATCTTCGTTCCCTGCCTGCGGGCCAGCACCCGCAGGGTGCCCATGGCCAGCTCGGTGCCGAGCGGCAGCAGCATGCGGGCGGCCCAGATGCTGTCGCGGCCGAAGAGGGTGAGGAACCAGGGCACTCCCGCGCCGAGGAAGGCGTCGCCGGGGGCGGCGGTCTCGGCCAGCCGCAGCGAGCGCAGGTCGTCCATGGACTGCTCGAAGAGCCTGCTCAGCCGGTGGTCGGCGGCGACGATCCGGGGCTCCCCCTCCCCCACCGCCCACTCGGCGGGGCGGGCGGGCGCGGTCACCACGGCCTGCGGGTCGCGCACCTCGACCCTCCAGGACAGCGTGACCCGGCCGCGGGGTGCCAGCTCGACCGGCCAGTGCAGGAAACCCGTGCGCGCGTACTCGGCGGACTCGGCCCGCGCGCCCGCACCGGTCGCCACGACCCGGACGCCACCGGAGTTCCAGGAGATCTCACCGGGCGCGGTGCACTCGGCCGCGGCCTCCGCGGTGTCGCCGCCGGACTTCACCACCTCGATGGGGGCGAAGTCACACCCCAGCTCCAGGGTCACGACGGCGGCCACGGGGACGGTGGCGCTGGAGACGATCTCGACACGCTCCTCCATGCCACCCGCTACGACCTGCCGGAACCGCTCGATCCGTACAGTGGGATCGGGGGTGGGATCACCCAGCCATCGGGCCAGCGTGACGAACCTGGTGGCCCCCGGCCCCTGCGGGGCGTGGCCGACGACCTCGGGCTCCCGGCCGTCGATCGTCAGGGTGGCCTGCGACAGGGCGCGGGAGTCCGCGTGGAACACGCCCTGGACACCGGCCGGGCGGATCTGCCCGTCGCCGCCGCTCAGCGCGACGGTCGGCGCCAGCACGGTGCCGACGAGGTCGTGCAGCAGGGGCTGGAGACGGTGGGCCGCGGTGGAACCGGCCACCGTGTCCGCCTGGAGGGTGGGGGATGAGGCGTCGTCGAGCACGACTGACTCCCTGAGATCGTGTCGAGCCGGTGACGTCTTGACAGACGACGGCCGGGGGGTGCACATTGCGAAACATTCTCTTTACTTGAACGATCCAACCATTACGCTCCGTTTACTTGAACGATCCAATCATGCCCCATGTTCCTTTGAACGTTCAAACCCTCAGAAAGGTGCAAATGGTCACAAAGGTGACGATCACTGACGTCGCACGCCGCGCCGGGGTGTCGCGCCAGACGGTCTCGAACGTGCTCAACAGTCCCGAGCTGGTCCGTGAGGAGACCCGCGACCGGGTGCGGGAGGCCATCGAGGCGCTCGGCTATCGGGCCAGCCAGGCCGCGCGGCAGATGCGGACCGGCCGCTCGCGGCTGATCGCCACGCGCATCGAGCCGGACCGGGACGGGATCAACGGCTCGGTCCTGGACCGGTTCCTGCACGGGCTGACCGCCTCGGCCGCCCGCGCCGGATACCGGATCCTGCTCTACGCGGCGGGCGACGAGCGTTCGGAGATCGACACCTTCGACGACCTGGTCGGCAGCCACGAGCCGGATGCCTTCGTGCTCACCAGCACCTACCACGGCGACGGCCGCCCCGCCTGGCTGCGCGAGCGGCGGCTGCCGTTCGTCACGTTCGGGCGGCCCTGGGGAGACGCCGGAGACGCGAACGGTGTCTCCGGCCGCGAGACGGCCGCCGACCCGGGGCACCCCTGGGTCGACGTGGACGGCGCGGCGGGCACCGCGGCGGCCACCCGCCACCTGCTCGACGCGGGTCACCGGCGGATCGGGTTCCTCGGCTGGCCGCCCGGCTCCGGCGTGGGCGACGACCGCAGGTCCGGCTGGGCCGGGGCCCTCACCTCCGCCGGGATCGACCCGGCCGGACTGGACCAGGCCACGGACGACGGGGTGGCCGACGGCGAGAAGGCGGCCCGCGACCTGCTGCGCGCCGAGCAGCCGATCACTGCGCTGGTCTGCGCCAGCGACTCGCTCGCCCTCGGCGCGCTGCACGCCGTCCGTTCCCTCACGGCCTCGGGACAGCTGACCGCCTCGGGACGCCTGACGGCCGAGGGACGTCTCACGGTCGCGGGGCAGGCCGGCGGCGAGGAGGGCCTCCCGGTCCGCGTGATCGGCTTCGACGACACGCCGGTGGCGAAGGCGGTGGGGCTCAGCAGCGTCAGCCAGCCGCTGGCCGAGGCCGCGGCCGGGTGCGTCGGCCTGCTCACCCGGCTGTTCGACCCGCCCTCCCCGGGTGATCCCGGCGCCCCCGGGGCCGATGGGCCCCGCACGCACGTACTGCTCCAGCCCTCCCTGGTCCTCCGGCAGTCGTCATGACCACCTGAATCTCCTTCAGATCACCCCCCGAAAGATTGGAAAACGACGATGGAACAGCCGATCAAGCGGCACGGCCTCCGTACCGTGGCACTCTCCGCGCTCGCCGTGGGCACCCTGGCGACCTCGGCCGCCTGCGGCAGCGGTTTCGACGACTCCGCCGACCAGGGCAGTGCCCCGCAGAGCAGCGGGCCCGCCACCCTGCAGGTGCTCATCGGCTCCTCGGGCGACGCGGAGACGAACGCGCTGCGCGCCGCCGCCAAGACGTGGTCGGCGTCCTCGGGCAGCACCGCGACGATCACCCCCGCCCAGGACCTGACCCAGCAGCTCGGCCAGGCCTTCGCCGGGAGCAACCCGCCGGACGTGTTCTACGTCGACGCCGCGCGCTTCGCCGACTACGCGAGCGTCGGGGCGCTGGAGCCGTACGCGGACAAGATCTCCGACGCCGCCGACTTCTACCCCGGCCTGCGCGAGACGTTCACCTACAACGGCACCTTCTACTGCGCGCCCAAGGACTTCTCCACGCTGGCGCTGATCATCAACGACGACCTGTGGAAGAAGGCCGGGCTCACCGACGCCGACGTGCCGACCACCTGGGAGCAGCTCACCGCGGTGTCCGAAAAGCTCAAGGAGAAGGCACCGGACGTCACCCCGCTCGTCATCGGCGACACGCGCGACCGGGTCGGCGCGTTCATGGTGGGGGCCGGTGGCTGGATCGTCAGCCCCGACGGCAAGCGGGCGACCGCCGACAGCCCGGAGAACGTCGCGGGCCTGGGCTATGTGCAGGGCCTGCTGAAGGACAAGCTCGCCCAGTTCCCCAAGCAGCTGGACGCCGGGTGGGGCGGCGAGGCCTTCGGCAAGGCCAGGGCCGTGATGACCGTCGAGGGTAACTGGATCAAGGGCGCGATGAAGGCCGACTACCCGGACGTCAAGTACAGCGCCCACGAGATGCCGGCCGGCCCCAAGGCCAAGGGCACCCTGTCCTTCACCACCTGCTGGGGCGTCGCCGCCAAGAGCAGGTACAAGGAGCAGGCGATCGCCTTCGTCGAGGCGATGACCAAGGCCGACCAGCAGATGGCCTTCGCCAAGGCGTTCGGCGTGATGCCCTCGCGCCAGTCGGCCAAGGACACCTTCACCCAGGCCTTCCCCGAGGACGCGCCGTTCGTCGACAGCGCCGAGTACGCCCAGGGGCCGGTCAACGCCCCCAGGATGGACAGCGTGCTGGCCGACTTCGACACCGCGATCCAGCAGCTGCCCGCCGGTGACCCCAAGAAGATCCTGGCCAACCTGCAGAAGAACACCCAGGCCGCGCTCGGCAACTGAGTCAGACCGGTGCGCGGCCCCGGCCCTGGAGGGGGCCGGGGCCGCGCACCGGACGTGAGGGAGACTGACGTGGCCGAGACAACGACCGCACCGCGGCGACCCGCGCGCCGCCTTGGCGACAGGGCCAGGGAGAACATCGCGGGCTGGCTCTTCGTGGCGCCGGTGGTGGTGATCCTCGCCCTGTTCATGCTGCTGCCGATCCTGATGGCGCTGTGGGTGAGCCTCACCGACTGGAACGGGCAGGGCAGCCCGTTCCGGGCGCAGGTGCCGTTCGTCGGCGTGGACAACTACACCGCGCTGTTCACCCAGGACAACCTGAGCCGCCTGAACTTCATGACGAGCCTGCGCAACAACTTCTACTACGTGCTGGTGGTGGTGCCCGCCCAGACGGTCCTGGCCCTCGGCCTGGCGCTGATCGTCAACCGCCGGATGCTCAAGGGCAAGACCTTCTTCCGCACCGCGTTCTTCTTCCCCTCGGTGACCAGCTCGGTGGCGATCAGCGTCCTGTTCCTGTTCATCTTCAGCAACTCCGGCGCGGTCAACAAGCTGATCGCGATGGCCGGCGTCGACGGGCCCCCGTGGTTCTCCGACGCGCGAGGCGTGCTGCACCTCCTGCTGGGCTCGGTCGGCCTGGTCGATCCCGAGGCGCCCCCCGAGGCGCTGACCGGTGGCGGCCCGTTCGGGCTGTCGTGGTGGGACTGGCTGTCGGGTCCCAGCGTGGCCATGTGCACGATCATCATCCTGGTCGTCTGGACCACCTCGGGCACGTTCATGCTGATGTTCCTCGCCGCGCTCCAGGACATCCCGGTGACCCTGGAGGAGGCGAGCATGCTGGACGGCGCCAACTCCCGCCAGCGCCTGCGCCACGTGACGCTGCCGATGCTCAAGCCGACCCTGTTCCTCGTACTGACGCTCGGCCTGATCGCCACCTGGCAGGTCTTCGACCAGGTGTACGTGATGAGTCAGGGCAAACCCGCGAAAACCACCCTGACCCCGGCCTTCCTGTCGTACCAGACGGCCTTCAAGGAGCTGGACTACGGCTCCGGCGCCGCCATCTCGTTCATCCTGTTCGTGCTCATCGTGGTGCTGGCGGCGTTCCAGCGGTGGGTCATGCGCGACAGGGACGCCAAGGACGGCCGGAACGCGAAACGCCGCGCGCCGCGCCAGAGGAGGGCATGATGTCCGCGGCCAAGACTCGCGCCGTCCCCGCCCGCCCCGAGGAGCGGGGCGGGATCGGCTCGCTGCTCTCCAGTTTCGGCGGGTACGCCGTCCTGGTCTTCTTCTCGCTGGTCTTCCTCTACCCGTTCGTCATCCAGGTCGCCAACTCGTTCAAGACCGACCCCGACGCCACGGCCAACCCGCTCTCGCCGATCCCCGACCCGGTGACGCTGGCCGGTTTCGAGCGCGTGTTCGCCGACACCGGCATGCCGCTGTGGCTGGGCAACTCGCTGCTGGTGACCGTCGTCATCACCGTCGGCCGGGTGTTCCTCGACTCCCTGGCCGGATACGCGCTCGCCAGGCTGCGCTTCCGGGGGCGCAAGGCGCTCCTCACCGCGGTCGTCGCGATCATGGCGGTCCCGGGGGTGGTGCTGTTCATCCCGAAGTTCCTGGTGCTGAACCAGCTCGGCATCTACGACAGCTACACCGCGCTGATCCTGCCGATCATCGCGGACGCGACCGGGGTGTTCATCATGAAGCAGTTCTTCGAGTCGATCCCGGTGAGCGTGGAGGAGGCGGCGCGGATCGACGGGGCGGGCCGTTTCCGCATCTTCTGGTCGGTGGTGCTGCCGATGGGACGTCCCGCCGTCATCACCCTGACGATCATCTCCTTCCAGAGCAGCTGGAACGAGTTTCCGCACACCCTGGTGGCCGTCCAGGACCCCGGCCTCTTCACGCTGCCGCGCGGCCTGGCCGACCTGGTCAGCGGCTCCCTCGGGCTCGGCACCCAGTATCCGCTCAAGCTCGGCGCGGCGGTGCTCGCGACCATCCCGGTGGCGATCATCTTCGTGATCTTCCAGCGTTACTTCATCCGCGGCGCCAACGAGGGCGCGGACAAGGGGTGACAAGGGGCGAGGGAGGACTGACGGAAGGCCGACGGAAGACAAGGAGTAGCACGCCCGTATCGGGTATGTCTGGATGATGCTCATCTTCGGTTTGCGTACGGTGGCCCATCGGCTCGGGGTGGCGACCCTGCCCTGCCGCAACTGCGGCAACACGGCGGCGCAGGTGCTGTCGCGCCGGGTCACCAAGTTCAGCCTGTTCTTCATCCCGCTGTTTCCGGTACGGACGAGATACGAAATGCAGTGCACCTTCTGCGGTGCCTCGTACACCGTCTCCAAGGACGAGGCGACCCGGCTGGCGGTCCGCTGAGACCCCCGCCCACCTGCACACATAACGGCCTATCAGATTAAAGGGGGAAATTGTCTGAAACAAACAAAGAAGTGTTAATTATTTACATTTGTCGCGTTTCTGCTTTACGGTGCCGAATCAGCCGGTGTCCGAATGGGACCCGGATCCCGATTCTCAAGGAGACTCCGTGCAGAACGCCCGGCCGCGCTCGCACAGCCGGTCAGCCGCGATCCTGTCCGCCGTCCTCGCCGTCCTGCTCCTCGTGCCCGCCCAGGCGGCGGGCGCCCGGTCCGCGGGCCCCCTGGCGGACGCCTTCGCTCGTGCCTCCACCGCGTACGACGTGCCGCGCGACCTGCTCGTGGCGCTCGCGTACGCCGAGACGCACCTCGACGGGCACGACGGCGAGCCGAGCGCGAGCGGCGGGTACGGGGTCATGCACCTGGTCAGCAGCCCCACCGTGCGCGCCCTGGAACGCGCGGCCGAGCTGACCGGCGCGCCAGCGGCGACGCTGAGGAAGGACGACGCGGCCAACATCCTCGGCGGCGCCGCGGTGCTGCGCTCCCACGCCGACGCGCTCGGCCTCGACGCCGCCGCCAGGAAGGACGCCGGGCAGTGGTACCCGGCCGTGGCCAGATACGGCAACGACTCCAGCCCCGAGGTGGCCAGGCTGTACGCCGACACCGTCTACGACCTCCTCGGCAGGGGCGTCCGGGCCACCGTCTCGGGCGGCGAGGTCGTCACGGTCGCGGCGGTGGAACTGCAGGCGGATCGCGGCGTCTACGAGGGCGTGCGGGAACTGGCCGCCAAGGCCCCGAGCCCCGACTACCCGGCCGCGAGCTGGGTGGCCGCCAACGCCGGCAACCGGGCCACCGCGAGCAGGCCCGGAAGCTCCAAGATCGATCGGGTCGTCGTCCACGTCACCCAGGGGGCGTACGCGGGCACGATCTCCTGGTTCCGCAACCCCCGCGCAAAGGTCTCCGCGCACTACGTCGTCCGCTCCTCCGACGGCGACGTCACCCAGATGGTCCGCGACAAGGACGTCGCCTGGCACGCCGGGAACCGGTCCTACAACACCAGGTCGATCGGCATCGAGCACGAGGGGTTCGTCAGCGACGCCTCCTGGTTCACCGACGCGATGTACCGCGCCTCCGCGGCCCTGACCCGCGCCATCTGCGACAAGTACGGCATCCCCAAGGACCGCTCGCACATCATCGGGCACAACCAGGTCCCCGGCGCCACGCACACCGACCCGGGCTCCCACTGGGACTGGGCCAAGTACATGCGGTACGTCACCGGGAGCACCGCCCCCTGGTCGGCGACCGCCGACAACTCCACCTCCGGCGCGTTCACCGCGAGCGCGAACTGGACCGCCTCCACCCAGGCGGCCGGACGCCACGGCCCCGACCACCGCCAGGCGAAACCGGTAACCGCCAGCGACGTCGCCTGGTACCGGTTCGCCGTCCCCGCCGCGGCCACCTACCAGGTCGAGGTCTGGTACCCGGCCGCCCCCGGCCACAACGGCTCCGCCCCGTACATCGTCGCCACCTCCGCCGGGAGCAAGACGGTGTACGTCGACCAGCGCGCCGGTGGCGGCGCCTGGCGAAGCATCGGGACGTTCGCCCTGAAGGCCGGGACGTACAACGCCGTCGGCGTCAGCCGGTGGACCTCCGGCACGGGACTCGTCGTCGCCGACGCCGTACGCCTCACCCGGCTCTGAACCCCCGCACAGGCGCCGGCGCCGCACGCCTGACCGGCTCCGAGCTCCCCGGACCGGCGGGCGGCCCGCCCCACCCCACCGGAGGCGGGCCGCCCTGCCCGGGGGTCACCCCTTGACGGCTCCCACGAGGCCGTTGACGAAGTAGCGCTGCAGGAGGAGGAAGAGCGCGATGACCGGGATGACGATGATCAGGGACGCGGCCATGACCTCGTTGTAGTGCGGCACGTCGCCCGACAGCAGGGTCTCCAGGCCGAGCGGCAGGGTGTAGAGGGAGGGGTCGTTGAGGGACACCCGCGTCAGGACGTACTCGTTCCAGGTCGGCACCGCGGTCAGCACGGCGACCGTGATGAGAGTGGGACGGGCGAGCGGCAGGTAGACCGACCAGAAGATCCGGAACTCCCGCGCCCCGTCCGCGCGGGCGGCCTCGCGCAGCTCCCGGGGGATCGAGCCGAAACCGTTGGTGAGCAGCAGCACCGTCAGCGGGGCGGTGCCGTTGACGAACGGCAGGACCAGCCCCAGGTGCGAGCCCAGGATGCCGAGGTTCTTCTCCAGGATCACCACGGGCAGCAGCACCGTGATGCCCGGGACGAACAGCAGCGAGACGAAGAACCAGAAGAGCACCTT
The DNA here is from genome assembly GCF_051192615.1 of Streptosporangium sp. G11. NCBI lineage: Bacteria > Bacillati > Actinomycetota > Actinomycetes > Streptosporangiales > Streptosporangiaceae > Streptosporangium > Streptosporangium sp. G11. Next base: position 89,437 of record NZ_JBPJUQ010000019.1, read on the forward strand.
CCTGCCGGGGAAGTCCAGCACCGCGAAGGCGTACGAGGCGAGGCTGTAGACCACCAGCACCCCGGCGACGGTCATCGCGGTGACCTGGAGGCTGTTGAGGAAGTAGTCGAAGAAGTGCAGGCGGCTCCAAGTGGACACCAGGGTGTCCAGGGTGGGGGCGGCCGGGATGAGGTCGCCGCTCCGCAGGATCTCCTCCCTGGTCTTGAAGGCGCCGGACAGCATCCACAGGAACGGGTACAGGCTGATGAGCGCGTACGCCACCAGGGCGGTGCGGGCGATGGTCCGCACGATGCGCGACCCGATCATCGAATCCTCCTGAGCAGCCGCGCGTTGACCAGGGTCAGCAGCAGGGCACCGGCGAAGAGCAGCCAGCCCAGCGCGCTGGCCATCCCCAGGGTCTGGGCGAGGCCCTTCATGAACGAGAGCCGGTAGACCTGCAGGCCGAGCACGTCGGTGTGCCCGCCGGGCCCGCCGTTCGTCATGATCAGGAAGATCTGGAAGCCGTGCAGCGCGTCCCGCACACCGAGCAGCACGATGGCCGCGGTCAGGGGCGTCAGCAGCGGCCAGACGATACGGCGCAGCACCTGACGCGGCGCGGCCCCGTCGATGTGGGCGGCCTCGATCACGTTGGGATCGATGGCCTGCAGCCCGCTGAGATAGAGCAGGGTGGCCACGGGAACGCTCGACCAGACCAGGATCAGGATCAGCGTGGGAAGCGCGGTGTCCGGATTTCCGAGGAAGCCCTGCGGCTGCGACAGGCTGCCCAGGCCGGCCGACCGCAGGAGCACGTTGATCGCCCCGTCGGGCTCCAGCACGTAGCGCCAGGCGTAGTAGACCGCGATGCCGCTGGTGACGTAGGGCAGGAAGTACACCGAGCGGAGCACCCCGCGCAGCCGCCGGACGGAGTTCAGCGCGATCGCCAGCGGGAGCGAGATGGCCACCGTGAGCGCCGGGACGGCCACCATGACCTGGAAGGTGTTCCAGGCCGCCCGGCGCAGCTCGGGGGCGAGCGCCGGGTCGGCGTACAGCAGGTCGAGGTAGTTCTGGAAGCCGGTCCACTTCCACTCGGGGGTGAACCCGTTCCACTTGGCGAAGCTCAGCGCGAAGCCGGTGCCGATGGTGTAGACCCCCATCAGCAGGAACAGCGCCACCGCGGGGAGGACGAAGGCCCACCCGGTCAGCCACCGCCCCCAGCGGCTCCGGCCGCGCCCGCGGTCACGGCGGGGCGACTCCTCAGGGAGCCGCCCCGCGCGATCCTCGGTGGTGAGGGTGCTCACTTGGTGGACTTCCACATGGAGCCCATGATCTTGTCCATCTCCGGCCCGGCCTGCTGCGGGGTGACCTCCTTGAGCGGCGTCAGCCTGACCATCAGGTTCCCGGGCTTGACCTGGTCGTAGTCGGAGGGGAAGAAGGTGGTGTCACCGGCGTCGTAGGTGGCCTCCGGGGCGCCGGTGAAGTACTTCTGCAGCGACGCGAGGTCGGTCCCGAGCAGGGTCTCGGCCTCCGTGCCCAGGTCGGTCGCCGGCAGGTCGAGCGAGGTCTTGGCGACGATGCCCGCGCCCTTGGGCGAGGTCACGAAGTCCAGCCACTTGACCGCCGCCTCCCGGTTCTTGCTGGTGGCGGTGATGCCGAGGGAGGTCAGCGCCAGGGGCGCCATCACGATCTCCTTGTTGAGCCCCTCGGTGGAGGGCGGGATCGGGAAGGCGAGCACCTTGTCGGGGGTCATCCCGTTCTGCGCGAGGAACGCCAGGGTGAAGGTGCCGCCGACGTTGAAGGCGGACTTGCCCTGCGCGAAGGCGACGTCCGCCTCGTCGATGCCGAGCGACGTGGTGCCGGGCATCCAGTACGGGGTGAGCTTGCTGTACAGCTCCAGCGTCTTGACCCCGTCGGGCGAGCCGAAGCCCTGCGTGGTGCCCTTGGCGAACAGTGTGTGGAACCTCTCCTTGCCCAGGTAGGAGTAGGCCAGCGGCTGGTAGGCCCAGTTGAAGCCGGTCTGGGTGACCTTCAGCCCCAGGGAGAGGCCGCCCTGCTTGGGGTCCTTGTCCGTGGTGGCCTTGAGCGCGGCGAGGAAGTCCTCCCACGTCTTCGGCGGCGTGTCCGGGTCGAGCCCGGCGGCCTTCAGCTTCTCCTTGTTCGCGTAGACGATGCCGAACGCGCCGGCCGTGAACGGCACGCTGAACAGGGTGCCCGCCTTGACCTGCTTGTACGGCGAGTCGTTGGCCGCGAGGTCGATCCTTTTCTGGGTCATCAGCCCGGCCTCGCGGGTGGTCGGCAGGAGCCGCTGCTTCCAGGCGTCGGAGACGTCGGCGGCCAGGTCGACCAGGAGGCCCGAGGAGCCGATCTCGAGGTCCTCGCCGCCCGCGTGCAGCTCCAGCACGTCCGGCAGGTCGCCGGTCTGCGCGGAGCTCTGCACCTTGCTGACGAACACGTCGTCGGGGGTGATCGCCTCGATGGTGACGGCGATGCCCGTCTCGCTCTTGAACTGCTCGGCGGCCTTGGTCAGGGCGTCGGCGTGGGTCCGCTTGAACGTCCACATCTTCAGCGTCTGGCCGGCCGCCGCCTGCCCGCCGGTCTGGCCGCCGCTCTGTCCCCCGCCGGAGCAGGCGGCCGCGGTGAGTCCCACCGCGAGCGCCAGACCGGTGGCGAAAACCCGCTTCCCTGCTCTCATGTCGCTTCCTTCCCCATCTGTGCGGTACGTGCGGCGCGGGCGACACGGTCCGCGTACGACGGTCCGGTGCTCCCGTGTCTGTCGGGCTCCGGCACCTGGCGGGCGCGGTCGGGTGATAGGGATGGGCCGGTTGACATCGGCATCGTCACTTCCTCGGGGGGTCGCGGAGGATGAGTCCGGGCTCTCGCCCGTGCCCCGGCAGGGATCCGGATCACAGGGAGACGTCTACGCAAATCGTTAAGATTGGTTCCGAAACTTACACGCAACACAGCGCGTGTCAAGGGTCACGCCGACCGGCGGCGGACCAGCCGGGCCGGGATGACCGTCTCGGCGGAGGGCTCCGCCGTCCCGCCCCGCAGCCGTTCCAGCAGGCGGCGGGCACACGCCTGGCCGATCTCCCTGGCCGGGTTGGCCATGGTGGTCAGGCCCGGCGAGACGAGGCTCGCCGCCTCGATGTCGTCGAACCCCATGACGGCCAGGTCGGCGGGCACCCGAAGCCCCCGCTCCTCGGCCATGTCGAGCGCGCCGATGGCCATGATGTCGTTGGCGCACAGCACGGCGTCCGGGGGGTCGGGCAGGTCGAGCAGACGGGCGGTGCCCGAGGCGCCGCCCGTCCGGCTGAAGTGCGTGTGCGCCACGAGCCGGGGATCGGCGTCCGAGCCGGCGGCCAGCAGCGCGGAACGATAGCCCGCGACGCGCTCGGCCGCGGGTCCCTCCGCGTGCGGGCCGCAGACGAAGCCGATCCTGCGGTAGCCGCGTTCCAGCAGGTAGCGGGTGGCCTCGGCGGCCCCGCCCTCGTCGTCGCTGTGGACGACGTCGACACCGGCCTGGACCAGGCGGCCCCCGAGCCGCACGACGGGGATGCCCGCCCCGATGACGGGCAGCAGGTCCTCGGCGTGCGTGTGGAAGACCGCGAAGGCGAGGCCGTCCACCTGCCGGGCGATCATCTGCTCGATGGCGGCGCGCTCCATCTCCCGGTCGCCGTCGGTGTTGCTGATGATCTCGTCGTAGCCCGCGGGTCCCAGCACGTCCTGGAGCCCGCGCGCCAGCGCCGGGTAGAAGGGGTTGGTGATGTCCGGGATGATCAGCCCGATCGTCTGGCTCCTGCTCGTGCGCAGCCCGCGGGCGAGGACGTTGGGCCGGTATCCCAGCTGGTCGATCGCGGCCAGCACGCGCCGGCGCGTCTCGTCGGCCACCGGGCGGCGCCCGTTCAGCGCGTGCGACACCGTCGTCGCGCTCACCCCCGCCAGCTGCGCGACCCTGGTGATGCTGGGACGGTCGGCGCGGATCGGCGCCCGGACGTCCCGCTCTCCGGCGCCGGTCTCCCCGCTGCCCGCCGGGGCCCGCCCTCCCGCCCCCCGCACGGGCCCGCCCGCCGGGAGTCGCGCCGCCTCACCGGGCGGGGCCTTCCGTGACCCGCCGCGCGCGAGGTCCGGCGGCTCACGGTCCGGCCGATCACGATCCGGCCGATCACGATCCGGCGGCTCACGGTCCGGCCGATCACGGTCCGGCCGATCACGGGAGAGGAGGTCGAGTGCCGCGTCCAGCTCGCGCCGCCCGAGGGCCGCGGCGTCCTCGAAGGCGGCGCCGGCGGCGATCCTGAGCAGGGTGGACTCCCAGACCTCGCGGACGGCCGCCAGGATGAGCGCGGCCACCACCCCGGCCCCGAGCCCTCTCCCCGAGCCGGGGTCGTCCGTGACGGCACCGGACTCGATCGCCTCGCGCAGCGCGCGCTCCTGTTCGGCGAACATCTCCCGGGAGTACGAGCGCAGCGCCGGACTGTCCCGATAGACCCGGGCATGGACGGCGACCGCCCCGGGGCCGGCCACGCCCTCCCCCTCGTCGGCCACGGGCCGGGACATGACGCGACGGATCGTGTCGACGGGCCGCTCCCCCGCCACACGTTCCCGCAGGGCCCGCTCGGGAGCGGGCCAGCCGAGGGGGTCGGTCTCGAAGAAGATCTGCTCCTTGACCGGGAAGTGGTTGAAGACGGTCTTGGTCGAGACGTCGGCCACCGCCGCGATCTCGGCCACCGTCACGGTCTCGAAGCCGCGCTCGGCGAACAGGCGGCGGGCCGTGCCCGCGATGGCACGCCGCATCTCCCCCTTCCTCCGCTCACGCCGCGTGGGGGGTCGCTCCTCGGAGGGTGCCGGGACCATGGGCAGATCTTACATCGACACACTCCTTACACCCACTATAAGTTTCTCAGGGCGGCTCGATGCCCCCGTCGGGCCGGCGCACCCGGGCCGACCAGCGCTCGTGGAGGTGCTCCAGCGGCGGATACTTGGCCGCCAGCGCCTCGTCCAGGTCGATCCCCCAGCCGGGCGCGTCGTTCGGGTAGAGATATCCGTTGACGGGACCGATCGTGCCGGGGAAGACCTCGTGGACGGCCTCGGGATAGAGGTGCCCCTCCTGGATCTGGAAGGCGGGGGTGGTCACGTCGAGCGCCACGTTGGCGGCGGCGCCCACCGGCGAGACGTCCGCGGGAGAGTGCCAGGCGGTGCCCACGCCGGTCAGCTCGCAGAGCGCGACCAGCTTGCGGGCGGGGGTGAGCCCGCCCACCGACGAGACGTGCAGCCGCAGCAGGTCGACGCCGCCCTCGCGGACGATCCTGGCCGCGTCGGCGACGGAGCTGAGCTGCTCACCCGCCGCGATGGGCATCGGGGCGGCCGCGCGGACCTCGGGCAGGCGGTCGTAGAACTCCGGCGCTATCGGATCCTCCAGGAAGAAGAGCCGGTACGGTTCGAGCGCCCGCGCGAGGGCGATCGCCTGCTTGGGAGTGAGCCGCGAGTGCACGTCGTGCATCAGGCCCGGCTCCTCCCCCAGTTCCCCTCGGGCCCGCTCGAACAGCTTCGGGGTGTCGCGCAGGTAGCGCTGCACGTCCCACCCGTCGGGGTACGGGGAGCCGGGATAGCCGCCCGGCGAGCCCGGCGAGCCGTAGTGGCCGAGTCCCGGCGCCCCCGTCTGGAGCCGTACGTGGCGGTATCCGGATGCCAGGATCGCCTGGGCCTCCTCGATCGTCTCCTCCACGGTCGCCGCGCCCGCGTGCAGGTAGGTGTCGGCCGCGGCGCGCACCCGCCCGCCGAGGAGCTCGTACACGGGCATGCCCGCACGCTTGCCCGCGATGTCCCAGAGTGCCTGGTCCACCCCGGAGAGGGCGCTGTTCAGGACCGGGCCGCCCCTCCAGTAGGAGGAGAAGTGCACCATCCTGGTGATGTCCTCGATGTCGGCCGGGTGGCGGCCGATCAGGAGGGGGCCGACGTGGTGTTCCACCGCGGCGGCCACGGCGTGGAAGCGCTGGGTGAAGGTCGCGCAGCCCAGGCCGTAGAGGCCGGGATCGCTGGTGTCGACCCGGACCACCACGAGGGGCACGCCCTCGGGGGCGGTGACGATCGGCCGCACCCCCGTGACGCGGAGGGCGTCCCTGGCGGGCCAGGGGGCCTGGGTCTCGGGCATGGGAAGGGATGTCATGCGGCCTCCGGTACGGGAAGAGGGGTCACGCGGTCTCCGCCGCGTCCGGCGTCGGGAAGGGATACCGGACGGTGAGGCCGAGCAGGCGGCGGGCCTCTCCCAGGTCGATCGGGACGGCCCTGCCCGGCAGCGGCGCCCGCCGCTCGACCCCGGGGTGGAAACGGTCGAGCAGTTCCTCGGTGGGCTGCGGGGCCAGCGTGTCCTCGGCCGTCACGAAGATCGCGCGGTAGCCCTCGATCGGCCGGGTGAGCGCCTGCCAGGTGGCGAGTGCGGCGTCCCTGCCGTCGAGGTAGGTCCACAGCTCGGCGGCGCCGGAGCCGGGGTCCTCCGCGTACTCCTCCGCGCGCTTGTCGAGCTTGTCCCCCGGCCCGCCGAGCAGGGGGAAGCGCAGCGCGACGACCGTCATGCCGTGGCGGCGCGCCATCATCGCCGCGGTCGCCTCGTCCGCCTGCTTCGACAATCCGTACGGGTCCTCGACCTGCAGGGGCAGTGCCTCGTCGATGGGCAGGTAGGCCGGGTGCAGCGGGCGCGAGGCCCAGGGGAAGCCGAGCACGGAGTAACTGCTCGCGATGGCGGCCCGGCGCACCCCCGCGTGGCCCGCCTCCTCCAGGACCACGAAGGTCGCCCGGGTGTTGCCGCAGAAGACCTCCTCGGGCGTGCCGAGGACCGGTGCGGGGATCGCGGCGAAGTGCGCGACGGCGTCCACGCCGTCGAGCGCGTCGCGCACCGTCGCCGGGTCTCCCACGTCCCCGACGATCACCCGGCCCGCCACCGGCCCGCCCGGGTCGTGCAGGTCGAGGGCGGTGACGGCGACGCCCCGGTGCGCGAGCAGGTCGAGCATCAGACGCCCCAGCCTGCCCGCGGCCCCGGTCACCAGGACCCGCCCGGGAACCTCACTCATGCGTCACCACCTGCGGCGGGATGGGCGCGCTCGTTTCGCAAATCGATTTGTACATATGAGATCAGCTTGCTCCCCCGCCATTGCCGTGTCAATAGCGGCACACCCCGGGCGCGTCCGAGGCCCGGTTCCCGCAGAACCGGATGCGGCGGTCGAGGTCCGACCGATGCGGGAGCGGATGCCGAGCTTTTACGCGGAGGCCGTCGCGACCCTGGTGAACAACCGGCCGGCGAGGTCGACTCCCGCGACCGTACCGCCGGCGTCGCGGGTGAAGAAGCCACGCTGTCCCTTGAATGCGCCGCCGGTGATGACGTACTCGTCCCCGTCGCCGGGCAGCAGGCCGAAGTCGAACGGCGCGTGGTCCGCGGGCAGTTCGATGTCCGCCCCCGCCCGGATCTCCGGCTTGATGAGCACCTCCAGCCGCAGCCCCTCCCCCTCCGCGGTGACGGTGAACGTCATGGCGTCGTTCTCGTACCTCCCGGTGACCTCCCGGGCCCGCGCCTCGTCGTAGGGGATCGGCTCGGGGTCCCGGTCGGTCACGCCCAGGTAGGTCTGGAGCGCCCAGCGGACGACGGCCTGGTTGAAGGGGATGCCGTCCGGGCCGGCGTTGGACAGCGAGACGACGGCGAAGTCGCGTCCGGGCACGGTGAGGAACTCGGCGAACTGGCCGTTGGCCGACCCGCCGTGCCCGACCGTGCGCACCCCGTCCACATCGCGCAGGAACCAGCCGACGCCGAGGGCGTCACCCAGCGAACTGGCGCGCAACGCGACCGTCGGCTCCCTCATCCGCCCGAGCAGCCCGGCGGGCAGGACGCGGGTGCCGTCCTCGGCGCGGCCGTCACCGAGATGGAACCGGGCCCAGCGCAGCTGCTCGGCCACCGAGGAGGCGAGGCCGCCGCCGGGGTTGTCGCCGCGCCAGTGCTTCCACGGCCGCGCGACCGACAGCGTGCCGTCCTGGCCGCGGTCGTGCCCCACGGCGAAGCGCCGGGTCATCACCTCTCCGGGCGCGAAGAAGCTGTTCGACAACCCCAGCGGCTCGAACAGGAGCGAGGTGATGGCCCGCTCATAGGGCAGGCCGGTGACCTTCTCGATGACGCGCCCGGCCAGGTTGTAGCCCGCCTGGCTGTAGGAGGCCCGATCCCCGGGCGACCCGATCAGCTCCAGCTCGGCCATCTTCGCCACGTAGCCGGCCAGCGCGTCGTCACCCTCACCGGTGTCGACGATGACCCCCCAGTCCAGCCCCGCGGTGTGGTTGAGCAGGTTCAACACGGTGATCCGCTCCGCGGCCCGCTCGTCGGCGAGCACCAGCTCGGGAACATACCGGCGCACCGGCGCCTCCAGCTCGACCAGCCCCCGCTCGACCAGGCGCATCAGCGCGGTCGCCGTGTAGGTCTTGGTGACCGACCCCAGCACGAACAACGTGTCCCGGCCGACCGGCAGCGGATCCTCCACGCTCGTCACCCCGTGGCACGCGTAGACCTCCCGGCCGTCCACCCACACCCCGACGGCGACCCCCGGGATGCCGAACTTCGTAGCCGTCGCCTCGACGAACTCGGACAGCGTCTCATCTGACATTTCAATCCCTTCCACTTCGCCTGGCGCACGACGCCGAGGCCCCAGGGCCTCGCAGCGACTTGCACTATGTTCAAGTAGGACGTTAGAGAAGACTTGAACATAGTGCAAGTCATTTCTTGAACTAAGTGCAAGCGAGCCCGTCCGGGCCGCGGGACACGAGTGGATCCGGCCGGGCGCCGATACGGCCTCGGTATCGCGGCATCGGCATCGATATTCGGCATCGGCTCGCGCCCGCTGCCGCGCGGCGTCTACGGCACCACGGCGGCGATGACCACGGCGACAAGACCCCCGAAAGCCACCTCGCCCCTCATCCAGGCGGAGCCGTCGCGCCGGTCCGAAACCTCCCTCCCGTAGATCCGAACCCCGTACCAGGCTCTAGCCGGCGGCGCGTTCCGCGAGCGGGCGTCGCCGCCGCGCGGTGTCGGTCAGCGAGGGCGGGCGCCAGGCGCCGTCCGGGCTGTACAGGTTGGTCCCGGGCGGCACGATCTCGTCGATCCGGTCGAGGGTCGCGTCGTCGAGGGTGAGCGAGGCGCCCTTCAACAACCCCTCCAGCTGGTCCATGGTCCGCGGTCCGGTGATCACCGAGGTGACGCCGGGATGCGCCGCGGCGAAGGCGACGGCGAGTTCGGGGAGCGAGCAGCCGATGTCCGTCGCGAGCTCGACGAGCTTTTCCACGGCGTCGAGCTTGGCGGCGTTCCCGGGGATCGAGGGATCGAAGCGCGCCGGTGTGAGCGAGGGGCGGCCGATGGAGAGGTCGACGGGCCGCCCCTTCCTGTACTTCCCGGTGAGGAATCCCGAGGCGAGCGGGCTCCAGGTCAGCACCCCCATCCCGTAGCGCTGACAGACCGGGAGCACGGCGGCCTCGATTCCCCGGGCGATCAGCGAGTAGGGCGGCTGCTCGGTCCTGAAGCGCTGGAGGCCACGACGCTCGGCGACGTTGTGCGCCTCGACGATCTCCTCGGCCGGGAAGGTCGAACACCCGAAGGCGCGGATCTTTCCCTGGCGCACGAGGTCGCCCAGCACGGAGAGCGTCTCCTCGATGTCGGTCGAGTGGTCGGGGCGGTGGATCTGGTAGAGGTCGATCCAGTCGGTCCCCAGGCGCCGGAGACTCTCCTCGACCTCCTTGAGGATCCAGCGCCTCGAGTTGCCACTGCGGTTGGGGCCCTCCCCCATCCGGAAGTGCACCTTGGTGGCGAGCACGACGTCGTCACGGCGCCCCTTGAGCGCCTTTCCCACGATCTCCTCGGACTCCCCGGCGGAGTACATGTCCGCGGTGTCGACGAAGTTGACGCCCTGGTCGAGGGCGGCGTGGATGACGCGGACGCAGTCGTCGTGGTCGGGGTTGCCGACGGCACCGAACATCATGGCCCCGAGGCAGTGGACGCTCACCTCGATACCGGTACCGCCGAGGACGCGATAGCGCATATGCCGTGCTCCCTTGATGCTCGTTCCGGACGTGATGTCGTAACGCCCCGCATCGTAGGATCTAGAGTCGACTCTAGGTCAAGCCCGCGTTCCGGACGCCATGGGCGAGGCCGGTTCGAGCATCCGGCAGGTCGCCGGCCGCCACGTCGAGCACCCTCTGGCCCACCTCTGGCACGCCCCCGGCGGCCCGGAGGAAGACGCCATAAGAGCCCCCTATGAGAGATTTAAAGGTTAGGAAACTTTCCTAAAGATATTGACGGATCGCTGTAGGGATGTGTTGGATGGGCGGTCATCAAGCCCCCGGCCGAGACCTCTCGCCACCCCCTTGGCCTGTCAGGCCAGCGAGGAGCTCCACATGCTCAGACGCATCCGAACGACGGCAGCCGCGATTCTGGGTGCCGCGGCTCTCGCCGTCACCCCTCTCTCCGCCCCCGCAGCCGGTGCCGCGCCACTGCCGAACCTCCCGGTCGCGCAGGCGGAGGCCGTACAGGCGAAGGCCGCCCCGGCGACCTTCACCCACCCGGGAGTCCTGGTCAGCAGGGCCCAGCTCGACTTCGTCCGGTCGAAGGTCAACGCCGGCGCCCAGCCCTGGAAGGGCGCCTACGACCAGATGATGGGGCATTCCCTGGCGTCGCTGTCGCGGACTCCCAAGCCGCGCGCGATCGTGGAGTGCGGCTCGTACTCCAACCCCAACAACGGCTGCACCGACGAGCGCCAGGACGCGCTCGCCGCGTACACCATGGCGCTGGCCTGGTACGTCACGCAGGACAGCAGGTACGCCCAGAAGGCCATCCAGATCATGGACGCCTGGTCCGCGGTGATCAAGGACCACACCAACAGCAACGCCCCGCTGCAGACCGGCTGGGCGGGGTCCTCGTGGCCCAGGGCCGCCGAGATCATCCGCCACACCTACACCGGCTGGTCCGCCGCCTCCGTCAGCCGCTTCTCCACCATGCTGCGCACCGTCTACCTGCCGAAGATCATCAACGGTTCCAACAGCAACGGCAACTGGGAACTGAGCATGATGGAGGCCGCGCTCGGCATCTCCGTCTTCCTTGAGGACCGGACGAGCTACGACAAGGCCGTGGCCAAGTTCCGCGGGCGGGTGCCCGCCTTCATCTACATCTCGTCCGACGGCGCGCTCCCCAAGGCGCCTCCGGGAAGCAGCATCGACACCCGCGCCGAGATCATCAACTACTGGCAGGGCCAGTCCACCTTCATGGACGGCCTCACCCAGGAGACCTGCCGCGACTTCACCCACACCGGGTACGGACTGTCGGCCATCTCGCACTTCGCCGAGACCACCCGGATCCAGGGGCAGGACCTCTACCCGGAGATCAGCGAGCGGCTGCGCCACGCGCTGGGCATGCAGGCGAAGTACCAGCTCGGCGCCGCCGTGCCGTCCTCACTGTGCGGGGGCACCCTCCACCTCGGCCTGGGCCCGATCACCGAGGTCGGCTTCAACGCCCTGGGCAACCGGATGGGCATCGCCATGACGAACACGCAGCGTCTCACCGAGCAGCAGCGCCCGGCCGGGACGAACGTCCTCTTCGTCGCCTGGGAGACCCTGACCCACGCCGCCAACCCCAACTGACATCGGCTTTCGAGGAGCCGGCCCGACTGACCCGGGCCGGCCCCTCCCGCGTGGAACCTCCCCCGGACGCGCCTGTCCGGTCACCTCCCCCGGCCCGGTGAGGTCGAGGACCCGCCACCGGGACCGGCGGTGCGCAAGCTCCCGCCGGCGCCCCGCCGCCCCGTCCGGTCAGTCCGTACGCCGCACGCGGATTCCGTGGGCGTCGGCCCGCTGGACGCCGCCCGCGTCCACGTTGGAGATCCGGATCAGCCCCTCGACCTTGCCCTTCTTGCCGTCGCCGGTCAGCTTGAGGATCAGCATTCCCGGGTCGCTCCCGTGGGAGGAGTGCGGGTCGCCGGAGAGCGGGTTCGGCCCCCGCGTCGAGGCGAAGGCCCACTTGCGGTCCGGGGAGACGGCGAAGAGGTCGACCGTCGGGTCCGCGCTGAACGGCGAGACGAGGTCCACGGTCCCGACGTGGGCGCCGCTCGCCCCGTCGAAGACCTCGGCGACGTTGGCGTCACGGTCACCGGCCCACACGTGACGCTCCCCGTCGGACGCGAGAACGCCGTGGGCGTCACGGTCCGGCGAGTCGTCGTTGAAGAGTTGCTGGACCGCCGGGGTGTTGGGCGGGTTGGCGGGCGAGTAGCCGCTCATCGGCAGCCGGAAGACGCTGAACTGGTCGAGGTTGGCGGGCGTACCCCCGCCCCCGTTGCCGAAGACGGTGCCCTTGGCCTCGATGAACCCGCACCCGTTCGCGGGGATCCTTGTCGTGTCGTACTCCGCCACGATCGACATCGGCGTCGTGTGCCAGTCGACCACGAGCATCCCGCCACCCCGCAGGCTGACGAAGACCGGGCCGTTGTCCGAGGCGATGAACGGGCAGATCGGCGCGTTGTCCGGGCGGAGCTGGGGTGACTGGCACGGCGCGCCGTTCGGGGTGGTGCAACCGGCCAGGTCGATCGTCGCGGCCGGCTGCTGGACGAAGGTGCCCGAGGCGTAGTCGGTGCTGACGCGCTCCAGCTTCTTGCCGTTCTGATTGGAGATGATCAGGTATCTGTCGTCCTCGGTGGGCCAGAGGGCGTGAGCCTGCCGCACCCCTCCCGCTCCGGTCTCGGTGATGAGGCAGGTGAGCGGCTGCCGGGTGCGGGCGTCGAAGACGACCACGTGGCCGCTGGCGACGAACGCGAGCGCGGCGTGGGTGTCGGCCTTGTTGAAAACGATCATGTGGGGTCGTACGGGCACGCTGCCGGTCCTCGCCAGGCACAGCGACGAGGTCGCGCCACCCAGGTCTATGACGTCGACGGGCGGCGTGGCCGACAGCTGACGAGTGACGTCGCCGCCGGAGTACACGCTGATGGTGCCACCGTGAGCGAGCCCGTTGGTATTGGACTGGTCGACCAGCCACACCTCGTACGACTTCTCCGCCGCCACCTGTGATGACGCCCCCGCCCCCAGAACGAACAGCGCCAGCACCGCGACGATCGCGGCCCGCCACTTCCCCATACGCCCTCCAAAACCGCTCCGGCCGGAGCATCTCCCCGTATCCCTGCGGAGTCGGTCTTTCTACTTTTAATGCCAAATCTCCACAAGTCCAGCAATTATGTGATTTGTAAAGAAAGCGGGTCAAGTTCCTCCGTACGCGAGGGCGGAGCGCGGGCTTTCGAGAAGCACCTAACCCCAGAAGGGAGCAAAAAATAACACTATTTCGGCATATGAAGTTATAAGGCATCGGCGACGGTGGCGACCGGCGGCACGGTGTGGTACTGGCGAGGGTCGCGGGACCTGGCCGTGCCTGGCCGTGCCTGGCCGTGCCTGGCCGTGCCTGGCCGTGCCTGGCCGTGCCTGGCCGTGCCTGGCCGTGCCTGGCCGTGCCTGGCCGTGCCTGGCCGTGCCTGGCCTCGCCCGAATGCCCTCGAACCCCGCGGTCGCTATATTTGCGCCCATGAACGCGCTGGTCCGACGCCCGCTGGGCCAGACCACCCTGTCGGTGACACCGCTCGGCCTGGGCCTGGCGGCCCTCGGCCGTCCCGCCTACATCACACTCGGCCGCGCCGAGGATCTCGGCGACGACCGGGACGTCGCCGCGATGCGGTCGCGCACCTGGGCCGTGCTCGACGCCGCGTGGGCGGCGGGTGTGCGCTACCTCGACACGGCGCGCTCGTACGGGCGGGCGGAGGAGTTCCTCGCCGGGTGGCTGCGCGAGCGCGAGATCGCCCCGGGAGCCGTCACGGTCGGCTCGAAGTGGGGATACACCTACGTCGGCGACTGGCGGCTGGACGCCGAGCGGCACGAGGTGAAGGAGCTCACCGCCGACCGGCTCCGCGTCCAGCTGGAGCAGACGCGCGCACTGCTCGGCGAGCACCTGTCGCTCTACCAGATCCACTCGGCGACGGCCGAGAGCGGCGTGCTCGACGACGAGGGCGTGCTCGACGGGTTGCGCGCGCTGCGGGCCGAGGGGGTCGCGATCGGGCTGTCGACGAGCGGGCCGCGCCAGGCGGACACGATCGAGCGGGCGATCGGGGCCGGACTGTTCGACACGGTGCAGTCGACGTGGAACCTGCTGGAGCGCTCGGCCGGCGAGGCACTCGGGCGGGCGTACGAGGCGGGGATGGGCGTGATCGTCAAGGAGGGCGTGGCGAACGGCCGGCTGACCGCTCGGGCGGCACCCGCCGCGCTCGTGGCCGCCGCGCGCGAGCGCGACACCACGCCGGACGCGCTCGCGCTGGCGGCCGTACTGGCCAGGCCGTGGGCGGGGACGGTGCTGAGCGGCGCGGTCTCGGCCGGGCAGCTGCGCGACAACCTCGCCGCAACCGGGATCGAGTGGGACGCGGAGCTGGACGGGCGGCTCGCCGGGCTGGTGGAAGACCCGGAAGGTTACTGGGCCGGGCGCGGCGCGCTTCCCTGGAGCTGACGACGCCGGGCGTCGAGCGTCACCTGGAGCAGGCCGGGCGCGGGCTTGGCCGCCTCGACGCCCTCCGACGTGGTCCACGCCCGGCAGCGTGACCGTCCACCCCGATTGATTTACCCCTTTAATCACCAAAAGTCGGAAATATCATAAAAAACGGGGCACGTCGTTTCCGGCCGTCACGGGTTTCCGGCCGCCCTCGGCAGGCCTTTCCGCGATCCGTGTCCGGAGCCGGATCGATGTCCACCGTGTGAACAACACGGCCGATCGGATTACATCCTCGATACACCGTGGTCCCCCTCCTTGACGGCCCGCTCGCCACACGAGAAAGATGGCTCCCGGGGGACAGCGAAAACGATCATTTCATGGCCGATGTTGCGTAAACACAGTCAGGCGGCGCGGGTCCATGCCTCTTTTCACGGCGTTTCTCATTGTGGCGGTCCTCGTCGTCGTCGTCATCGTATGGCGAGGACTCGCGAAACAGCGGACCACGGCGCTGGCCACGAGAACCGAGCTCAGCGAGATCGCCCGCCAGGAGCTGCTGCCCACCGTCAAGGTCGTGGCCCTGGGCGCCTCCGGCGCGGGGAAGACCGCGTTGCTGGCGAGCATGTTCCACCGGTTGCAGACGTCCGCGTACACCGACTATTACCTGAAGGTCCCGCACGACCAGATGACCGTGCTCAACAGGGCGTACCGGCAGGTCAGCGACCCTACGGGGAAATGGCCCGACAGCACGCGCACCGGGGAGACGCGCGAGTTCACCTTCACGTGCATAGCCCACGTAGACGGGGGTCATCATGAGGTGGCGCAGATCAACTACCTCGAATACGCCGGCGAGCTCCTGACCGAGGAACAGGAGGGCGGGGCCTCCGAGCAGAAGGCTCTGGTCGAGTACGTCGACTCGGCCGCCGCGGTGCTGATCCTCCTGGACGGCTTCCGCATCAAGCAACTCCTGGAGGACTCCCTCGACGGGGCGATCCATCTGGAGAGCGCCCTGAGCGCCTACGTCAATCTGATATTCGCGAAAACGTATCCGGTCCATTTCGTCATCACCAAATGGGACCTGCTCAGCGAATCCGAGGAGCATGACGACCAGCGGCTGCGCACGGTTCGCGACCTGCTTCTCTCCTATCCGGCCTTCGCCGCGCTGGTGCGGGCGAAAAGCGGCCGGCGGGTCGTACGGCTGATCCCGGTCAGCGCCGTCGGCCGAGGATTCGCGCGGGTCGACGAGAACGGCCACGTGGTCAAGAATCTGACTTCCAGGGTCCGGCCCGCCTACGTCGAGCTTCCGCTTTCCGTGGTGATACCCGACGTCTTCCAGCAGCTTTCCCATTCACTGGAGCAGACCGCGAAGGAAAGGGTCTTCGCCGAGGTCGAAGACCGGGTCAAGCTCGATTCACGCGATTTCCTCTCGCACATGGGCCAGCGGTTGAGCCGGCCGACGGCGCGGGCACTGCGAGCGGCTTTCTCCGTCGTTCCCGGCGTCGCCGGCGGCGACCAGCTTCTTGACCTGTGGGTGCAGTGGTCCAGCCGCCCGCTGACCGAGCGCCACGAGAATTTGCTGGGCCAGTTGACCGCCGCCAACAAGGAGGCCGCGCTGATCTACAGATCCCGGCAACGGGTCCTGGACGAGTTCCAGCGGCAGGTCGGCGTATTGGAAGCGAAGTTCCCGGCCTCCAGACTGTGAGGGAGAACGCGGCGGTGAGCGGCGACGACGACGGCCGGGCCTCCGGGTGGCCCTTCCTGTACGCCCGGGGAAGGAGACGTGGTCACCGGATCCTGCTGGCCCCCGACTTCCTCGTCGGGCAGGAGGAGCACGGCTGGCTGGGCGAGCGGGTCGGGCGCGTGACGAACCCCCCGGCCGGATTCGATGAGTTCACCACGCCGAGCGGTGTGCCGCTCCTGGTGCTCGTACGCCACGAACACCTGACACCGGCGGATCTCGGCCTGGCGAGTGACCCGTCGGACCGGGGAAAGACCCTCGACGAATTCGGCCGCGTGCTGCACTTCTCGTACGGGCTGGTCTGCCTGCCCGGCCGCGTACCGGCGGTGACGGAAGCCGGCCTGCGGCGCACCCGTGACATGGCGTTGGAGGTCTACCGGGATTTCCTGGACGGCGAGGAGGCTTTCCGCACCCGCCCATCCACCGCCCTCGGCCTGCGCGCGCCCGCTCCCGAAACCGTCACCCCCGCGCCCGGTGTCCCCGCCCGTACCCCCACCACCGAAGCCGGGATCAGGACCGGGGCCGGGAGCGGCGGCCGCGTGGCCGGAGTGCCAGGCCCGCCTCACCGCTCACGCCGTGGTCTGATCGTCGTGATCGGCGCGATCGTTCTGACGATCGCCGCCGGAACCCTGCTGTGGTCGCTCAGGCGACCACCCGAGCCGCAGGTGCCCGCCGCCTGCGCGGAGGTGCGGGTGACGACGGCTCGCGACCTCCCGTGCCCCACCCCGGGCATCACCGATTCACCGCCGGTCTGGACGATCCCGCCCCCCGCTCCGGGCCGCGAGCCGCCGGGCTGAGCACGGCGGACGCGTGTTCCTGCTCGCCGCGCAACGGTCCGGCAAGCGTGGAGCGACCGGCCGGAGTCCTATCGGGTCCTGAGCTGGTTGAGGGTGTAGCCGGTGGCCCGCTTGAACAGGTATTCGGCCCGTTCGTAGGAGAGCCTGCGGCGGCCGGTCTCCGGGCACAGGTCGGCGGGTGCGGGCGGCCTGCCGGGGCCGGGCCTGCGGTCGGACAGGAACAGCGGGCCCCGGCCGCGGCCCGCGATGAGGTGAGGGAGGAGTTCGGCGGTCCCGGAGCGCCAGTGGACCCAGCCGGACCCGGTGGCCACCTTCCCGCGCATCCCGGCCAGGTCGAGGTCCTCGACGTTGAGCGAGAGCGCCGAGCCCACTTTGGCGGCGCTCTCGTAGAGCAGCAGCCACAGGGCTCGCTCGCGCGGGGCGATGTCCGGCCGTTCCCACAGCGCCTCCGCGTGTGGCCCGTCGATGGGGCGGGTGCGGCGCCGAGGCTCGGGCCGGCGCCCGAGTGCCGCGGCAAGGTCGCGGGACACGCCACCGGTCAGGTCACCGGCCGGGCCACGGTCCGACCCGCCGATCACACCGCACTCCGGCTCACCGGCCGGGCCACGGTCCGACCCGCCGATCACACCGCACTCCGGCTCACCGGCCAGGCCATGGTCCGACCCGCCGGCCGGGCCACGGTCCCGTTCGCCGGTCGGGCGGCGGTCGAGGCCACCGGCCGGCGAGTCCTGGGCGGCGGCCCAGGCGCGGAAGGAGCGGACGGCGGCGCGGTGGCGGTTCCAGGTGGCGGGGGCCGCGCCTTCCCACGCGGCCGTGAAGACCTCCGCGACCCGCGCGGCGGTCACGTCCGGCAGTGGGATGTCGTCTCCGAGATCGCGGCGCAGCCGGTTCATGGTCTGGCGGTAGGAGCGGACGGTCGAGGCGTCCAGGTCATCACGGGCGAGGAAGGCGCTCGCGGCCTCGGCCAGGGTGACCACAGTCCTTGACCTGGTCTTTCCCACCCTGGCCCTGCCTGACGTGACCGTTCCCAGCCGGACCGGGAACGACCCGGCCGTTTCAGGCCCCGCTGCTTCGTGCCTCGCCGTTCCAAGGGCGACTGTTTCGGGACCCGCCGTTTCAGGCCCGGCCGTTCTCCGCGTGGCGAGGTCGGCGCAGGCCGCCGCGCGTTCCGTGAGGAGCGTGCGTTCCGGCACGTTGAGGGTCAGGGCGGCGGCACGTTCGAACTCCCGCCGGGCCTCCTCGTGGCGGCCGAGCCTGGCCAGCAGGTCACCGCGGACGCTGGGCAGGCGGTGGTAGTCCTTGAGGGCCGTCTCGCCGACCAGTGTGTCGGCGAGCGCCAGACCCGCTTCAGGGCCGTGGGCCATGGCCAGCGCGACCGCGCGGTTGAGCTGCACGACCGGCGTGGGCAGCACCCGGGCGAGCGCCGCGTAGAGGGCGGTGATCTGCACCCAGTCGGTCTCCTCCGCCGTACGGGCTTGCGCGTGGCACGCGGCGATGGCGGCCTGCAGCACGTACGGGCCGAAGGGCGCGCCGCACTGCCTGGCGCGCAGCATGGCCGCGAAGCCCCGGCGGATGAGGAGCCGGTCCCAGCGCCCGCGGTTCTGCTCGTGCAGCGCGACGGGCTCTCCCGACGGCCCCGTCCTGGCGGCCGACCGCGACGCCTGGAGCTCCATCAGCGCGACCAGGCCGTGCACCTCGGCCTCACCGGGCGCGAGTCCTGCCAGCAGGCGGCCCAGGCGCAGCGCCTCCTGGCAGAGGTCCTGGCGCATCCAGTCGTCGCCGGCGCTCGCCGCGTACCCCTCGTTGAACACCAGGTAGATGACCCCGAGGACCGACGACAGGCGCGCCGCCCGGTCCGGTCCCTCCGGGACCTCGAAGGGAATCCGGAGGGTGGCGAGGGTGCGTTTGGCCCGGACGACGCGCTGCGCGACGGTCGACTCGGAGACGAGGAACGCTCGCGCGATCTCCTCGGTGCGCAGGCCGCCGAGCAGTCGCAGCGTCAGAGCCACCCGGGACTCGGCGGACAGCGCCGGGTGGCAGGAGACGAACATCAGGCGCAGGACGTCGTCGCCCACCTCGTCGTCGAGGGCCGCGTCGATGTCGGCCTCGGCGGTCCCGGCGGTGTCCTGCCGGGTGGCGAGGTCGTGGGCGAGCCGCTCGTGCCTGAGGTCCAGCCGCTCCTCGCGGCGCAGGTGGTCGATGGCGCGGCGCTTGGCGACGGCCATGAGCCAGGCGCCCGGATTGTTCGGGACGCCCGACCCCGGCCACTGTTCGAGGGCGGCCAGGAGCGCGTCCTGCGCGAGTTCCTCGGCCAGCCCCACATCGCCCACCATCCGGACGAGCCCGGCGACGATCCTCGCCGACTCCATCTTCCAGACCGCGTCGACCGCGCGGTGGGTGTCTTCGGACATCACGTGCCCGATCAGAGCACCCGCCCGGCCGGGTACGCAAGCGTCCGGTCAGCCCTCCGGGCCGAAGACCTGCTGGATGTCTCCCTCGCCGTCACCGACGATCTTCCAGAAGCGCCGGGCCATCTCGATGGCCTCCTCCTTCGAGCGCGCCTCGACGAGCGCGAAGCTGACGATCGCCTCCTTCGCCTCGGTGAACGGCCCGTCGGTGACGGTGATCTCGCCGCCGGAGGACGAGATGTGGGTGCCGGCCGGGTCCAGGCCGCCGGTCGCCAGCAACACTCCCGCCCGGGTCATCTCCTCGATGAAAGCGGCCATCTCGGCGTGCATCGCCTCGGTCGGGGGTGCCATGTCGCCGCCCTTGGTCGTCATCAGGAATCGCATCGCCATATCTCCTTCGGTGGTCGGGTGACCGATCCTCGCCGGTCCTCGGCTACGCGTCGAATGGATCGGGCGGAAATCGACACGTGCCGCCTGACCAGGGCGGCGACCCGATGTGACAGGGAATGCATATGACAGGGAATGTACACCGATCCCGGGTGATCGCAGCTCAGGGGTGCCATGGAGGCGCGGCGTCGATTCCCGCCCCTCTCGTTCGACGCGTCAGCGAGGCCGGGCGAACCGGCGGACCGAGAACGGCGACGGACCCCCGTCGCGCCGAGAGGAAACAGACATGACCGCCATCCAGTCCGGCCCCGCCACCGGCTCCGGCAGCGACTCCGACAGCGGCCCCGCCACCGGCTCCATCGCCCCCGCGACGCGCGCCCTGCTCACCTGCTCCGTCGCCGCCGCGCCCCTCTTCGCCGTCGTGTCGCTGGCGCAGGCCTTCACCCGTGAGGGCTTCGACCTGACGCGCCACCCCCTGAGCATGCTGAGCACCGGTGACCTCGGCTGGCTCCAGATCGCCAACTTCCTGCTCAGCGGCGTCCTGACGGTCGCCGGGGCCGTCGGCCTGCGCCGCGTGCTGCGCGGCACGCCCGGCGGTACGTGGGCGCCCCGGCTGATCCTGGTCAACGGCGTCGCGACGGCCGCCGCCGGTGTCTTCGTGATGGACGCGGGTGACGGCTTCCCCACGGGCACCCCGCTGGAGCAGCCGGCCGCGATGAGCTGGCACAGCGTCATGCACATGGCCGCCGGGTCCATCGCGTTCACCGCGCTCATCGCCGCCTGCTTCGTCCTGGGCCGCCACTTCTCCCGCGCGAACCGCCCCGGTTTCGCCGCGGCCTCGCGGCTCAGCGGCCTCGTTCTCGCCCTCGGCGACGGCTGGGCGATGTCGGGCGGGTACGCCGGTTCCCTGACCCTGGCCGTCGGCGCGATCACCGCGATGGTGTGGGTCGCCGTGGTGGCGGCGGACAGACGGGCCGCCCTCCGCTAGGCCGCACGCCGGGCCCCCATCGCGGGCCGGGGCTCCCTCGCGACGCGAGGGAGCCCCGGCCTGTCTCGTCGAGGGTCCTGCCGCTTTGAGCGGGCTGACCACCACCATCTCCGACACCCTGAACATCCAGGCCGTGTGGCGTCGCGGGACGCGCGTCACGCTCGGACCGAAGTCCAGCCCGGACAGGAACCGGCCCGCCCCCACGTCCTGATCGACTCCCGGAGGATGCTCATGCCCGGCACCAACCGTCCAGGCCCCACCTCGGCCGGACGTTCCCCCGAACCCGAACCCGGCACCGGCACGCCGGTCGAGACGACCGAGACGACCGCCGCTCCGCCCTCAGGCATTTCACCCCGCGGCATCCTGACCGCCCTGGGCGCGCTGGGTGTCACCGCGCTGGTCGGCGGGGCCCTCGCGGCCGGCTCCGGCCCCGCCGCACCGGTCGCCGCCTGCTCGTCTCCAGGCTCTTCTCCAGGCGCCGTCGGCGCCCGCCCCGCAGCCGGAACGCGGTACGTCGCCTTCCCTGTCATGCGAGGAAACCGGTGGTGCACACCCTCAAGGCGTGAAGGCGAACCCCCGGTTCGTCCCGATCGGCCACCGAGAACCGGCCCGGCCGGACATGCGACCGAACGCCCCCGGCCCGGACCTCCCTGGCCGGGGGCGTTCGGTCGCGGCTCGGAACGGGTGCCCCCGGCGGTTCAGGCCGTCCGCGGCGATGTCCGGCCCGCGGAAACACACGCAGGTCGAGTGTCGGTGCGTGCCGCCCTCGAAGTAACGTGCGGCTCCATGCTCCGTGCGGCTCCGCGTGACTTCGGCCCGTCCTCCGACGGGTTAACGCGGTATGGCACCAGGTACGGCTACGGCGGCCGCGTCCGGAAGACCGCGCATCACACGGGCGGCCAGAGCCGCCACGAACGCGAACAGGACCGCCGACGCGAGCAGCAGCCGCACGCTCAGTCCCTCCGGATCAGGCCACGCGGTGAGCAGCACGGCCGACACGGCGGTCGCGACACACGCCGCGACCCAGCCCCACCACCTGAGCGCGGCGAACCGGCGCGCGAACACCAGGCATCCCACCGTCATCCCGCCGACCGCCAGCATGGGCCCGAGACCGTGCAGGGCACCGTGCCAGCTGATCTCGGGTGCCCCGGCCGGCGCGCCCGGCGGGAACCCGGCGCCCGCGTCGGTGACGAAGACCCCGCCGACGATCAGTCCGGCCCCGAGAAGACCGACCAGCAGCGGACCCCAGGTGCCGCTCCGGCCCGGGCGCAGCGCCCGCCACATGCCGGCGGCGCAGGCCACGTACAGCACGCCGGTCACGGTGAAGTTGACGATCTGGATCCATCCCCGAGCCCCGAGGCTCAGCAGGCTGATCGGGTGGTGGCTCAGGTCGTACCCCTCGCGGGTGAACGCCTGGATCAGCACCACCGCGACGAACAGCGGGCCTGCAACGACGCCGCACGCCAGCAGCTTGTACTTCACGGCTCTATCTCCTCGCCGGGCACCCTCGCGGTGCCACTCGGCGGAGACGTCGGAGTCGCCGGCCCGTTCCGGACATCCGCCCGTCCCCGAGTCACCGCCACCCGCCGCACGCGCTCGGCCGAATCCGCGAGAAACGTCAGGACCGGTTTGCCACCTCCGCGAATGATGTGAAGGATGCGCAGATGATCTCCTCCGGCCCTCCGCGACGCCGCTCGGCGTCGTTCCTGACCGGCGCCCTGAGCCAGCAGCTCGGCATGTGCGTTCCGACCGGCATGATCGGCTTCGTCTTCATGCTCTCGCTGGGCACCTGGTACCACCAGACGGGTCTCATACAGGCGGCCGCGCTCCTTTCCCCGCTGCTGCTGGCCCTCCCCCTCGGCGTGCTGGTCGACCGGCGGCGGCGCGGGTCCGTCCTGGTGGCGACGGGCCTGGTGAGCGCGCTGTCGCTCGTCTCCCTCGCGGTCGCCTTCTGGCTGCGGGTGACCGGCACGGTGTACATCGCGGTGGTCATGGCGGTACTGGCGACCGCATGGGCCGCGGGAGAGATGGCCAGGGACGCCCACATGCCGTCCGTGGTCGGCCGCGAACGGCTGGTCCCGGTCAACGCCGCGCTGTTCTGCGTGGTGTCGATCGGTTCCCTCTCCGCTCCGCTGATGCTCGGTGACGATTCCGGCATCGTCGTGCCGGTGGTCCTGGTGGCGATGGCCGTGGCGTCCGCCGCCTCGGCGCTGCTGTTTCGCGGCGTCGACCCGCCCGAGGAGCCGGTCGAGCCGGCGGAGCCGGGGACGGGCTGGTGGCGCGAGGCTGTCGCGGGTGTGCGCTTCACCCTGACCCAGCCGGTGCTCCGGGCGATGACCGTGTACCTGGTGGGGTCGGCGCTGATGGAACCGCTGATCGACGGGGTGGGCGGACGCCGGCCCCGCGGGGAGGGCGACCACGAGGGCCTCCTGGTGGCGCTGTCCGTAGTGATCTACGCCGCGCCCGTGGCCGGAGCCCTGGCGGCGGTGCTGCTGCACCGGCGCGTCGGCACCTTCCGGCTGGCGTGGCTCGCCGTCCCGGTGACCCAGCCGTTCGCGCTCCTGCTCGCCCTGACCGGCACGGCGGGCGGCCCGCTCTGGTATCTGCTCGGCGAGTTCGTTCCCCGGGCCGGCTGGGCGGTCACCGTGGTGGCCCTGCTCAGCCACCGGCAGGTGATCACACCCGGCCGCCTGCTGGGCCGTACGGCCGCCACGCTGGTGCTGTTCACCGGCCTGGCGGCGACCGCCGGGGAGTTTTTGAAGTTGCCCCTCATCTACCTGACCAACGTCTTTCTTTCCGAGGCCGGCTTCCCGGAAAGACTGCCGGTCCTGGCGCTCGGCACGTTCGGCGTTCTCGCCGCGGCGATCCCGCTGATGAGGGCCGGCCGCCTCGCCGGGCCCGCGTTTCCGGTGACCGCCCCACCGGCGGTCTCCCCGCGCGAGGACTGACGGCGAACCGGCGTTCCCGGCACCGGGACCGTGCATTTATTTTCATCATAAATCTCGACATAAAGGCATATCTTTGGATGCCCGTAACCCCGACACTCTTCCATCCCATATCCTGTCGCCTCCACCACGAGGCAGTGTGATCACGAAGCGGACACGGGCACACACGTTCCGGAGCGGGAGAATTCCCATCCTGATCGCCGCATTCACGCGACCCCGGGCAACGACCCCCCCCCCCGGGGCCCTACAGCCCTGAATTACATATATGGACCGTTTTAATGACTGCTAGAGATGTTGAGGTGATTTGCCGTAAACATCAAGGCTGTGATCAACTACCCCCTATCCCATGTGATGCGAATACCTCATGAACGGACCCCACCCCCATGAGCACCTCTCGCGAATCCGACTGGCAGCCCGTGGAGCTCGATGCCGACCGGCCGCATTCGGCCCGCATCTGGAATTACTGGCTGGGCGGAAAAGACAACTACCCCGCCGACCGCGACGCCGGGAACATGGTCGAGCAGCTCATCCCCGGCATCGTCGACTCGGCCCGCGCCGACCGGGCGTTCCTCGGACGCTGCGTCCAGCACCTCGTCGCCGAGGCCGGGATCCGCCAGTTCCTCGACATCGGCACGGGCCTGCCCACCGCCGACAACACGCACGAGGTGGCGCAGCGGATCGCCCCGGAGTCCCGGGTCGTCTACGTCGACAACGACCCGCTGGTCCTGGTTCACGCCCGCGCCCTGCTCGTCAGCAGCGCCGAGGGCGCCACCAACTACATCGACGCCGACCTGCGCGACCCTCACCACATCCTGCAGGCGGCCGCAGAAACCCTCGACTTCACCAGGCCCGTCGCGCTGATGCTGCTGGGGATCCTGCACCACATCACCGATGACGACGAGGCCGTGAAGGTCGTACAGTACCTGGTCGACGCCGTCCCGCCCGGCAGCCACCTGGTGATCGCGCACGCCACCGCCGAGGTTCACGGCGACGCCATGCACGAGGCGATGCGGCAGTTCATGGAGCGGGGCGGCACCCCGATCGTGGCCCGCGACCGCGTCCATCTCACCTCGTTCTTCCACGGCCTCGAACTCCTGGAGCCCGGCGTGGTCTCCTGTTCGCGATGGCGTCCGGACCACACCCCGTGGGGCGAGCCCGCGGAGGTGTCGCAGTTCTGCGGCGTCGCCCGCAAGCCCTGACGTCTCCCCTCTCCGAGGGCCGGCGCCGTCCCCTCGGCCCGGTCTCCCCGCGAGCCGCCGCCGGATGATCCGGGACGAGGAGGTTTCCACCGCTCGCGCCGCCACGACGACGTCGGCGCGGCTGTCGCCGTCGGCCGGTTCCGCCCGTCCCGCTTGTCCCGCCGCTTCCGGGGCGCCGATCCCCGTTCGGGGCAGGCCGGGTGGAGCCGGACTTCCCGGGTTCCGGTGTCCGACCGGCGGCGAGATCGCCCGACCAGCGAACCGAGTTTATTCAGGACGCTCCGGTGCAGTCCCATAGTCGTCCGGTCACCGCCCCCCTCAAGGGTTAACCATCACAAACTGTGACATATCGTCACAAAAGCATGATTTATTACCACTAACTCTGGGTTGTGTTCACCGATCCAGCTAGGCTGTCGCGAAGATCGACATGGGAGGTCGTCTCCATGAACCCCGCTCAGGATCCCGCCTCACCGCCTCCCGGCGCCGCGCTGCTCGTCGTCATGGGGGTGACCGGTTCCGGCAAGAGCACCGTGGGCGCCGCCCTCAGCCAGCGGTTACGGCTGCCGTTCGCCGACGCCGACGACTTCCACAGCGAGGCCAGCATCGCCAAGATGTCGGACGGGATCCCCCTCGACGACGAGGACCGGCTGCCCTGGCTGCGCGCGATCGGCGCCTGGCTCGGCGAGCACGCCGCCACCGGCGGCGTGGCGAGCTGCTCGGCGCTCAAACGGAGCTACCGCGACATCCTGCGCGAGGCCGCGCCGACGGTGAGCTTCGTCCACCTCCACGGCGAGATGGACGCCGTACGCCGGAGAGTGGCCGGCCGCCCCGGGCACTTCATGCCCGCCTCGCTGGTCGAGTCGCAGTTCAAGACCCTGGAGCCTCTGGAGCCCGACGAGCGGGGAATCGTCCTCGACTTCTCCAAGCCCGTCGACGAGCTCGTGGACGCCTACCTCACCGTGACAGCCCGGACGCGACCGGGTCCGCCGTCCGCCGATCCCACCGGCCCCGCCGCCCCGGCCGCGTCCCGCGACCGGGGACAGGACCGTGAGCAGGGACAGGACCGGGACGCCGGCGAGGCCGGGAGCGCCAGGTGACCCCCCTCCTGACCGCCCTGGCCGAGCCCGCCGCCACCTCCCCGGGCAGGCTCGTCCCGGCCGCGATCGTCGGCATCGCGCTGATCGTCGTACTGATCACGTACTTCAAGCTGCACCCCTTCCTGAGCCTGACCCTCGGCTCGCTGGCGGTCGGAGCCGTCGCGGGCCTGGCGATGACCGACACCATCGCCGCCTTCACCGACGGGTTCGGCAGCACCGCGGCCGGGGTCGGCACGCTCATCGCGCTCGGCGCGATGTTCGGCAAGCTGCTCGCCGACTCCGGCGGGGCCGACGAGATCGTGGACACGATCGTCGGCCGGTCCAGCCCCCGCTCCCTGCCCTGGGCGATGGCCGCCGTGGGCGCGCTGATCGGCCTGCCGATGTTCTTCGAGATCGGCCTCGTACTCCTGATGCCGGTCATCTTCCTGGTCTCGCGGCGCTCCGGCGTCTCCCTGATCCGGGTGGGCATCCCCGCGCTCGCGGGTCTTTCCGTGATGCACGGGCTCGTCCCTCCCCACCCTGGACCGCTGGTGGCCATCGACGCCCTCAAGGCCGATCTCGGCATCACACTGGGCCTGGGCGTGCTCATCGCCATCCCGACGGTCGCCATCGCCGGACCGCTGTTCTCCAAGTACGCGGCCCGCTGGGTGGACGTACCGGCACCGGAGCTCTACGAGACCCGGCCCCCGGCGGAGGACACCAGGCGGCCGTCGTTCGGCGTCACCCTCGCCACCGTGCTGCTGCCGGTCGTGCTGATGATGGGCAAGGCCCTCGCCGACATCCTCACCGCCGAGGGCAACGTCCTGCGCACGGTGCTCGACTTCCTCGGCACGCCGCTGGTGGCGCTGCTCATCGCCGTCATCGTGGCGATGTTCACCCTGGGTCTCGGGGCCGGCATGGACAGGAAGACGATCGCGAAGTCCCTGGAGCAGTCGCTGCCGCCGATCGCGGGCATCCTGCTGATCGTGGCCGCCGGCGGCGGTTTCAAGCAGACGCTGATCGACACCGGGATCGGCGACCTCATCGCCACGTGGGTGGAGAACAGCGGCCTGTCGGTGCTGCTGCTCGCCTGGCTGGTCGCCGTGCTCATCCGGCTGGCCACCGGCTCGGCGACCGTCGCGACCGTCACGGCCTCGGGAATCCTGGCCCCGCTGGTCGCCAACCTCAGCGTCGGGGAGACCTCGCTGCTCGTACTCGCCATCGGCGCGGGCTCGCTGTTCTTCTCCCACGTCAACGACGCGGGCTTCTGGCTGGTCAAGGAGTACTTCGGGCTCACCGTGGGCCAGAACATCAAGACCTGGTCGGTGATGGAGACGATCATCTCGGTGACCGGCCTGGTCTTCGTCCTGATCCTGAGCCTCTTCCTATAGTTCCCGCTGTCTCCGCTGCCTCCGCTGTCTCCGCTGCCTCCTCGCGGCACGGGGCCGGTCAGCCCGGGTGCTTCGCCGACACCGTGTCGCGCAGGCAGCGGACGGCGGAGGCGATCCGCTCCAGGCTCTCCTCGTCGCCGGACCCGGGGTCGACCGGCTCGCGCCCCTCGCGGACGTCCCTGGCGACCTTCTCCAGGGAGTCCGCCAGGGCCCGCACGGCCTCCTCGGGCGGTGGCGACGCGCCGCGCTCGGTGCGCGCGACGGTGGTGGCGGTCGCGTCGGCCACCTGTTCCAGCGCGGCCATCGCGGGCATCCAGGTGGTGACGCGCCTGCTGATCACCGGCGGCTCGGCCAGCGCCCGCTGGAAGACCGTCCGCAGGTCGGCCAGTGCGTCGTACGCTCTGCGACGCAGCCGCGCCCTGCCGGTGTGCTCCCTGTCGAACGCGTGCCGCAGGTAGTTCGCGGTGGCCGTCACCGCGTCGGCGAACCTCGGCCCGACCGGAGCCTCCCAGCTCGCCGACCACGGCAGGTATCCCAGCACCAGGACGATCACGCATCCGACCAGCGTGTCCACCAGCCGGATCCTCCCCAGATCCGGCCCGCCGCGGGTCAGCAGGTCCACCAGGAGCAGGACCAGCGGCGCCTGGAAGGTCGACATCAGGCCCCAGTTGCGTTGCTGGCCGTAGGGCAGGAGCGCCGCGCACACGGCGATGGGGACCAGGAGCAGCGGGCCGTACGGCACCAGGACGAGCACGAGGGTGCCGATCAGCGTACCCACGAGGGTGCCGAGCGCACGCTGCACGGCACGGGCGAACACCGACCCGAAGTCGGGCTTGAGCACCAGCGCGACGGTCAGCATCATCCAGTAGGACCGCTCGAACCAGCCCAGCCCGCTGAGCATGGCGGCGACGCCCATGCAGAGCGCGAGCCTGACCGTGTAGACGCGGACGAGATGACCCCGCCACATCTGCTCCAGCGCGTCCCGGAGCCGGGAGCGGTAGCCGACCGGTTCGTACGGCAGCTGGTCCGCCGCGACCTCGCCACCGGACACCAGCTCGACGGCCCCCCGCACGGCGGAGCGGAGGGCTCGCGCGGCGGGCGAGTCGCACCGCACCCGGGGCGCGGGCCCACCGGCGAGCGACGCGGCGACGGCCCTGACGGCGGACGCGAGCTCCGCGGGCGGCTCTCGTCCCTCGTAGCGCAGCGAGAGCAGGCCGTTGCGGATCAGCGAGGCCTGGTTCAGCAGGGCGACCAGGCGGGTGCGATCGGGATCGAGCCCTCCCGCCGGAGAGCGGGCGCCGAGCACGACGTCGTAGCCGTCCTTGAGAGTGGTGTCGAACTTCGTCAGCGCGGGGGCGTCGTGCTCGGTGAACAGCCGATCGAGAGCCTCGTAGACCGCGATCACGGCAGCCTTCTCCGGTGCCCGGGGATGGAACGGCCAGTCGGCGACCCCCAGCACGATCACCCAGATCGCGCCCAGCAGGAAGGCCAGCGCGTTCGCGCTCGGCGCCCCGGGCAGCCTCACGCCGGTGGCGATCACGGTCATCACCAGCAGCTGCAGCCCGGCCCTCGAACCCGTGGCCCCGCTCGTGCTGATGAGCGCGGACACCACCGAGACGGCCACCACGACCGACACCGTCCACCAGCCGTGGCCGTGGACCGCGGCCCCGATGAGATACCCAAGCGCCCCGGCGACACCGGCCGCGCCCATCTGGGTGATCCTGACCCGGTAGGGGCCGCCCCGGTCGGCCAGACCGGCGTTCATGGCGCCCATGGCGGGCAGCAGGCCGGCCACGACGTTTCCCGAGACGGACCCCATGAGGAGCGGGACGGTCACCGCCACGGTCATGCGCAGCATCGGCCACCACCGAAGTGCCGCGGGTGCGGGCCGGACCGTCTCGACCAGCCAGCCGGGGGCGGCGCCGCTCAGCCGGTCGGTGGCCCGCCGGAAGAGCGGGGGCATCGCTCGCCGTGCTCAGTACGCCGGCACGCCGGGCGGGTCCGGCCGCGAGATG
Source organism: Streptosporangium sp. G11 (assembly GCF_051192615.1). Classification (NCBI taxonomy): domain Bacteria; kingdom Bacillati; phylum Actinomycetota; class Actinomycetes; order Streptosporangiales; family Streptosporangiaceae; genus Streptosporangium; species Streptosporangium sp. G11. Next base: position 118,881 of record NZ_JBPJUQ010000019.1, read on the forward strand.
GTCGCTTCACGGTTCACGGCGCATCCCTACCCGCCCGTCCCGCCCGGTTATCCCCGCGTTCACCGACGAAGGCTTGACCACCGCGTTGCCCTGCCGCGCGGGAACGCGGCCCCCCTGCCTCGCGGGAACGTGGCCCCCTGCCGAGGTGTCACACCGGCGCCGGACCGCTCGGGAGGCGCGGTCCGTATCGCTCGGTGGCGTGACCCCGCACGAGGTGTCGCACCGGCACCGCGACCGCGCCGGCCCCGGACAAGCAGGGTGACGGCGGCCGGCTTGTCGCGCAGGCCGGCCGGCACCGCGTCCGCGACCGTGCCGGCCCCGGACAAGGTGCCGTACCGCTAGGGGACGATGGCGTCGACGTATCCCCCGTCGACGCGGAGGGCGCCGCCCGTGGTCGCGGAGGCCTGCGGCGAGCTGAGGTAGACGACCATGTTGGCGATCTCCTCCGGCTCGATCAGCCGTTGCAGGAGTGACTGCGGGCGGTGCTCCCGCATGAAGGCGCGCTGGGCCTTCTCCCAGGGCAGGCTCCGGTCGACGAGCTCGTAGACGAACTCCTTCACACCACCGGTGTGGGTGGGACCGGCGATGACGGAGTTGACGGTGACGCCGCTGCCCGCGGCCTTCTTGGCGAAGCCGCGTGAGACGGCCAGGAGGGCGGTCTTGGACATGCCGTACTGGATCATCTCGATGGGGGTGACGATCGCGGAGTCGCTGGCGATGTACTGGACGCGGCCCCAGGAGCGCGCCACCATCCCCGGCAGATAGGCGCGGGTGAGGCGGACCGCCGCCAGGACGTTCACCTCGAAATAGCGCCGCCACTCGTCGTCGGTGATCTCCAGGGCGTCCTTCGCCTCGAAGATCCCGAGGTTGTTGACCAGGATGTCGACGTTCGGCAGGAGGTCCACGGCGTGGTCCGCGCCCTCCTGGGTGGCGAGGTCGGCGGCGATCTGGACGACCAGCGCGCCGGGGACCTCCGCGCGCAGCGCGTCCGCGGCGGCCTCGACCTTGTCGGGTTTGCGGCCGTTGACGGCCACCGTCGCGCCCGCCCGCGCGAGGCCGGTGGCGATGGCCGTCCCGATGCCCTGGGTGGATCCGGTGACCAGTGCCGTCTTGCCGGTGAGATCGATGTGCATACGTCACGTCCTTGAAACCCGGTGCGGGTGGGTACCTCACGACCTGGTGATATGTCGTCCAGCTGATCCGGTGTTCGTTCCCGTGTCCACCCGGGTGGAACATGCGGACAGTGATCATTTTTTGGGGATGGGCGCGGGCGACGGCGTGTCCCCCTGCCCCGGCCGATGGGCGTGGTGACCAGGAAGGCCACCGGAAGGGCGAAGGCGAGGGAGCCCCGGAAGAGGCCGGATGCCGGCCCGGCGTCCATGGCGCCGGATCCGTGGTGCCCCTCACCCCCCGGCATGGCTCGCGTGCCGGACCGGTTCGGACATCACGGCCTCCTCTTCCCCCGTCGATCTCCGGCCGGCTTTCCCAATCCATACTCCTAAGGGGTATATGACAATGGCCGGGAGGTCTCGCACGCGAACCGGGCCGGGCTCATCTGTCGTCGTCGTCCCAGGCGAAGGCGTGGAACGGCGGGTCGAGGGGCGCGTCGATCAGCCGGTTGGCGAAGGTCGAGATCGTGTAAGCGCCGACGCCGAGGACGACGTCGAGGGCGTTCCGCGCGCTGTAGCCGGCATCGAGGAAAGCCCTCGTCTCCTCGTCGCCGACCGCGCCGCGACAGTCCATGACCGCGAGGGTGAACGACCGGAGCGCCTCCGCGCGCGCGTCCGGGAGGGGCTTTCGAGCCCGGAGCGCCTCGACGACCTCGGACGGCGCCTCCAGCCTGACCAGCGTGGCGGTGTGCATCGCCACGCAGACATGACAGCCGTTGCGGGTGGCGACCGTCATGACGACGATCTCGCGGTCGACCGGATCGAGGGTGGTCTGCTCGAAGGCCGCGCTGGCCGCCAGAAAGCCCTTGAGCAGTTGCGGGGAGGTGGCCATCCGGCCGACCGCCTCGGGGACGTAGCCGAATTTTCGCTCCACGCCCTCGACGGTGGAGCGGGCGTCGGGCGGAGCGCTCTCGGCGGTGTGCGTGACGAAGACGGCATGGGACACGGGGGCCTTCTCTCTGGATTGTCCGAGCCCTCGGAACACGGGCTCCGCATCGCGCGTCGCGGCGATGTCGTCAATGAGGTTGTCTATATAGTAAACATGGTTGACGACTTTGGCAATGACCGGCCCCGGAAAACACCCTCGCAGGGGTTCACCCCGAGGGCGGAGCGGCGGACGCGCGGGGAGATGGCCCACGGAGCGGACCGGTGACGGCGCAGGTCACCGCCCTCCCGACAGGCACAGGTACGCCGCGAGACGACCGGCGGCCCACCCGGGGGCCGGCCAAGTGCCGCCCCCGGCGTCGGCGACTCAGTGATCGACGAAGACGAAGTCGACGTCCTCCGGGGGTACGGGCGTGCCGGTGTCGTCGACGAACGCGACGCGCAGGGGGCGCCCGGAGGAGCGACTGCGACGCAGCACCGAGGGGCCGGCCTCGTGGGGCCGGTTGGCGTCACCCCACTGCTGGAGCGAGGCGAGCACCGTCATCAGCTCCTCGCCCGCCGGGGACAGATGGTAGCTGTAGCGGCCCCTGGCCCCCGGCTCCTGATAGGGGCGGCGCTCCATGACACCCGCCTCGACCAGCGTGTTCAGCCGATTGGTGAGCAGGTCGGAGGCGATGCCCAGGGAGTCGCGGAAGTCGGCGAACCGGGTCAGCCCGGCGTGGGCGTCCCGGATGATCAGCAGCGTCCACCGCTCACCGAGCACCTGCAGGCTCCGGGCGATGGAGCAGCGCGGTTCGAGTACGCGGTCCGTCTTCATGGGCATGACCCCATTCTATGCGAGGTTTGGTTTTCCAACCCAGGGTGATAAGTTGGATAAACCAACTCAGGTCTCAGGGGCTCCTCCCGGTGACCCCGTGACGTGGAAACCGTCCCGCGGCGTCCTCGCCCACCAACCACGGTAAGGAACATCATGCAGATCAACGGTTCTGTGGCCCTCGTCACCGGTGCTAATCGCGGACTCGGCGAGCGGTTCGTCCAGGCACTGCTCGAAGGCGGCGCGTCGAAGGTCTACGCCACCGCGCGCAACCCCGACACGATCACCACTCCCGGCGTGGTGCCCATCGCACTGGACGTCACCGACCCGGCGGCCGTACGCGCGGCGGCCGATCTGGCGCCGGACGTCACCCTGCTGATCAACAACGCTGGAAGTCTCACCGGGGCCGGGCTCCTCGACGGGGACATCGACGACTTCCGGCTTGAGATGGAGACCCACTACTTCGGCACGCTCGCCACGAGCCGGGCCTTCGCCCCTGCCCTCGCCCGCAACGGCGGCGGAGCCATCCTCAACGTCCTGTCGGTGCTGTCCTGGATCGCCTTCCCGGACAGCGTGGCCTACTCCGCGGCCAAGTCGGCGGCCTGGGCCCTGACCAACGCGCTGCGCCTGCAGCTCGCCGAGCAGAAGACGCTGGTCACCGCCCTGCACGTCGGATACATGGACACCGACATGGCCGCGCGGGTCGACGCTCCCAAGAGCGATCCCGCGGTCATCGCCCGCATCGCCCTCGACGGCGTGGAGGCCGGGCGGTACGAGGTCCTCGCCGACGAGGTCAGCACGAACGTCAAGGCGGGGCTCTCCAGCGACCCCAGCGCGCTCTACCCGCAGCTGCCCGAGATCCGCTGAACAAGCGCCGGTTCCCCTCCGGACAGCCGCCTTCTTCCCGGAAGGCGGCTCGTCCATCCGGTCCCGCAGACTCACCCGCGACGTTCAAACCGGCCTAGCACGCCCACCCGCGACGCTCAGACCAGCCCCGCAGGCTCACCCGCGACGTTCAGGCGTCACGGGCGGCGGTGACGAAGTCCCTGATGAGACCCGGGTCCTTCACCCCGGGAGCGACCTCCACGCCGCTCGACACGTCGACCCCCCAGGGCCGGGCGGCGGCGATCGCCTCGGCCACGTTCGACGGATCCAGTCCCCCGGCCAGCATCCAGCGGCCCGCCGGGCGCCCGCGCACGGCCGCCCAGTCCCACGGCTCCCCCGAGCCCGGCCTGGGCGCGTCGACGATGAGCAGGTCCTCGTCGAGGGCGCCGCAGCGCAGGTCGGTGCTCGCGGCCCCGGCTCGGACCAGCGTGACGCCGAGGTCCTTCAGCGCGGTGAAGTCCTCGTGCGGATGGTCACCGTGCAGCTGGACGGCGCGCAGCCCCGCCTCCAGCGTGGCCGCCCTGACCTCCTCGGAGGGCTCGCCGGCGAACACCCCCACGGTCAGCACGTGCGGGGGCACCATCGAGGCCAGCTCCCTCGCCAGTGCGGGGGTGACCCGCCGCGAACTCCTGGTGAGGACGAATCCGATGGCGTCGGCTCCCGCCTCGACGGCGGCCGTCACATGTCCGGGCTCGCGCAGCCCGCAGATCTTCACGTACACCCTGTGTACGGTAGCCCGTTTCCCGCCCGCGCCCGCACTGCCGGGTGCCGGCCGGTTCGCGGGGACGCTCCTCCGTCGCGGGAACCGTCCTCGGCTCACGGAACACCGGTTCTCCGGTATCGAACGCGAATATCGCGGATTTCCCCCGCCGAAGAACTCGTATGTCGTCGGCACGCCGGGAATGAGGTCCAGCCGGCCGGTCCTTACCGGATAAATGGCCTTATTTCAGGAATAGACCGTTCCGCTTTTCCTTTCGGGGTTGACCTGGAGTCCACTCCAGCGGGAAGGGTGGAAGCCGTGAATTCCGACGAGTTTGGAGAGCGGACAATGAAGCGGATCATCGGTCGCAGCGGTATCGAGGTCAGCGCGCTCGGCATGGGGTGCTGGGCGATCGGCGGCCCGTGGAAGGGCGGCGACGACCACTTCGGCTGGGGCGCGGTGGACGACGACGAGTCGATCCGCACCGTCCACCGGGCACTCGATCTCGGGGTGACCTTCTTCGACACCGCGAGCAACTACGGCGCCGGGCACAGCGAGTCGGTGCTCGGCCGGGCGCTGGCGGGGCGCCGTGACGAGGTCGTCGTGGCCAGCAAGTGGGGATGGACCTTCGACGAGCGGACACGCGAGGCGGGCGGCTCGGACGGCAGCGCCGCCTACCTGCGCGAATGCCTTGAGGGATCGCTCCGGCGGCTCGACACCGACTACATCGACCTCTACCAGCTCCACATCAACGAGTTGCCGGTCACCGAGGCGCTCGACCTGGTCGACACGCTCGAGGAGCTGGTGGCCGACGGGCGGATCCGAGCGTACGGCTGGAGCACCGACAACGCGGAGCACGCCAGGGCGTTCGCGATCGCGGGCCCGCACTGCACCGCCATCCAGCACGACATCTCGGTGCTGCGGGACGCGGCCGACGTGATCGCGGTGTGCGAGGCGACCGGTCAGGCGAGCGTCAACCGGGGTCCGCTGGCGATGGGCCTGCTCAGCGGCAAGTACAACGACGGCCGTACGGTGGGCCGCGACGACGTGCGCAACCAGGGCTTCGACTGGCAGGTCTACTTCAGGGACGGCGCGGCCGCGCCGGAGTGGCTGCCCCGCATCGAGGCCGCGCGCGAGCTGCTCACCTCCGGCGGCCGTACGCTCGCCCAGGGCGCCCTCGCCTGGCTGTGGGCGCGCAGCGAGACGACGATCCCGATCCCCGGGTGCCGCACCGTCGCGCAGGTCGAGGAGAACGCCGGCGCGCTCCGGCACGGGCCGCTCAGCCGGGAGGAGTTCGCCCGGCTGGAGGAGGTGCTGAAGGACCTGCGGACCACCTCCGACGCGAAGCCCCTCGGCGAGGAGTCCTCCCTGAGCGGCTGACCCGAGGGCTCGGCGCTCCCGCCGGCCTGGCCGGCGCGATGCCCGGCCACGTCTTCTCCGGCAAAACCTCCGGCGAAAACCTACAGCGAGATCCTCCAGCGAGAACCTCCGGAGAAGACGTGCCCGGCAAGGACAACCGGGCGATGAGAGCGAGAACGCGTCAGAGGGCGTTGAGGAACCTCGCGGCGATCGGCGCCGCGACCTTGCCCCCGGTGCCGCCGTGCCGGACGAACACCGCGAAGGCCAGGGAACCCCGGTAGCCGACGAACCAGGCGTGGTCCCCGGCGTTCTCGACCTCGGCGGTGCCGGTCTTGCCCGCGGTGTCCGGCGGGAGCCCGGCCTGGGAGGCCGTTCCCTGGGTGACCACGGCGCCCATCATCGTCCGCAGGCTCGCGGCCACCCCCTCGTCCAGCGGCACGGGAGGCGGCGAGTCCCCGGGAGGCTCGTCGGTCGTGATCGCGGGCTTCCAGACGCCGCTCGCGACCGCGGCGGCGACCTCGGCCATGCAGAGCGGGCTGGCCTGCACCGAGTTCTGGCCGATGGAGTCGGATCCCAGCTCGTCCGGGCTTCCGTACGGCTGGATCCGGCAGGAGCTCAGCCCCGGCTTCTCCCGGAACCCGAACCGGTCGGCCGCCTCGGCGCGCAGCCGGTCGTCGCGCAGCCGGTCGTACGTCTGCTGGGCGAAGGTGGTGTTGCAGGAGAGCGCGAAGGCCGTGGTGAAGGCGACGCTGCCGTGGTCGATGCCGTCGGAGTCGCTGAAGCTCCTGCCGTTCGGGAGGGTGTAGGAGGCCGGGCAGGCGACCTGCGAGTCGGGGGTCAGGCCGCTGCGGAGCAGCGCGGCGGCGGTCACGATCTTGAACGTCGAGCCGGGCGGATAGAGGCCGTTGAAGGCCGCCTTGCCGCCCAGGGTGTCCGCCACCGCCCGCACCTGGGCCGTCTGGACGTCCACGGCCACGATCGCGGCGGGCTGCTCGACGCCGTCCAGGGCGCGGGCCGCGGCGGCCTGCACGGGCTGGGAGATCGTGGTCTTCGTCCCCGAGGACGATCGGGGCGAGGACAGCAGCACCCGCCCGGAGGGCTCCTCCTGCAGTTTCAGGTCGACCGCCGTGTCACCCAGCCCGGTGAAGTAGTCGCCCGCCCTGCTGTCGCGGGGGAACGGCTCCCCCTCGCGGGTCACCGTGGCCGGGTGCCTGATCTCGGTCTCCTTCAGCCGCAGGCTCCCGCCGTCCTTGAGCGAGGGGTGCATCGTCTCGGGGGTCCAGCGCACCTTCCACACCCCGAACCGCAGCTCCAGGCGCAGGACGGAGGCGAACTGCCAGTCGTCCAGCCCCGTGATCCGCCGCACTCCCTTGAAGGGCATCTCGGCCGCGTCCTCGCCGTGACGGCGTAGCTCGCCGGGGGTGAGGGACAGCGACGCGATCCGCAGGTCGGCGTCGAACCCGCGGTGCCGGACGCCGAAGTCGGCCGGGGGGTCGACGACCATGCCCGCCATGGCGGTGAGGTCACCGGCCTGCCAGGCGGTGAGGTAGCTCGTCGCGGTCGTCTCGGGACCGCCCTGCGGGGTCGGCGTGACCGGGGTCAGCGTGATCAGGTTCGGCGGCGGTGAGACGGGCACCGGGGCGGGCGACTCCCCCGCCCTCACCGCGTTCGTCCCGGCGTCCGGGTCGTCGGACTCGTCGGGGCCGGCGGAGGCACCGGACGGCGAGGGCCTCGGCGAGGGTGAGGTCACGACGGCGCCCGGGGCGGCCACCACTCCGTACACGCCGAAGACGACGATCGCGGTCGCGGAGAAGATCAGCGCGAGGAGCCTTCGATCACGCATACCGTTTACTCCCCCGGGTTTGCAGAGTTGCATACCAGAGAAAAGATCGTAAAGGTGATAAGAAGCGGTGAACCAGGTTTTTCCAGACTTCGGTATGACACCGTAGCCCGCGACGACGGCCCGCCCTCCCCCGGGGGCCGTCCCCGCGGAGGCACCCTACGAGAGCACGTCCCCGTCGAGCGCCTCTCCCTGACGGAGGCCGTCGAAGAGGTCGTCCTCACGGTCGGCCGCGGCGGGAACGTGGTTGACGTGGCGGATGAAGGTCTCGTGCGCGAACGCCCGGTGCTGGGCCTCGGTGGGCATGCGCAGGAAGAAGATGTTCTCGCCCTGGCTCGCGTGCGCCTCCAGTGCCTTGCGCTTGCGCTCCACCTGGGAGGACACGTCGACCACGGTGGTGATCTGCTCCTCGGGGACGCCGAAGTCGTCGGGAAGCTCGAAGTCCTCCGGGGCGGCGCCGGTCGAGCGGAGATATTCGAACAGCTCGGCTATCCGCTCGCGGGGCACGGCCGTGTAGTAGAGCTTGCGGGGGATGCCACTGGCCTCGGCCGCCGCGAGGGCGACCCGGTGGGCCTGGATGTGGTCGGGGTGGCCGTAGCCGCCGTTCTCGTCGTAGGTCACGACGACCTGCGGGCGATAGCGCTCCATCAGCGCGACAAGCCTGCCGACGGCCTGCTCGAACGGCACGTTGGCGAAGGACTCCGGCGCCTCGTTGGCGGCCCAGCCGACCATGCCCGAGTCGCGGTAACCGAGCAGCTCCACGTGAGAGATCCCCAGGTGGGTCGCCGACTCGCGGAGCTCCTCCAGCCGCAGCGCGCTCACCGCCGCCTCGTCGTGGCCGGGCTCCCCCGGCTTCACCCCGCCGGGGCCGTCGCCCTGCTCGCCGTTCGTGCAGGTGACCAGGACGGTACGGATGCCCTCGTCCGCGTATCTGGCGAGAATCCCGCCCGTCCCGAGCACCTCGTCGTCGGGATGGGCGTGAACGGCCATCAGCGTCAACCTGTCATCCATGATTTTCAACCCATTCGCGAGAAAAGCCCTGCGGACCGGCCCACTCTACGGCGGCCACCGGGAAGGCGAGAGCGCCCCTCCTCCCCTTCCCGGGGCATGTGCGCCACGGAGCCGATGCCGCCGGGGTTCCCGCGTCCGAACGCCGGGACCGCCGTGCCCGCGCTTCCTACAGCGCGTGGGGCGATACGGCGGCGGACCGTTCCTGGGCCACCGCGTCGAAGGCCGGGGCGAGGGCGAAGTTGGCCGCCGCCTCCGCGTGCAGCTGGGCGCTCGGGAAGAGCGGGATACCGGTGTCCTTCTCACTGATCAGGAGCTCGATCTCCGTGCAGCCGAGGACGACGCCCTCGGCGCCCTCGTCCGCGAGCTCGGCGATGATCCGCGTGTAGGCGTCCCTGGAGGATTCGCTCAGAATCCCGCGCACCAGCTCCTCGAAGATCACGTCATGGACCAGATCGCGCTGCTCACGCTTCGGTATGACCACCTCGAAGCCCTGCGCGGCCAGCCGCTCCCGGTAGAAGGGCTCCTCCATCGTGAAGCGGGTCCCCAGCAGGCCGACCTTGCGCATTCCCCTGGCGGACACCTCGGCGCCCACGGCGTCCGCGATGTGGAGGAAGGGAACGTTCGTGGCCCGCGTGACCTCGTCGGCCACCCGGTTGAAGGTGTTGCTGCAGATGAGCAGGAAGTCGGCGCCGGATTTCTCCAGGTTCCTTCCGGCGTCGACGAGCAGCGCGCCCACCTCGTCCCAGCGGTCGGCGAAGATGAGGTCCTCGACCGTCGTGTAGTCGACCGACCAGATGAGGCTGTTGGCGGAATGGCTGCCGCCCAGCCGTTCACGCACCCGCTGGTTGATGATCTGGTAGTAGACGAGAGTCGACTCCCAGCTCAGCCCGCCGATAAGACCGATGGTACGCATGAGACTCCGTTTCATTACCTCAAGATGGCAGCGCCGGGAGCGCTACACGCTCATTTCACCGACCGGGGACCAGCCGCGTCGCCCACGGCCTTCTCCCGCCCGCGGCCTTTCTCCGGCCCGCGAACCGGATCAGGGCTCGGCCGGGCCCGGGTCGCGAAGCCGAATCCTGGCCGCCCCGGCGTCCCGAGGTCACTTCGCGATCCCTGGAGTACGCCCGCCGCCGTTCCGCCGTCCGGCCGAGGACGTCCGGCCGGGTCATCGGCACGTGCGGCCCTCGCCCGGTCATCGTTTCTGTGCCGTCGCCTGTGCCAGTTCGCGTGCGCAGGTGCTGAGCCCGATCTCGCTGGAGGCCTTGACCAGCACCACGTCCCCCGGTTCGAGCAGCCCGGTGGCCAGGCGGACGGCCCCGGCCACGTCCTCGACCGTGTAGACGGCGACGCCCGCGTCCGAGGACTCCGCCTCCCCCGCCATCGCGACGGGATCGCCGGGACCGACCGCGATCAGCACGTCCACGCCGAGCTCGGCCACGAGCCGCCCCATCTCCGCGTGCCGGGCGCGCGAGGCGTCCGCCTGCTGCCCCATCGCGCCCAGCACGGCGACGGTACGGCGGGCGCCGGCCAGCGCCTTCAACGTCCGCAGCCCGGCCCGCATCGATTCGGGGTTGGCGTTGTAGGCGTCGTTGACGATGGTGACGCCGTCGGGGCGTTCGAGGATCTCCAGCCGGCCCGCGGAGCGCCGTCTGGCCGCGTTCAGCCCGCTCGCGATCTCGTCCACGGAGAAGCCCAGGGTGACGGCGGCGGCCGCGGCGGCCAGGGCGTTGCTCACCTGGTGCTCGCCGATGGGGTCCAGTTTCACCCGGGCGCGGCCGGTGGGCGTCACCAGATCGAACGAGGCCCGCGCCTGGTCGTCCATCCGCACGTCGTCGGCGCGCACGTGCGCTCCGGCGGACCTGCCGTACAGGGTGACCTGGGCTCGGGTGCGTCCCGCCATGTTCACCACGTACGGGTCGTCGGCGTTGAGCAGCGCGAACCCGTCGGCGGGCAGCGCCTCCACCAGTTCCCCCTTGGCCTCGGCCACGTCGGCCAGGCCGCCTCCCATGCGCGACACGTGCGCGGCGCCGACGTTGAGGACCATGCCGACCCGCGGCGGGGCGATCCGGGTGAGGTAGGTCAGGTCGCCCTTGCGTCCGGCGCCCATCTCCAGCACCAGGTATCTGGTCGCGGCGTCGGCGCGCAGGACGGTGAGCGGCAACCCGAGCTCGTTGTTGAACGACTTGTCGGTGGCGATCGTCGGCGCGTGCCGTTCGAGCACCTGGGCCAGCAGGTCCTTGGTCGTGGTCTTGCCCACCGAGCCGGTCAGGGCGATCACGGTCGGGCTGATGTGGCCGAGCACGTACCCGGCCAGCCGGCCGAGCGCCTCCTGGACGTCCTCGACCACGAGGGCGGGCACGCCCACCGGGCGGGAGGCCAGCACCGCGACGGCGCCGTCGCCGACCGCCTTGGCCGCGTAGTCGTGGCCGTCGACGCGCTCGCCGACCGTGGCGACGAACAGGCCGCCCGGCACGACCTCGCGGGAGTCGACGGCCGAAGGTGCCGTCACCGGCGCGTCCGGGTCGTGGACGTCGTGCAGACCGGCTTCGAGGAAGCGTGCGATCTCGCTCAGCTTGACGGGGATCATGAGCCACTCCTTGCCAACGCCAGGTCGATGAGGCGTCGCAGCAGTTCGGGGTAGGGCACCCCGCTCGCCGCCCACGACTTGGCGTAGACCGAACGCGGGGTGAAGCCGGGCATGGTGTTGATCTCCAGCAGGTACAGGCGTCCCGTGCCCTCCTCGTAGAGGAAGTCGGCGCGAGACAGACCGTAGCCGCCGATCGCGCGGAAGGCACGCAGGGCCAGCTCGCGCACGTCCTCGGCCACCCGTTCCGGCAGCGCGGCAGGGATGGTGGCGATCTCGGCCTGGCTGAGGTATTTGGCCTCGTAGTCGAGCCACGCGCCGTGCACGTTGAGCTCGCCGGGCACCGAGGCCTGCGGGTCGTCGTAGCCGCCGAGCACGCCGCAGATGAGCTCGCGCGCGTTCACGCCCTGCTCGACGATGACGACCCGGTCGTGGGTGAACGCCAGCTCGACGCCCGCGCGCAACTCCTCCATGGAGGTGACACGGGAGATGCCGATGGAGGAGCCCATGTTGGCCGGTTTGACGTACATCGGCCAGTCGAGCGACTTCACCGCGCTCCAGGGGTCGGCCGTGGTGCGCCATTCGTGCTCGGTGAACCACACGTGCGGCGTGACGGGAAGGTTCTCGGCCAGGAAGGCGCGTCGCATCGCGACCTTGTCCATGGCCACGGCCGAGGCCAGGACCCCGCAGCCCACGTAGGGGATGCGCAGCGTCTCCAGGTATCCCTGCAGGACGCCGTCCTCGCCGAACGGCCCGTGCAGCACGGGGAAGGCCACGTCGACCAGGTCGCGGCTCAGTTCCACCGGCCACCTGCCCTGCCTGTCGATGGTGACGGCGACGGGCTCGTACAGGTCTCTCGGCAGGGCGTCGAGGACCGCCTGCGCCGATTGCAAGGACACCTCGTGCTCGGCGGACGGCCCGCCCGCCAGCACGGCCACCCGTAGGCGTTGGGTCACGGTCAATCAGCCTTTCTCGCATGTCGCGGGGGGGTGGTGCCGCCGGTCAGCACAACGCCGACATCCAGGCGGGCCCGCATGTTCTGTCGATGCGTCTTCGAGCATGGGCTCATCGCCTGATCGGTTCTCAGGCCATTTGCTGTCCACTTGTCGGTCGAGGCCGGCGCCGTCGCCCGCCGCGCGGGCCGGGCCGGCCGCCCTAGCCCTGGCGAGGCGTCGCCACTTCCATCAGCCGATCGACCATCCGGGCACGGTCGGCCACCAGGCCGGGCGCTGCCTCATCGTCGGCGGTCCGCTCCGAGCGGATCCGGGTGCCGTTCTCGTCGGCCGCGACGCCCCGGTGACGAGACTCTCCGCGTCGATCCCAATCCATACCCGGGGTTGCGGCCCCCGCGCGTGTTCCATGCATTGCCCCTCAACAGCGGAGAACCTGCCTTTGGCACCAGGAGAACACTACCGCCATATCCGTAAACAGCGACCGAAACGCATGTTTTCAATCAGCGGTCAGGACACTCCGGAGAACCGGTTGACCGGCCCGCGGAAGCCATTACGCGCAAGCCGCCGCAGGCGGAAGACATAGGGCCGCACCCGGCTCTCCCGGGCCAGGGCTGGAACGTTCTCACCCGATAAGACGCGTGCGATGTCGCGCGGGGATGACGCCGGCGAATACGCGGGATCACCGCCGGCGGGCCGCGGACGACGGGCCCGCCGGCCCTGACACCACGCCCGCTCCCCCGGCCGGTGCGCCAGGACACGCTCCGGGGGCTGACGCCGTCGCGGGCGCCTGCTATAAATAATGACTGTTCATTATTTAATGAGGTGGAGTCATGGCGGGACGACCGCGCACGATCAGCGAGGAGCGCATCATGGTCGCGCTCGCCGCGGCCGTCGGACGGACGGGACCGGGCCGGCTGACATTGGCCGACGTCGCCCGCGAAGCCGGGGTGTCGACGGGCGTGCTCGTCGGGCGGTACGGCAGCAAGCGCGACCTGCTCCTCGGATTCGTCCGATGGGGTCTGGCGGAGAAGGCGTTCATCCGGCCGATGCGGGCCGCGTTCGAGTCCGCCGACGATCCGGTGGAGGGGCTGATCCGCGCGGTGGTGCGCAGCGCCGGGCCCGACGTCGAACCGGAGGAGTTCGCCAACCACCTGGCGTTCCTCCACCTGGAGCTGGCCGATCCCGAGTTCCGCGAGCTTCTGGGCGAGCACGACACGGCGGTCCGCGCCGAGCTCGCCGCCTACCTGCGGTCGGCGGTGGCGAGCGGGCACGTGGTGCGGGGCGCCGACGTGGACGCGCTCGCCGCCGCCGTCGACTCCATCCGTAACGGCACCCAGATCACCTGGGCGATGACCAGGTCGGAGCCGCTGGCCGAGGCGCTCCGCCGGGACCTGAGCACGCTGCTCACCCCCTATCGGCACGACAAGGAGAACCAGTGACAGACCAATCAGCGACGGACAGGCCGCTGACGGGGCAGATCGCCCTCGTGAGCGGAGCCACCCGCGGCGGGGGCCGGGGAATAGCCGTCCAGCTCGGCGTGGCGGGCGCGACCGTCTACGTCACCGGCCGCAGCACGGCGTCGTCGAGGTCGCCGATGAACCGTCCCGAGACCATCGAGGAGACCGCCGACCTGGTGACCGCCGCCGGCGGTCACGGCATCGCCGTCCCCACCGACCACACGGACGTCGCCCAGGTCCGCGAGTTGGTGGCGCGGATCGACCGGGAACAGGACGGCAGGCTCGACATCCTCGTCAACAACGTCTGGGGCGGGGACCCGCTGACGGTGTGGGACAAGCCGCTGTGGGAGCAGTCTCTCGACGACGGCCTGCTGCTGCAGCGGCAGGCGGTGCACACGCACATCATCACCAGCTGGCACGCGCTGCCGCTGATGGTGGCCCGCCGCCGCGGCCTGGTCGTGGAGGTCACCGACGGCACCGACGAGCAGGACTACCGGGGCACCTTCTTCTACGACCTGGCCAAGGCCGGCGTCATCCGGATGGCGCGGGCGCAGGCGGGCGACCTGCGGCCGCACGGCGTCACCGCCCTCGCGATCACCCCCGGATTCCTGAGGTCGGAGGCGATGCTCGACCACTTCGGCGTCACCGAGGCCACCTGGCGCGACGGCATCGCGCAGGATCCCTACTTCGCGGTGTCGGAGACACCCGTCTATCTCGGCCGCGCGGTGGCCGCGCTCGCCGCCGACCCGCGGGTGGACCGCTGGAGCGGGCGTTCGCTGTCGACCTGGCAGCTGGTCAAGGAGTACGGCTTCACCGACGCCGACGGCTCCCGTCCCGACTGGGGCGGCTACTTCGGCGCGACCCAGCGCCAGAGCGACGGCGTCGCCCCGGAGGACTATCGATGACACCCGGATCGAACCGGTGGCTGCTGGGGGTGCTCGGCGCGGTCCAGTTCATGCTCGTCATCGACACCGTCGTGGTCATCGTCGCGCTGCCGTCCGTCCAGGCCGAGTTCGGCCTGGACGCGACGACGGGCCAGTGGGCGGTCAGCGCCTACGTGCTGGCCTACGGCGGGTTCATGGTCACCGCGGGCAGGGCGGCCGACCTCCTGGGCGCCAGGCGGACGCTGCTCGCCGGGCTGGCGCTGTTCACCGTGGCGTCGGCCGCCTGCGCGCTGGCACCGGGCGGCCTGGCACTGTTCGCGGCCCGCGCCCTGCAGGGGCTCGGTGCGGCGCTGGTGTCCCCCGCGGCGCTCACCCTGGTCACCACGAGCTTCGCCGAGGGTGACGCGCGCAACCGCGCGCTCGGCTTCTGGGGAGCCATCGGCTCGGCGGGGGCGGTGGCCGCCTACCTGCTGGGCGGCGTGCTGACCGATCTCGGCGGCTGGCGCTGGGTGTTCCTGGTGAACCTGCCGATCGGGCTGCTCGTCCTGCCGGCCGTCGTCCGGCTGGTACGGCCGGACCCGCCGGGGCGTACCGGGCGGGTCGACGTGGCCGGCGCCTGCCTGCTGACCGGGGCGGTGGTCCTCGTCATCACCGGTGTGACGCAGGCGGCGCACGGGTGGGGCTGGTCGGTTCCGGTCTGCCTGCTCACGGGCCTTGTCCTGCTGGTGCTGTTCGTCCGGGTCGAGTCACGCGCCGCCGAGCCGATGATCCGCCTGCCGCTCCTGCGTGATCCGAACGTGGGCTACGGCAACCTGCTGTGCGTGCTGAACGCCGCCGCGGCCATGGTGGCCTCGATGTTCAGCATGCTCTACATGCAGGGCGTGCTCGGCATGACCCCGATGGCGGCCGGGCTCGGAACCATGCCCGTGACCGTGGCGATCCTCGTGGTGGCGAGCCGTACCGGGGCGCTCGTCGCGCGCTTCGGCGTGCTGCGCCTGCTGGTCGCCTCCTCGGTGCTGCTCGCCGCCGGTGCCGGGCTGCTGAGCACGATCACCGTCGGCGGCGGCTACTGGACCCATGTCCTTCCCGGGCTGCTGGTCAGCGGCATCGGGGGCGGGCTCAGCTTCGCTCCCTCCATGATCGTGGCCACCACGGGCGTCCCCCACGGTGACCAGGGTCTGGCCTCCGGCCTGGTGAACACCTCCATGCAGCTCGGCGGCGCGCTCGGCCTGGCGGTGTTCACCGCCGTCGCGGCGGCGGCGTCCGGTCCGGCCCCGGATCTAGCCGGGCTCACCGGCGGGTACCGGGCGGCCTTCCTCTGGGCGACGCTCCTTCCCGCCGCCGTCCTCGCGGCCGTGGCCGCACTCGCGGCGAGCCGCCGCCGCGAAGCCGAGTCCGGGGCGTTCGCCGCGAGGGAGCCGCGCTGACGACCGCTCCGGTCGCTATTCGGGCGGGGGATAGAGGTCGAACCCGTACAGGCCCTGGTCGCCGCCCGCGGCCAGGGCGAGACCGCTGGGAAACCAGGCCAGGCAGTTGAGGCCCGCCTCGACCCGCGCTCCGGCGGCGGACGACTCGCCGTATCTGTCCCACACCCGGATGGTGCCGTCGTCGGAGCAGGTGGCCAGCAGGTTGCTGTCCGGGGAGATGGCCACGCCGCGGATCCTTCCCCCGCCGCCGGACAACCTCGCCCGCTCCGTGCCGCCCGCCGACCAGACACGGGCGCTGCCGTCGTCGAAGCAGGCGGCCAGCCAGGTGCCGTCGGGGGCGATCGTCACCCCCCGGGCCGGCCCCGGGCATCCCTTGAGCGAGGCCCGCGCCTTCCCGTCGGCTCCCCACAGACCGGCCGTACCGTTGGCGGAGAAGATGGCGAACCACCTGCCGTTCGGCGCCACGGTGATCTCACCGATGGCCTCCACCCTGTTCCTCAGGGTGGCGTACCTGTGGCCGTCCGGTTTCCAGAGCTGGATCTTCCCGTAGACGGACAGGGTGGCCAGCCAGGCGCCGTCCGGGGAGATGAGGAGGTGGGCCGTCGCCCTGATGTTCGCGACCAGGACGGCGCGCTCGGTGCCGTTGGCCCACCACACGCGAGCGGTGCCGTCTTCCGAGCAGGTGGCCAGCCAGGTGCTGTCGGGAGCGATCACCACCTCGCGCACCGGTCCGGTGTGACCGGCCAGCACCGCTCTCCTGCTGCCGCCCGCGCCCCACAGTCGTACGGTCCGGTCGGCCGACCAGGTGGCCAGCCAGGTGCTGTCGGGAGCGATCGCCACTCCCCGCAGGCGTCCGGCGTGCCCCGTCGGGATGGCCCGCCTGCGGCCACCGGCCCCGCGTATCCGGACGACGTGGTCGGTGGACCAGACGGCCAGCCACGTCTTGTCCGGCGAGACCGCGCCGTGGTGACTGGTTTCGAGGGGAACGGTGAGGGTCGCCCCTTCTATCCTGTCCTCGTTCCAGAGTTTCACCGACCCGTCACCGGAACGTGTGGCGATCCAGCTTCCCTCGGGGGAGATCGTCACCTGGCGGACCGTCCCGGTCCGGCCCTTGCGGTTCTGCCGGGCGGCGCGCTCCGACTGCCAGATCCGGATCGTCCCCTCGTCGGAGCAGACGGCCAGCCAGGTGCTGTCCGGCGCGATCACCACCTGACGAACCACCCCCGCATGACCCGTCAGGACGGCCCGCTCACCACCGTCGGCCTCCCACAGACGCACACCCCGATCACCCGAAAGAGTCGCCAGCCACGTGCTGTCCGGCGCGATCACCACCTGACGAACCACCCCCGCATGACCCGTCAGATCGGCCCGCTCACCACCGTCGGCCTCCCACAGACGCACACCCCGATCACCCGAAAGAGTCGCCAGCCACGTGCTGTCCGGCGCGATCACCACCTGACGAACCACCCCCGCATGACCCGTCAGGACGGCCCGCTGCCTGCCGTCGGCCTCCCACAGGCGTACGGGGCCCGTGGACGCCCAGGTGGCCAGCCACGAACCGTCAGGGGAGATCCGCATCCCCGGCGCCGTCCCGGTGTGCCCCGTCAGGACGGCCCGCTCGACGCCGTCGACGCCCCACAGCCGCACGCTCCCGTCTCCGGAGAGGGTCGCCAGCCACGAGCCGTCCGGCGCGACGGCTATTCGGGAGACCTTGCCGATCGGCCTGTTCCTGCCGGAGACCTTCTCGTCCTCCTGGCTCCAGCCGCGCATCCTCAGGACGTCCTTCAGGCTTCGCGGCTTGGTCCTCACCTTGACCCGGCTCCTGAGGACCACGCGCCTTTTGCCGCCGGAGCTCCAGAGGCCGACCTTCCCCGTCGCGGAGAGGGTCGCCAGCCACGAGCCGTCGGGCGCGGCCACCACCCCGGTGAGCCTGCCCATCCCGCTTCGCAGGACAGCGCGCCTGCTCCCGTCGGGATTCCAGAGGCAGGCCCTCCCCCTCGCGGAGAGGGTCGCCAGCCACGAGCCGTCGGGCGCAGCCACCACTCCGGCGAGCCTGCCCATCCCGTTTCGCAGGACGGCCCTCTCGGCACCGCCGATCCCCCAGATCTGTATCCTCCTCTTCCCGGAACGGGTCACCAGCCACGAGCCGTCCGGCGCGACGACGACCTCGTGAACCGGCCTGCCGTGGGTGGCCAGCGTCGTCCGGGTCGTGCCGTCGGCCTTCCAGACCTGCGCGCCGCCGTCACGGGCGTGCACGACGAACCGCGATCCGTCGGGGGTGATCGACACCTCGTTGAGCCGCCTCGTCGCCGAGGTCAGGGTCCGCAGGAGGCAGGTGGTGCCGTCGTCGGGCAGCGGCCAGCGGGCCCTCAGGAAGGCGGTCTCGTTCTCCTGGCTGTAGCGCTCGACCGACGCCCGCATCGGCGGGAACGCGTAGAGGCGGGCCAGCAGGTTCGCGGTGGAGACGGCGTCCGACTCGAAGGGGGTCAGCAGGTGGGCGCTACGGGCGATCAACCGGCGGACCCCCGCGACGGAACGGGAGGTCGACAGGGCCAGGTCCGACTCCGCCGCGGCCACCCCGAACACGCGTACGCGGGTGACGAACCATCGCACGTCGTGCAGGAGCGCCTCCAGCTCCCGGTATCTCCTCGCCTCGGAAAGGTGGAACAGCAGGTGGTCCCAGAGGTAGGGCACGGTCCGGGGCAGCCTCCACCATTCGGCGTCCGCCGTGAGGTCGTCGTCGGGTATCAGGTTCCTGGCCTCGTCGAGAAGGTCGCGGTTGGCGACCTCGGCGCGCTCCTTCCCCAGGCCGTCCTCCGAGCGGATGAAGGAACGGACGACGTCGTGGATCGTGATCGACGGCATGGCCCCCTGCGCGTGGCGCCCGCTGATCAGGGAGAGGTCCTGAAGCCTGCCGCGGAGCCGTTCGGCCTGCTTGGAGGTGAGCCCCGCGGTGCCGCGCCAGAGAAGCTCGACGACGGCGACCGGGATCTCGACATCCTCGGGGAAGACGCCCAGTTCCAGGAAGCGGGCGCGGTCGAACGCGCCGAGGGCTTCGAGGCCGTGCTCGACGACGGCGCGCACGGCGGTCTCCCGCTGGGAGGCGACGGTGACGTCCAGGACGGCGGGAACGGTCCGGCCGAGCCGTTCGGCCGCCCGGCGGGCGGCGACATCGGCGTTCGTCCCCGCGCCGTGCTCGTCGCGCAGCCGCGCGTTGACGAGGGACAGCAGCAGCGGCCACCTCCCCGTCAGGCCCACCAGGTCGCTGACGACGCCGGGGTTCATCGGCGGCAGTCCCCGGCTCAGCACCTGGACGGCCACCCGCGGCGCCATCTCGTCGACGATCATCGCGATCGCCTTCGAGGGCAGTGCCCTGGGCAGCCGGGTCGTCACCAGCACCCGGGACCTCACGGCCGCAGACAGGAAGGGCCTCAGCTGCTTGAGGCTCCACACGTCGTCGACGACCAGCAGCACGGGGCCCCGCTCCGCGAGGGCCTCGGCCATCCGGTGACCGGCCTGCTCGGGGCTGGAGAACTCCGGCCGGACGCCCAGCACGGCCTCCGTGACGTCGTTGGCGAGCGCCGCGATGCCGGAACCGGCGCGGTCGCGGCCCACGGTGACCCAGATGACGCCGCCGCCGAACCGTTTCCTCACCTCGTCGCTGTGACACGCCTCCACGGCCAGGGAGGTCTTGCCGAACCCGCCCGCCCCGGCGAGGCCGGTGGTCAGCCCGACCGTTCCCGAGCCCCTCATCGTCAGGGTGGAGACCACGTCGTCCAGCTCGGTCCTCCTGACCCACCCCGCCTGCCTGTCGGGCACCAGGAAGAGGCCGCCGCGCGTGCGCGACCGGATCAGTTTCGGCGTCAGCCATGACAGCAGGACGACAAGGGAGGCGGTTAATCCGAAAATCGCCACCCATTCGATCCTGTGCGCGACGACCGTGTCCGGCAGATATTCTTCGACCATTCGCACCGGAAGTCCGACCAGAATTCCGGAAACCACCAGAATCGCCGTGACGACCTCGGCGATTCTTTTGGTGCGACGAGCCACCGACCACCTCTACAGTGCCGACCCCTGCCCCGACGGGCGCCGGGACCCCTGGACGCACGATATCTGTTCCCCATTGCCGTTGAGTTGAATCACCGATGTTCCGGCAATTAAAGCGCATACGAAAAGCCGTGTTGCACACTTTGAGCTGCTATGTCCATGAGGTCACACCCGCCATTCCGGCTCCCATTCAAGGGAGATCCTTTTCCGTGACGACGCGATCGCCGTTGGTGACCTCTTTCGAATCATCCGGGGACCGGTGGCCGCCACCGGGGCGCGCACCGCGAGGAGGACGACGGGAGGAACCGGCCCGGGAGGAGGACGACCAGGGAAGGTGGCGGAACGGCGAAACCGCCCCCGCGCCCGTCGGTCCGGAGGCGGCGTAGGACGCCGTCGGGCCGCGGAGGGCGCGGGAGCGGTTCGGGTCTATCGGTTCGGGTCTGTCGGGTTGGGTCTACCGGGTCGGATCTCTCCGATCAGGCCCGGCCGGATCCGTCGGATCCGTCGGATCGGGTCGCGAATCGTTGGTCACGGATCGTTGGTCACGAACCGCGAGCCGCGAACCGCGAATCAGCGCTGCAGGTCGACGCAGGAATAGAAGGCGTTGGCGGTGTCGGCGATGTTCCAGACGGCGAGGACCTTCAGACGGCCGGTCCTGCCGCCCAGGTTCACGTTGTGCGAGACGGTGGCACCGGGCTGCCTGCCGCCGTCGTTGAACACCGCGATCCGGGTGTTGCCGACGTAGTACTCCCACGTGCTGGTGGCGTGGCGGGCGGTCAGCACCCAGTTGAAGGTGACCGAGTTGCCCACGCTCGTCGCCGGCCAGCCCTTGCTCTCGTTGCTGAGCTGGGAGAAGCGGGCGATGTTAGCGTGGCAGCTCCGCAGGCCCTTGGGGCCTTCCACACTCTGGGGCTCGTAGATGATGTCGCCGCAGTTGGAGACCCGGCCCTGGGCGCACATGGCCTGACGGCTCGGCGGCGACGAGATGTAGCCGTGCGCGTTGGCCGGTGAGGCGATGAACACGGTCGAGGCGATGGCGATGATCGCCATCGCGAGGAAGGTGACCGTTCTGCGCATATCCTGCTCCTTCGCTGGGGGGTGACTCAAATATAAAAGAAAGTTTCCTAACAGTAAACATTCGAGTCATGAAAGATTCGGGAGCTCGTCAGGGAATCAGGCCCTCGTTCGGACGCGCATCCGCCGCGCGATGTCCCGTACCGCCACCGCCAGCAGGTCGACGTCGTCGCGGGTGGTGAAGAGCGCCGGCGTCACCCGCACGCAGCCGCCCCCGACCGGCCCGCCCCGATGAACCGTGAAGATCCGGTACCGCTTCATCAGGTCCGTGGTGATCGCGACGTTCTCGGCCTCCGACGTGCGGCCGGTGATCCGGAACGCGGTGATCGTGCCGTACATGGCGGGCTCCTCGGGAGTGAGGATCTCCAGGTTGTCGATGTCGAGCACCTGACCCACCCAGCGGTCGCGCAGGAATCGCAGCCTCGCCTGCTTGGCGGCGGCGCCCAGGGCGTCGTGGAAGTCCAGGGCGGCACCGGTCGTCAGAACGGGGGCGACGTCCAGGGTTCCGGTGTGCACCCGCGAGCGGATGTCGTCGCGTGGGAAGCTCTCGTCGTGGAAGGCGACGTCGATGTCGGCCAGGCGGCTCTCGCGGATGTAGATGAAGCCCGCTCCCAGCGGCACGCCCATCCACTTGTGCAGGGAGAACCCGGCGAAATCCGCGCCCAGGTCGTCCATGGTGAAGTCCAGGTGCCCCCAGGAGTGGGCGGAGTCGACGATCACGTCGACGCCCCGCTCGCGGGCCATCGCCACGATCTCCCGTACCGGGACCACCAGCCCGGTGCGGTTGTTCATGTGGCTGAGCAGCAGCAGCCTGACCTTCGGGTGCTCCAGGAACGCCTTGGCGTAGGTGTCCAGCACCGCCTGACGGGTCGCCGGCTCGGGGATGACCAGCCTCTCCACCCGGACGCCGCGCCGGTCGCTCAGCCAGTTCATGGCGTACTGCGTGCTGTGGTAGTCCAGGTCGGCGTACATCACCGCGTCGCCGGGGCGCAGCCGCCGGTAGCCGGCGATCAGCAGTTGCAGGGCCTCGGTGCCGCCCCGGGTGAGGGCGATCTCCTTCATGGAGACGCCGAGCATGGTCGCGATGCGCTTCCTGACCTGGTCGGCCTGGTCCCGGAAGGTGGTGCGCAGCAGGTAGGAGTTCAGCTCGTTGAGATGGTCGGCGTTGCGGCGGTGGGCGCGGCGCACCGGCTCGGGCATGACCCCGTAGTAGCCGTTCTCCAGGTTGACGAAGTCCTTGGTGACCCGATACTCCCGCGCCACCCCGCTCCAGAAGCCCTCGTCCCCGGCGAGCCGCTCGGGGGCGGCACCGGCGAGAGCGACCGGTGGCCGGGGCACCGGCGAAGACGGGACGAACGGGATGGCCAGCGCGCCCAACCCGGCGACCATCTCACGCCTGGACACGCTCATGGCACCACTCCACACCGATCGGCGGGAGTCCACGGCACGGCCCCGACCTGTTCCAACGGATCAGTCCCAGTGTGCGCGGGGCGGGCCGCCCGGACGGGCATCCGTGCCGCTCAGGCGTGGCGCGGCGCCGGAGCGGGGGTGTGACCCGGGCGGGTCACACCCCCGCGAACACGATGCCCGCCGGACCGTTTCCACTAGACCGTTTCCGCCCGGACGCGCAGGGCCGCCTCGACCATGTTCCTGAGGCTGGCCTCCGTCTCCGGATAGCCGCGGGTCTTCAGGCCGCAGTCGGGGTTGACCCAGAGCAGGGCGGGATCCACCGAGGCGGCGGCCGTACGCAGGGCGGCCTCGATCTCCTCCGCCGAGGGCACCCTGGGCGAGTGGATGTCCCACACGCCGGGCCCGATGCCGCGCGCGTAGCCGAAGGCGCGCAGGTCGTCCAGGAGTTCCATCCGGGAGCGGGCCGCCTCGACGCTCGTCACGTCGGCGTCCAGGTCGCCGATCGCGCCGATGATCTCCCCGAACTCCGAGTAGCACATGTGGGTGTGGATCTGCGTGCTGTCGGCCACCCCGCTGGTGGCCAGCCGGAACGCGGCGACCGCCCACTCCAGGTAGGCCTCTCGGTCGGCCCGCCGCAGCGGCAGCAGCTCGCGCAGCGCGGGCTCGTCGACCTGGATGATCCTGATGCCCGCCGCCTCGAGATCGCGGGTCTCGTCGCGCAGGGCCAGCGCCACCTGCCTGACGGTCTCGCCCAGCGGCTGGTCGTCGCGGACGAAGGACCAGGCCAGCATGGTCACCGGGCCGGTCAGCATGCCCTTGACCGGCTTCTTCGTCCGCGACTGCGCGTAGGAGGCCCAGCGCACCGTCATCGGCTCGGGACGGGAGACGTCACCGAACAGGATCGGCGGGCGGACGTAGCGGCTGCCGTACGACTGCACCCAGCCGTGCTCGGTGGCGGCGTACGTAGCCCTCCAGCATCTCGGCGAAGTACTGGACCATGTCGTTGCGCTCGGGCTCGCCGTGCACCAGCACGTCCAGGCCGATGTCCTCCTGCAGCGCGATGACGCGGTCGATCTCGGCCTCCATCCTGTGCTCGTACCCGGCCCCGTCGATGTCGCCCGAGCGCAGGGCGGCGCGGGCCCGGCGCACCTCGTCGGTCTGCGGGAAGGAGCCGATGGTGGTGGTGGCCAGCGGCGGCAGGCCCAGGTCGGCGTTCTGCACGGCGAGCCGCTCGGCGTGCGGGGCACGCGGGGTGCCCTCGCCCAGGGCGTCCAGCCTGGCCCGCACCCGGGGGTTGAGGAACCGCTCCACGGCGCTCTCCCCCTCGACGGCCTCCTCGCCGTTCAGCGTCCTGCCGATCCGTACGACCTCGTCGACCTTCTGCCTGGCGAAGGCCAGCCGCTCGCGCAGCCGCGGGTCCAGCGAGGTCTCCGCGTCCAGGTCGAGCGGGACGTGCAGCAGCGAGCAGGAGGTGCTCACCACCAGCCGGTCGCTCAGCCCGAGCAGCGCGGCACAGGTCGCCAGCGCCTTCGAGGTGTCGGTACGCCAGACGTTGCGGCCGTCGACGACCCCGGCGACGAGGGTCTTGCCGGGCAGCCCGCCGACCGCGGCCAGCGCCTCCAGGTTGCCGGGGGCCGAGACGAAGTCCAGGCCGACGGCCTCGACCTGGCTGCGGGCCAGGATCTCCAGCGCGGGCCCGATCTCGCCGAAGTAGGTGGCCACCAGCAGCCGGGGGCGGCTGCTGAGCGCGCCCAGCCGCGCGTAGACCCGGCGCAGCGCGGCCAGTTCCTCGTCCGTACGGTCGGCGGCCAGCACCGGCTCGTCCAGCTGCACCTCGGCCACCCCCGCCGCGGCCAGCCGTTCCAGCAGCTCGGCGTAGGTCTCCAGCAGGCCGTCCAGCAGCCGCAGCGGCGCGAAGCCCGGCTCGGTGGACTTGGCCAGCAGCAGGAACGACAGCGGCCCGACCAGCACCGGCCGGGTCTCGACGCCCAGCCGCCGCGCCTCGGCGTACTCGGCCAGCGGCTTGCTCCAGTCGAGCCGGAACCGGGTCTCGGGGCCCAGCTCCGGAACCAGGTAGTGGTAGTTCGTGTCGAACCACTTGGTCATCTCCAGCGGCGCGACCCCCTCGGCGCCGCGGGCCATCGCGAAGTACGGGTCCGCGGCCCCGGAAAACCGCTCCGGAACCGCGCCCACCAACGCGATCGCATCCAGCACGTGGTCATACAGGGAGAAGGTGTTGGACGGCACCGCGCCCAGCCCCGCCTCTGACAGCTCCCGCAGACCGGCGGCCGTCTCCCCAAGACCGGCGGCATCGACCCGCCCGGCCCAGTAATCCTCCGTCGCCCGCTTCAACTCGCGACGGTCCCCGATACGGGGATACCCCAAAACAGGTGACACCACGGCGGAAAGCCGGTCACCGCCTTGAAAGGCGAACGGCTTAGATCGTGTCCGCTTTCACTGAGGCGATGAAGTCGGCCCATACCTCGGGGGTGAACGCCAAAGCGGGGCCATTGGAGTTCTTGCTGTCGCGGACGGCCACGATGCCGGGGAGGTTGGTGGCCACCTCGACGCAGTCGCCACCGTTGCCGCCGCTGCGGCTGCTCTTGAACCACCGGGCGTCCGTCAGGTCCATGATCCCATCGCTTTCTCCATCAAGGCCACCGATGCGGACTGCGGCAGGGCGCAGGCCCTTAGCGCGTCGAGCTGAGTCAACAGGGTCTCGATCTCGGTGGGACCGTTGACGATCTGACCTTCGGCTGCGGTTTCCAAATAAACTATATCGGGCGATCCTCTGAAGCTCGCGATCACGAAAGCCCCAGTTAAACCGGCGTGCGCGCCCACATCCAGCGGGATGACCTGGACGGTGATCCGGGGTCGCCGAACCAGTTCGAGAAGCTGCTCCAGCTGCTTGCGCATGACCTGCGGGCCACCGACCGGACGGATCAGCACGGCCTCGTCGAGGGTGGCCCAGAACATGGGCGGGTCTGGCTTGGTGAGGATCCGCTGGCGCTCCATGCGCGCGGCGACCAGTTCCTCCACCTGCTCGTCGGTGTCGCCTGGTCGTCCCGCTCGCAGAACCGCCCGCACCCGGTCCAGCATCGGCACCCGGCTGCGCCGCCTGGGCCGCGGCTTCGGCAAACAGCACGCTAAGAAGGACGCGGTCGCCGTCGCCGACACCCTGCTCCCACCCTGCTTTGTCATCGCTTAGGCGGTCATGGCTGGCAACACCGACTACCGAGAAGACGGCAACGACTTCTACGCCCGCCGCAGCGCCCGCCACGCCCAGCACCTGGCCGCCCGTCATCAAAAGACCCTGGAACGCCATTACCAATCCTCCTCGCAATTAGGGATCGGGCGTGCGGCGTGGCTTAGGGCTGGCTGAAGGCTTTCGCTTGCTTGATAAACGGGCCCACCCTCTGCGCCAAGATGATCACTGCGTCATCCACTCCGGCGGTTCAGTTGAGGTCGCCTTGCGCCACGTCTCCGCGACCTCCGAAGGGTTCTGCCGATAGAGGTTGCGGAGGAGCATTATTGCCACGCGGACGAGATCGGGGAAATCCCGCTCTACAGCGATCTGGAGGCCTTCCACAATTAATGCAAGGCCCTCCTCAAGTTATTCTGATTCACTTAGCAACTGGCCATTGACAACGCAGCTGGGGGCCAAGTCTACCGAGTGGACCTCAGGGTTGGCACGAGCAAGCGTGCGCCTGACGTCCTTCGAACGCCGCCTGCCGGTGACCGGGCTCGCGCTCGACGTGCGGCGGGGGTTTGTTTTCCCTTGCGACAAGCGGCGTAACCAGTTGCCGCGGTGCCCATCACCGTGGCCGCGACCGTCGACGGCCCACGCCGGTGTCGAGATGAACCGTCGATTCGACATACTCGAATGCCCGGTGAGGAATCCGTCGATCAGCCAGGAAAGTCCACGGATCGAAACCCTTGACAAGGTGTCTCGCATTTATCAAGGCTATGATCAGGTACCAAATCGAAGAGGATTCGAGTTATTCGAATGGTGACGACAGGAATGCCGACGACGAGGAAGTCGTCGAATACGACCAAGGCGTTCGAGCCGCTGGAGACGGTGGCGTCCGCCGGCACAGCGGGTGCGAGCCTGTACGATCTGGCAGCCGCGTCCCATGTCGCGGTCAGCACGGCCCACCGCTACGCCGCATCCCTGCTTGAGCTCGGCGTCCTGGAGAAGGACGGCGGCGGCCGGTACCGGCTCGTCGACATCACGATGACCAAGAAGGATACGATCGACCACCCCGACCGGCCCAGCCGATTCGCGTACGGGGCCACCCAGATCGAAGCCGAGGTCCCTTGCACGGTGTTCAAGGACAGCCCGTCTGTGGACATGTCCGTGGCGCTGCACAACCCGACGGACACGGCGAAGAGCTACGAGTACTGGACCTGTACCACGCTTGCATCGGGCGAGGAGTCGACCTGGGGTTCGCCGACGATGGACATCGTCACGAACGTCGACACCTTCCGGTACGACTCGGCCTACCGCTGGATGGCCGACGTCGAGCAGCCGGCTCACCCGCAGACGCCGACCGACCGGTATCTCGTGCTCGACAAGATCAAGAAGATGAGCGAGTGGCGTAGCGACGGCATCGCCTACGGTCAGGATCTGGCCACCACCCCGCAGAACAACTTCTGGGGCGTGGTAAACCACGAGAACCGTGAAAGCGTCGTCCGCGTCGGGGACAACACCATCACGCCCGGCATGAAGTTCTGGAGTGGGGACAGAACGGCTCCTTTCGACACGAACATATTCCGGCGCGGGTCGTCCGAACGGCCGTACATCGAGCTCTGGGCGGGTACGTCCGACAGGTTCTTCTCCCCGGCGGTCCTCCAGCCGCACCAGACGGGCTCGTGGACGGAGTCCTTGGCGCCGGCGCTTGGGCTCGCCGACGTCACCAACGCCACCGCCGACGGCGCCGCGCACGTCGGGTTCGTCCACGACGACGAAGGTGTGTCGGTCACGGCCAACGTGTTCACAACCCTCATCGGCCAGGACGTGACGGCCGCCCTGGTCGACGACTCGACCGGAAGCACGCTGACGAGCGTGACTCACGGGTGACGCGTACGTCTCGCACGAACTCTCTGCACCTGTCGAGTCCGGTGCGACCGCGACGCTCGTGCTCACCGATGGTGGCGGGAAGGAGTCACTGCGCGCGAGCGCGACCGACGAGTGAACCGAACCAGCGCACATCGGCACCCGTGACGGGGGCCGCGCCTCACGCGCGGCCCCGAGGCCCGGAGCGGCACGAACGGACGCCTTGCTCAACGGAGAAGGAAGCGCAATGAGAGCAACAACTCGCAATCGCAGACGTCGCTCGGCCGTGGCGGCCCTGAGCGTGATCACCCTGGGGGCATCTCTGCTCCTCGCCGCGATGCCGGCCGCCGCGACGCCGGCCGCCGCGGACGGTCCCAGCGCCTCGATCATCTTGGGCGAGGTCAACGAGGAGAACGGTCTCCGCCAGATCGAACAGGGTGACGGCACGACCGCACCCGTGACGGTTGGCGGGCTGAGCGCACGCGCGACCGTGCAGACCTCGGCACCGGCGGAACACATGTATTTCCAGGTCGACGACGCGATCGCCTTCGATGGCGCGTTCGTCGCGTGCCTGCAGGTCGAGTACTTCGACGAGGGCGGGGCCACATTCCGCGTCCAATACGACTCGACCAGCAGCGCGTACGGCTCGACGGGTTCGGTGAACCGCACCGGGTCGAACACGTGGAAGACGGCGGGCTTCGAGCTGATGGACGCCCGGTTCGCCAACCGCGAGAACGGCGGCGCCGACTTCCGCGTCGAGGCGGGCACGGCCGGGGTGACCTTTCACAGCGTGAAGTTGACGATCATCCAGAACGACGACGGCGTGACCCCGCCGTGCGCGGCCGCCTCGCCCGAGCCGGAACCCGTCCCCCCGCGCTGGAAGCTCAAGTATGTCGAGCAGTTCGGGAAGCCGATCCGCACTGAGGCCAGCCCGTGGGTGCTCGACGACTACAGCGAGCCGGTCGACGACTTCAACGACGACAACGGCGACCTCTACCGCCTTCAGCTCGGTCCCGAGTTCGACGCGGCGATGGCGACCATGCGGACCTACCGGCAGGAGACCGAGTTCGGCCGGGACGGCTGGCTCACGGCGTCCCTCTCCGCGCGCGAGAGCGGCGGGCGGGTCGACGACAGCTATACCGACACTGCCGAACGTCCGTCGATCACGACGGAGTCGCTGAAGAAGGCGGGCTCCGTCGCCAAGATCACCGTGCCCAACCACACAGGTGGCGCGATCATTCGCAACACCGAGCCGCTGCCGAAGTACTACCGCATCGAGTACGACCTCAAGACGCTCGACTTCGGCGGCTTGCGTGACGGCTCGCTGTTCTACGACGGCAAGTACAACGGGTACGCCCTCGGGGAGTGCAAGACGTTCTACCCCTGGGTCGGCAACCCGGACGACATCGAACCGGCCGACCCCTGCGCCACACGCTCCGTGCGGGAGGACAGCAACGAGGCGTACAACGCGTTCCACTTCATGTCGATCCTGGACTTCCCGGCGATGCCCCGGAACCTGGCGATGTACCACTGGCACCGCAAGGTGCTCATGGACCAGTTCAGCCCGGCCCCGTCCCGGAACACGGACGGCTACGACGTCTGCAACTCGCGGACCGGCGAGAAGTACCCCTGGGACGAGAGCAACCGCACCACGGTGAACATGCTCTACTTCACGGGTTCGCTCGGTCAGTCGCAGACGTTCGTGACGAGCTGCGACCGTCGGCCGGTTTCCGGCGTGCAGAAGTCGGCCGTGGAACTGCAGCCCGAGCTGATGCCCAAGGAGGACTACACGTTCGCAATCGAGCGCACCGAGGCGGGTTACACGCTCGAGGTGAGCGGCAACTTCAAGAACGTCGGCAAACAGACTTACCGGTTCACCCGGGGCTTCATCGACGACGACGCCGGCGTGGTCGGGGCGAACGTCCCGATCTTCCATTACAACGTGGACGCCGAGGAGTACGACGGCCAGTTCAACACGTCGCACACCGCGCAGGGCGCATTTGGCTCCAAGACGTGGGACAACCAGTGGCCGGCCGGCTCGGCCTACCCCGACTACTTCGTCATCGGTGAGCCGTACACGAACGTCGGTGAGGGCCAGGCCCGCATCGACAACATCCGGCTGTACGTGCCGAAGAAGTAGGCACGGGAAGGTCGCGGTCGAACTGACGCAGCCGCGCCCCTGGGACCTCAGACTGCACCCAGGGGCGCGGCCTGCGCTCCGAATTCACGCGATCCTTCATTTCGAGTCTTCGATTAGTTCGAATCATCGTCAACCAAAGTTGCGTTGACAGTTTGACCAAAGAGCGGCCCCCTGTCCAGGAAGCCGTCACCTTCTACCAGGAGCTGGCGCGATCTGAGCCCGAGCTGTATAGCGCAACGTACGAAAGGCTGACGGGGAAACTGATCGGCATGGCGATGGAGGCCAAGAAGGAGACCTCCTAGCTCACTCCAGCGGGCGCGGGACGCTTACCCGTCGCGCAGACGTCCCATAGCCGTCCTTGACGATGTTCCACCGTCCCGTTCGGCTTCCCATCCTAGGCAGTTATGGAACGTGGAACAGGTCCGTGCCCGCGCGTGGTGACAGTCAGGACCAGCTACACCCAGTTCGACGCAGACGAGCCGCTGTGGACCTGGCGCGCCGACAGCGGCGACGGTGCTCGCGGCGCATACGGCGTCACCAACGTGCCCGCCGTCGCCCGGGAGCGACTGTTGGACGCGCTGCGGGCCATGCCCGGAACCGGGACGGGGGCGATCCGTCAAGCGTGGCTGGATATTGGAGGGGTGGCCTTCCGGCCAGGGCATCAACGAGCTTGCCCAGCGCCTTTCGCTTCTCATCTAGGGCGAGGCGGGCGTTGATCGTCATGGTGACCTGACTCATGGCGTCCTTCCCTCGGCTCATGCCATGCCGACCCACGACCGCGCGGAAGACACACGGGAAAGACGCGTCCCAGGCCCTCCCACGAGGCCACGGATCACCGCACGCCGGACGGCGCACGGGCGGCTGGCAGGTCTTCGGACTCGCGGGCATCGTGCACACTTCCTACTGACCGTCGCTTCCCAGATGACACGCATCCAGTGCCGATGACGGCGTTCGTTCCCACTCACCGCTGCGGGGCAGTCCCGGAATCACACCGGGTTCCCTCTTACGACTCCCGACACCAACACAGCGCCGGAAGAACCAACCGCGCCCCGAAGCATATGCCAGACACCGCCGCCTCCAGCAGCAGGGCCGTTGCGTTCTCGACGGGTGAGACGGCTGCACCCCTGGGACGGAGGCAGCAGGCCGGCTGAGGCACCCCAGCGTGAAGATGACAAACGCGCCCCCTGATGATCGGCGGTGTCTAGTGCCGTGACCGCATAGGTTCACCGGGTTGAAGTCGAACCGGCCCTCGTCGCCCGTGTGCCCCTGGCAGGATCT
>NZ_JBPJUQ010000020.1:0-146166 GCF_051192615.1 Streptosporangium sp. G11
CGGCGTCAGACTGAAAACCGGCCTCGACCAGGCACCAGGCGGACTCGACGTCGGCGGGCAACCACCCCCGATTTTCATGCCCGCAGGGCGTGCGCGCAGCCACATCAAAGACTGAAAAGAAGATCGCCGCCGTAGGGAAGACCGAAGATCATCGGCAGGCCGAGAATTGGGAGCGCCATGCACGCGGCCCCCGACCATACGGTGGCCCTCCCCCAGCGACCGTCCCCGGCCTGGGCGACAAGGGTCAGCAGCATCCAGACCGCCCAGGTCAGCCCATTCAGCTGGACGAGTTCGAAAAGGGTCTCGACCGGCCGGAGACCGAACTCCTCGGACACCCCTTCCCCGATCAAACCCGCCACGCCGAGTGTCCCGACCATGAGCGCGGTGAGTCGCAGGACACGGGAAGCGCCGTCCAGCACCCGGTAGAACAACACCACGAGAGCGAGCTGGCCGACCTCGACGATGACGTACGCCCACCAGGGCAGATCGGGCTCGAACGCGAAGATCAGATTGGCGGCCAGGTTGGCGTAGAGCACCACGCGCAGCCGGCGGACGTGTTTCCCCGGTTCGCCCGTCTCTCCGGCCACCCGCCCGCGCAGGATCTGCCACAGGGCCCAGCCCTGCGCCCCGCCGGCCAGGACCAGGAAGAACAGGTACCACCCCGGGGGCGGCTCCTCCAACCGCGGCTCCTCCCAGTGGAACACGAGCCGCTGGAGGAGGCCGCCGTCGCCGGTGACCAGCGTGACGACAACGGTCACGACGACCGTGGTCAGATATCCGGCCGCGACAAAGGCGGCGGGACGACCGAAACGATGGCGGCGCACGTGCACTTCCCTGGGGAGCGAGAAAAGGGGTCAAATGAGCGAAGCGCCCAACCCTAGCGAGCCACTCCCATGAAGTCGATCTTCCAATGGTCACATGACGAACGAGATGCGGCGTCGGCGATGCACGCTTCCATGACTGTTCGGCCGTCTTTTGACCAACCATCAGAGCCTGGGGTTATCTGTCACGGCGGATGAAAATAACTCATTCTAGAACTAGGGTGAAATAATCAGAAATAGAATGACGGGGAGGGTGAAGTCGATGTCGCCGGGAACGGGACCCACGTCGCCGGACTTCACCGGAATCGACCCCGATCTGATGCGGAGTTTCGTCACCGCGCTGGAACGCGGTCGCGATGTGATCGGCGAGCAGTCCGAGCGGATCCGGCAGCTGCTCGCGGCGGCCGAGGTGTCGGCAGCGGGGCTGGGGCCGATCAGGGAGATCGACGGCTGGGTCGGTGACGAGCTGCCGAAACTGCGCGAACGCCTGGAGACGATCGACCAGGACCTCCCCATGCTGGGAGAGGCGCCCCACATCCCGAAGCAGGGTTCGCTGTGGACCGGCGACCCGCTCCAGGACCCGTTCCGGTGGGGGCTGCTGCCCTACGACGAGAAGACGGGAAAGTCCCCGGCGGGCAACGCCAAGAAGGGTACCGAGCTCGCCGCGGAGTTCAGGCGTCTACATGAGCTCTCCCCCGGCCGGTCCAACGCCGCCTACGACCGGATCCTCGACAAGCTCGCCGACGGGCAGAAGGACGCCTACCTCACCGCCGGGTTCTTCCGGTCCCTCGGCCCCGAGGGCATGCTCAGCATGATCAGCCGCCTGGAGAGATACGACAAGAAGGCGGCCGACAAGCACCGCAAGGTCATGGGCGACGCTCTCGCCACGGCGGTCGGCGCGCAACCGGCCCTCCTCGGCTCCGCCTGGCAGGCTGGCAACCTCAAGAAGGCGCCGGACCACGAGCTGACGTCCCTGCTCCGGCACGGCATGTTCCCCACCGCGTGGCTCACCGAAATAGCACGGAGCAGGGTGGGCAAGCCGGTCGGCGCCGGCGACGGCACCCGCCCCCGGCGTTGGGAGACCGACCTCGCCCCGCTGCTGCCCACCCTGGCCAACAACCCCGACGTGGCCAGGGGCCTGTTCAACGCCATGTCCCGCGAAGCCCTCAGAGACCTGTTCACCGAGCTCAACCGCAAGAGGAGCCCCGAACAGCCCTGGAAGCGGGTGGGGGGCATGGACTTCGACGCCAGCACGGAGTTCGGCCGGATGCTCGCCGCCGGAGGCGGAGCCTACGAGAAGGGCCCACACAGCGCCGAGGCCGCGAAGTTCGCCTTCAACGTCATGACCATCATGGGAGACCTCAAGAACACCGACGGCACCACGGACTCCCCGGCCACCCCGATGGAGGTCGCCCCGAAAGCCAGGATCTTCATGTCGACACTGGCCGGCGCCTACGCCGCCGAGATCACCGAGGGCGCGAACATCGGCGACACGAACATGACCGAGGAGAGCGCGCTGAAGCCCTTCACCTCGGCCTTCGGCACGACGGCGGCGTTCACCCTGAGCCCGAAGGACACTTACCGCTTCCTGAAGACCTTCGCCGACTCCCCAGCGAACCTCGCCCCATTCGAAAAGGGAATGGGCGCCCTCAGCATGAAACTCATCGCCGACGCCTCGGCGACGGCCCGGAGCACCGGCGACGTCAAGCACATGGACCAGGTGTTCACCGCACTGGGCAACGTGCGCGGCTTCGAACTGGCCGCCATCGAGAAGATCCAAGGCACCCTGGACATAGCCGACAAAAAGCAAGCGGACATGATGAAATACCTGCGCGACACCACTATCGGGGTGGCGGGCCTCTTCGCCCCAGCCAAGGCGGCGTCATACTTCTGGACACTTGTGGGCTTCTCCTTCTCCACTTATGACACCGCCGGAGACATCTTCGGCGAAGAGGACGAGACACGGGTGGACTTGGCCGACAAGAAGGACGCCATCGAGACCCTCGGCCGCCAGCACACGTATGCGCAGATCCTCATGGCCAACGGCTTCACTCCGAAAGTGACACCCGCGGAGTGGCAGGAGCTCTGCCCACCCGGCGTGGCCATCGCCGACGTCAAGGGCAACCTTAAACCGTTCTCCGAATTGATCAAGCAGGGCAACAAGGGACTTGAAGCCTTCGAGAAGTGGGCAGCCGCCAACGGGATGGGGAGCAACGATGAACTCTCGCTAGGACGGCTGTCCAGTCAAATGGCAAACCAGTTCGAGAGCCTCAACAAGCGAGGGAGGGAACGAGGCCTGGCCTTCGACAGTTAGCTCAGGAGTTCGGGAGGCACTCGGTCTCGCCCCTGACCTCGTAGTTCCCGTTGCCTGGCGACTCCAAAATGATCATTGTCTTGTATTCGTCGTTGGCGAGCCGGATAGGGGCGTTGCCTCTGTCTTCGGAAATTCGATAGGAAGCCACTCCAGAAAGTGCCCCAAGCAGGAGATTGTTGAGACTGTCCGGCCCACGTTCCTCCGCCGGATCCTTACCGACGGCCGCGAAGGTTCGCTTGGCCTTGCCCTCCCCGCAGGGCATGTCGCGTCCACCCGGATCGGTGATACGGACATTCAAAGCGTGACTCTGCTTCATCAGCTCAATTATGTGCGCTTTAAGGGTCTCGCCCGCTTCGGCTGCCGTGGGACCACTGTCCCCGCACCCGGACACCGCCAGCAGTACCACGCAAACCAGGACGCCGCACCGCACAAAACGTGTCATGCATTCCTCCAGGCCTGGCCGAGGTGCCGTAGATCCAATAATGTCCAATAGTCCGCCTGATGTATCGGCATCCGAAGAGGGATATATGAATCCTCGCCCGGAGGATCTGGTGCCCAACCCGCGGCGTCAGGTGCTGGAACAGACATTGGCGGAGGTCAGGGCGCGGGTCGCCATCCTTGAGGCCGCGCTCGACCCGGCCCACGGCCAGTTCACCGGTCAGCCGGTGTGGGTGGGGCCGAAGGCCCGGACGTTCACCGAAGATCTCACCGCCCGCCGCACCCGACTGCGCCAGGCGGCCAGGGCACTCGTCGACGCGCTCGAAGAGGAGATCCGGTCCGCCCCAGCGAAGGTTCCGCCTTCCGCCGCGCGGCATTGAGTGGCCGGAGTTCAAGGCGCTTAGGGGCCGCGACGCGATGGGGACGGCGGCGGGCCGGCCGGGCTGAGCGCCGCCCGCGAGCTCGCGCCGAGGGGCGACGGCGAAGTGCTCGTCCTCGATGAGGAGAGTACGGCCGGAGGCGTCCCCGGCACAGTGACCATCCCGGTTACGGGATCAGGGACATGAGACGCCTCCTGAGCGGTCCCGCCTATGCCGCCCCGGATGGCCACTGAGCGGCGATCTCACGGAAAGACCGCGACACCACGTCAACACGTCGTCACACTGAGGTACGACAAAGTCGGCCGATTGCGGCAGCACATCTGACCCATGAACCCGATTTATGTCTAATACAGCTTAATCGCGCACTAAAACAGCATTTATGGTTCGCGAAGTGCGCTCACCGAAACCGGCGGAGCCTGGCTGACATCCAACCCCGTACGACTGGCGTCCCTTTATCGGACATGAGCCGTACATCCCCCAGGTTGATGACATATGAGGTGTCGTGACTATGGCGTCGAACGTGACGCGGTTATATCAGGCAGTGCTGCGCGACCCGGCCGCCCCCATCTCGATCCGGCTGCGCCGCACCTTCTCGGAATGGGTCGTGCGGAAGGGGTTCCCGCCCCCGGGTGCCGCGCGGGCGATGGTCGAGGCCGAGGCGGGCCAGGCACGGCTCACGATGGAACGGCGCGGCGACTGCGGCCGCTACACGCTGGACGAGCCGTACGGGGAAGGGCGCCTGCGGACCCGGGTGACCTACGCGGAGTCGGTGCCGGGCATGACCGGGTGGGTCATCGTCACCGTGGACCGGCACGAGGGGCGTGAACCGGAACGGCACCGGCGAGAGCCGTACCGGCAGGGAAGGCGCGAGCCGGAACGTCGGGAAAGGCGCGAACCGGCGGTGGTCGGCGTGCCCGGTTTCCTTCCGGCGTACCTGCGCACCGCGCGGATCAGCGACGGCGGCGTCCGCATGGAGGACGGCCCCGTGGTCCTCCACGAGGATGGCATGGACCGGTTCATCCCCGTGATGACCGAGCCCCTCCGGAGGGTGCCGATCCTCGTTCTGTCCGTGGACTCTCAGAACCCGGAGGCGGCGCGGGCCCATGCCGACTATCTGGCCGGCGCGGTCACCGGCGCGAGCCTGGTGGTGCGGCTGGCCGACCTGCGCGCCCAGAACCGGTTCAACAAGGCGATGGGCAAGGAGCTGGGGGTGTTCGGCGGCGGGATCCGCACCTACCTCGCCCCCTTCGATCCCGCCGGGGAACGCCACCCCCGCAGACACCCGCCCATGGGCGTCGCCATGATCCGGGATCAGGGCGACGCCGCCCTCGACCTGATCGCCACCGGAGCGGTCGGTGAGATCGTCCAACGCGAGCTTCCCGAGGACGTCCAGCGGACGCTTCACGTCGTCTACCGCGTACTCGCCGGACGTGCCGACCTGAGTGAGATCGCCGCGGCCGCCGCGCTCCGGCCCGCGAAGACCGACTCCGCCCGTGAGGAACTGCGACGGCGGATGATGGCCATGACCCGGCGCCCCGCGCCCGCCATGCCTGGCAGGACCGGCACGACCGGCACGACCGCCGAGGTCTCCGCCGGGACGCCGAGGCCGGGGCCGAGCTCAAGCGCAGGCGCGGACTCGGGCTCGGGAACAGGCGCAGGATCGGGATCGGGATCGGGGAAGCCGTCCGCCCCCACGGGGAACGGGAATCCGGAGAAGGCCGGGAAGGCCGAGGAGACCGTCTCCGGGGGTGGTGCCCCGGCGTCCGGCGGGGAGGAGATCGCCCAGGTGGTGGCGGACATGGTGGTCAAGGAACTGCGCGGGGAGCTGGAGACGGCGCTGGGGCTCGCCACGTCGTCGCAGGCCACCGGCGGCGACTCCGCCAGGGTGCTCCGCGAGCTCCGCACGCTCGGCGCGCACCTTTCCGGCCTGCGCGACGTCGTCGCGGAACGGCGTGGCGACGAGCCCTTCGCAGAGGACGGGAGCGACCGGCCCGCCGCCGGGATCAGGAGCCTCCGTGAGGAGCACCGGCTGCTCACCGAGGAGTACGCCGAGGCCGTCACGAGTGTCAGGAAGCTCACCGAGCGGGTCCGCTGGCTGGAGGGCAGGCTCGCCGAGGCGGGCCAGCCGGTGTACGGCGTGACCGGGGAGACTCCCGTCTTCGAGCCCGCGAGCCTGAGCGAGGTCCTGGCCGAGGCCCGCCAGAGCCTGCGCCACATCGTCGTCGGCGACACCGACGGCGCCGCCGCCCGGCTGGACCTGGACCACCCGGCCCATTCACGTACGTGGGCGGCGAAGGCATGGGACTCCCTGCGCGCCCTGGAGGACTTCGCGAGGGCGCGGTCTGGCGGGGAGTTCGCGGGAGGCTTCTACGAGTGGTGCGCCCAGGGCTCTCCCGGCCGCCTCACCATCCCCACCGGGATGCTGTCCATGCGCGAGTCGAAGAGCGTGGTCACCCGTGCCAAGTTCAGCGACCGCCGGACCTTCGCCGTCCCGCCCGAGGTGAACCCCGGCGGGCAGGTCCTGATGGAGTCCCACGTCAAGCTTCGGCCCGTAGGCTACCCCGCGCCCCGGATGTACTTCCACGACGACTCCGGCGGCGCCACCGGCAAGGTCTGGATCGGCTACCTGGGCGAGCACCTCCCCAACACCCGTACGAACTGATCGGCGATGGGCGGGACCGCCTCTCATGGGCGCCGTGTCAGGCTTCCAGGATCAGAGCGTGCCGGACCTCCCGGGCAGGAGGAGGAGCGACGAGACCCGAACCCGGCGGGACGCGGGGACAGGCCTCGCCGCTCCTCCCGATTCATGAGCCACTCCTCCCGATTCACGCGATGTGAACGATCGACCGCGACGGTCACGGCCCGGCCCGCTTCCGGTGGACGACGACTCCCCTGAATTCGATCGTTCCCGCCGCCGTCTCCGTACCGGTACGGTCCGCGGTGGGCGCGCGGACCGTACCTTGCCCCCCTCGTCAGGGAACCGGTGTCTCCATGAGGGTCCTGATCTGGGCCGGGCTGAGGGCGGCGGTATAGGCCCTGACCTCGTCGACCTTGCCGATGAAGGGGTCGACAGTCGGACCCGCGATCCCGAAGCTTGCCACGTCGTCGGACGGGGAGAAAGACGACCCCCTCCGCATTTCCAACTCCCCGTTGATGTAAAGGGCGAAGGTGCCCTTCTCGAAGGTGACCGCCAGATGGCTCCAGACCCCGACGGGCAGGGTGCGGTAGCTCGACAGCCTGGACCCGTAACTCGACGTGCCGTCGAAAGCCACGATGGAGGGACCCGGTGGGCCCCCGTCGGACGTGAACACCCTGAAGTCGGTTTTCGCGTTCGTCCACTTGAAGAGCATCGGGCGCGTCCCGGTCTCCTGGGAGGGGTTGACCCAGGCGGAGACGGTCATGCCCTCGGTCATTTTCAGTGACGTGGACGGCAGCGTGGAGATCCAGCCATCGCCATCATCGGAGAACCGCACGGACGTGCCGAACCTGCCGTCCGCCCAGGTGGTGTCGTAGGCCGTGCCGTCGTTGCCCCTCCCCGAGCCGTCCCGCACGGTCGTGCCGGTGCCCTCGTTCATGCCGTAGGCGAGGGCCAGGGTCTGCGACAGGTCGGGCTCGGGACGGGTCGTCACCACCGCCTCCTGCGACGGTGCGCTGCGCTGACCGACCCGGTCCACCATGATGATCCGGTAGTAGTACGTGTCGGCCGCCGGCACGGGGTCCAGATGCTCCCACCACGAGGGCTCGGGAACCGTGGCGACCAGGGTCGTGGCCGACGGGGTGAAGCCGGAGACCGTCGACCGGTGGACCTCCGAGGCGCTGAATCCACGGTCGTCGGAGGCGCCGTCCCACCACACGGCCGCCGACCCGCCGTGGCCGAGGGTCGAGACCGACGAGGGCGGGGTGGGCGGGTTGTCGGGCTCCATCACCTGGGCGGACACCGGCTCGGACAGCGGCCCGAGCTGGCCCGAGGTGTCGATCGCGGCCACGCGGTAGTGGTACGTGCCGCGAGATTGGAGAACATCCGCGTAGGAGGTGGAGGTCACGGTGCCCAGCAGGGTCGAGGCCGAGGGCGTGAAGTTCGCCGCCGTGGATCTGTGGACCTGATAGCCGGTGATCCCGGCGTCGTCGGTGCTCGCCTGCCAGGAGAGCCCGGCCCTGCCGTACCCGGGGACGACGGCCAGGCCCTCCAGCGCGGTCGGCGGGCTGTTCGGAGCCCCGCCGGTCACCGGTGTGGTCATGTCGGCGTTGATCTGGGCCTCGCTGAGCGCCGTGTCGTAGATCCTCACCTCGTCCACGAGACCTCCCCATTGGGAGACGGCGAACGCGGAGGCGGTCACCGTGATGGCGCCCTGAACCGGCTTGGAGGCCACCATCGCGCCGTTGACGTAGAGGCGCAGGGTCTGGCCGTCATAGGTGGTGGCGAGATGGCTCCAGGTGTACGCGGGCAGCCTGGGCCCGGAGACCTGGGTGGTGGCCGGGGTCTGAACGGACCCCCTGGAGGCCGCGAGGTTGTACGGGGTGCCCTTGCCGACGATCACGTTCGAGTTTCCCCCGGCCATGGGATTGACCCAGGCCTCCACCGTCATCGCCGAAGTGAGGCGCAGGGACGGGACGTCGTTCGCGATCACTCTGCTCGCGGTGGCGGTCAGTGCGATGGCCTTGCCGTACTTCCCGTCCGTCCATGTGGTGCGGGTGGCGGTGCCGGTGTTGCCGTGACCCGACGCGTCGGCGACGACGGTGCCGGTGCCCTCGTCCATGCCGTAGGCGAGCACCGGAACGGGCTCGTCCGCGGCGGCCGCCGGGGGAGCCGTCAACAGTGTCGCGCCGAGCAGCAGTCCCGCGCACGCGGCGAGACCACCTCCGTAATTCCTCAATGTCACTCCCCGTAAAAGAATCCCCCGATTCCCGTACGGACATTATGCGTTGCCGATCAAAGATCCGCGCGGCCTTAATCGTCGAAAGTCCGCGCCATTCGATTCCGTGAGCCTTTTCCACGCATCGTCGCAGGACATTTCCGGTCGGCGCGGCCGTCAGCGATCGGTGAGTCCCTGAAGGATCGCGCGGACCTTTCCTGCGTTGTGGTGGTACGGGCCGTACCTGCGTTCGAGGTCCGGCAGCAGCTCGCCCAGCACTCGTTTGGCCCGTCCCCTGTTGCCCGCGTCGAGTTCCACCATCCCGATCTGGCTCCGGAGTTCGAGGATCCGTTCCTCGTCCGCGCCGAACCGTTTCTCGTCGGCCAGGAGTCGCCGGAGCTGGGCCAGGGCGAGGTTCGTCTCCCCGATCGCCGCGTGACACCCCGCCTCCATCAACCGGCATCGCAGGGCGAGGTTGTTGTCCGGCCCCTCGACCTTGGCGACGTCGGCCGCCAGCCGATGGAACTCGGGCGCCGCCCGGCGGTAGTCACCGCCGAGGAAGAGGGCCTCGGCGAGCTCGATCCGCAGGTCGACCACGGCGGAGCTCGTCGAGCCGAAGGAGCCGGCGGCGGGCCCGACCACCTCCGCGAGAAGGTCCGCCGCCTGGCCGAAACGGGCCTCCGCCTTGAGAAGGTCGGCCTCCCTGCGGGCGCGCTCGATGTCGGCGCGCTCGATCTGCGCCAGTCCCCCGGCGCGCCTGATCCGCGTCGGCCGTACCGGATGGGCGGGCCGCCGGTCGTCGGCCGGCTGGGAGGGGATGCGTCCGAGGACGGTGGCGTACATGCGCACCGGGTGGGGTGTGTCCAGGTTGACGTAGCCGGGAAAGGGCGGCAGCTCGCGGCAGAAGTCGAGCAGCCGCTCGTAGACGACGTCCGCGCTCGCCGGCCGCTTCTCGGGCGCCTTGGCGAGCAGCCACAGGACGAGACGCTCCAGCCCTTCGGGCACCTCCTGCCTTCTCGCGCGCAGCGGCCGGGGGGCCACGTCGGTGTGGTTGCGCATCGAGGCCAGCGCCGTGGGCGCGGCGAACTGGTTCTTCCCGGCGAGCATCTCGTCCAGGATCACGCCGAGGGAGTACAGGTCGCTGCGCGGCCCCGCGGTCCCGGTCAAGGCCTGCTCCGGTGCCATGTACGCCGGTGTGCCGAGCACCTCGCCCGTCCTCGTGAGGTTCGTCGCGTCCGTGGAGGCGAGCGCGGCGGCGATGCCGAAGTCGAGGACCTTGACCGTGCCGTCGGGGCAGAGCATCAGGTTGTCCGGCTTGAGGTCGCGGTGGACCAGCGAGTTGGCGTGGGCCACGGTCAGGACCGAGCACACCTGGGCGGCGATCGCCACGGCCCAGGCCACGGGCACCCGCGTCTCGTCGAGCAGTGCCGAGACGGAACACCCCCTGACGAGTTGCATGACCATGTAGAGGTCGTCACCGTGCGGCCCGCAGTCGTAGATGGTCGGCACCCCCGGATGTTCCAGCCGGGCGGTGATCCGCGACTCGCGGACGAAACGTTTGGCCAGTTCCTCGTCCCGGCGGCCATCGGGAAACCTCTCGGTTTTGATGAATTTGATGGCGATCTGCCGGTCGAGGCGGTTGTCGTAGCCGAACCAGACCTCTCCCATTCCGCCGGAACGACGCGACAAAGGATCCAACTCGTAACGGCCACCGATGATCGTTCCTCTGTCCAAAACGATGCGCCCTCCAGAAATGCCCGTCTTCCCCAGGAGAAAATCTAGCGCCCTCGGAGTCCCGCCGTCGCGGACGGAAGTCCATGCAGGTCAACGCCCTTCTTTTCGGCCGGTTCCCGCCGGACGAGGTCGTGGAATGCGTCGCGCTCGGCTTTTCATGCGCTCGTGCGATACCGGCTAATTCCGGTGTTACTCACGGGCCGCCGGGAAGTGACCGGCGAGGCGGGATCGCCCTCGGACCGGTGATACGCGGCAGGTGGGCTACGACAGAATGTCGTTCATGGAAGCCCGCATCGCGACAGCCCCCTCCTGGGAGGCGAAGCCGTCCCACGGCCGCCCCGACTCCCCCGATGCCGACCTCGACCGCCTGCGGCTCGGGGTCGAGGAGGCCGTGTCCCGCGGCGGCGGTGCCAACGTCCCGCTCGCCGAGGCCAACGGCCTGGTGTGGCTCATCCCCGGCGAGCCGGAGCTGCTCGGGTCGACGCTGGAGGCCCACCCCCGGATCGAGTGGGTGCAGTTCCCCTGGGCGGGGGTGGAGAAGTTCGCGACATCCGGCGTGTTCGACCGCCCCGGGGTCTTCAGCTGCGCCAAGGGGTCGTTCGCCGGGCAGGTCGCCGAGCACGCGCTCATGCTGATGCTGGCCTGCCTGCGCAACCTCTCCCGCCAGGCGCGGACGCCCGGCTGGTGTCCGGCGGCCCCCCGGTCGCTGCACGGCCAGAGGGTCACGATCCTCGGTGGCGGCGGCATCGCCACCGAGCTCGTCCGCCTCCTGCGGCCGTTCGAGTGCCGGATCCGGGTGATCCGTCGCCGTCCCGAGAAGGTCGAGGGCAGCGACGAGACGCTGCCGCCCTCGGCTCTGCCCGCCGTGCTTCCCGAGACCGACCTCCTGGTGCTGGCCCTCGCCCTGACGCCGGAGACGAGGCACGTCGTCGGCGCCGCCGAACTGGCGCTGCTGCCGCCGCACGCCGTCGTCGTCAACGTCGCCCGCGGCGCGCACATCGAGACCGGCGCGCTCGTCGAGGCCCTCGACGCGGGAACGATCTCCGCCGCCGGCCTGGACGTGACGGACCCCGAGCCGCTCCCCGACGGGCACCCCCTGTGGGCCGACCCCCGGGTGCTCATCACCTCGCACTGCGCCGACTCCGCCGAGTACGTCGCGCGGATGTTCTGCGAGCGGGTCGAGCGCAACGTGGGCAACCTGCGCGCGGGCCGCCCGCTGGAGGGAGTGATCGACCCCGTCGCGGGATACTGACCGCCCCCCGCACCCCCGGACGGCCCGCGCCTCCGGTCCGCCGAGGGCACGGGACCGACATGTCGATGGGGTCGCGGTGACGGGACCGGGTGTCGCCGGTGGCGTTAGAGGCGCGGGTCGTACGAGGTCGTACGGGATCTTCTCGCAGAGCGTGCCCGGCAGGAAGCCCGGCGTCGTACGGGGCCGTGCGGGGTGGCGTCGCGGTGGATCGGCGGTGGATCGATGATGGGGAAACCGGTAGGTTCGCCCGCATGCCGGAAGATCCCTCGCACGTTCCGGAAGACCCGTCGCGCGTGCTGGCAGGCCGGTACCGGCTGCTGGCCCCCCTCGGGGAAGGCGGCATGGGCGTCGTCTGGCGAGCCCGGGACGAGCTGCTCCACCAGACCGTGGCGGTCAAGGAGGTCACGCTGCCCGCCCGGCTGACCGCCGAGGACCGCGAGCGGCGGCTGCGGCGAACACTCCGCGAGGCGCGTACGGCGGCCACGCTGAGGGGCCGGCCCGGCGTCGTCACCGTCTACGACGTGGTCGAGGAGGACGGCCGCCCGTGGATCGTCATGGAACTGGTGGAGGGGCCGTCCCTGGCCGAGGTGATCAGGCGTGAGGGGCCGCCGACCGAGGCCAGGGTGGCGGGGATCGGGCTGCGGGTGATCTCCGCGTTGGCCGCGGCGGAGGCGGCGGGGATCGTGCACAGGGACGTCAAGCCCGCCAACATCCTGCTCGGGAGCGACGGGGCCGTGCTGACCGACTTCGGGATCGCGGCGGCCGTCCACGACACCACCGACCTGACCGGTACCGGGCAGTTGCTGGGCACGATCCCCTACCTCGCACCCGAGCAGCTCGGCGGGGAGCGCGCCTCGGCCGCGTCCGACCTGTGGGCGACGGGCGTGACGCTGTACGAGGCGGTGGAGGGGCGCAGGCCGTTCGACCGGGAGAGCCCGGTGGCCACGATCGCGGCGATCGTCAACCGGCCGCCCGCGCCCACCCGGTACGCGGACCGGCTCCTTCCCGTGATCGAGGGCCTGCTCAGGAAGGATCCCGCCGAGCGGCTGACGGCCCTCCAGGCCACGGCACTGCTCGCGCCGGTGGCCGCCGAGGCCCCGCGGGAACACCCGCGTCCAGGGCGTGCCCCGGGGTCCACCGGCTTTCCGGGGAATCCAGGGTTCACCGGTCC
The DNA here is from genome assembly GCF_051192615.1 of Streptosporangium sp. G11. Classification (NCBI taxonomy): domain Bacteria; kingdom Bacillati; phylum Actinomycetota; class Actinomycetes; order Streptosporangiales; family Streptosporangiaceae; genus Streptosporangium; species Streptosporangium sp. G11. The sequence continues at coordinate 12,964 of NZ_JBPJUQ010000020.1, forward strand.
CGCACACGACCCGCGCTCCACCGGCCTCGTACGCGACCCGGAGTCCACCGGCCCCGTACGCGACCCGAGCTCCGCCGCCCTACCGGGGAACCCGGACTCCACCGGCCCCGCGGGGAAGCACGTGACAGACCCGGCGCCTCTGGACGGCCGGGTCCCGACCGGCGGCGCCCGGCGGGCGCCGGTCCGGATGGCCGTGGTCGCGGGCTCGGCGCTGGTGGCGGTCGCCGTGGCCGCCGCGGTGATCTGGTGGCCGCACAACGACCTCTCCCAGCAGGGAAGCTCCCGGACGCCCGCCCCCGGCGGAAGCGCGGCAGCCTCCGCCGCCTCCGGCGGAAGCTCCACGGGCTCCGGAGGAGGCCCGACAGCCTCTTCGACGCCCGCTGGAAGTCCGACGGCCTCCGGCGACACCGGTCAGGACCCGACGGCCTCCCCCGGGCAAAACCTGTCAGCCTCCCCCGGCCGGAACCCGCCGCCCTCCCCGGGCGAGAATCCGCTGCCGCGAGGCTTCGCCCTCCACTCCGATCCTCGCGGATTCTCCATCGCCGTACCCCAAGGCTGGAAGAAGGAGGAGTCCGAGCGACAGGTGAGCTGGCAGCGCCCCAGAGACTCCATCCTTTCCCCGTCCTCCTGGTACCTGGGTACCTTCGCGAACCCGGAAAGGAAGGAGACCAGGGACCCGGCGGCCATCCTCGACCAGCTGCGCGACGCGCTCCGGGACGAGATGTTCGCGTCCGGCTCCTATCAGGAGTTCGCCCGGCGCCCGGTCTCCGTCGCCGGGGGCAAGGGCGCCGAGCTGGAGTTCGGCTTCGCGCACAAGGACGCGTCGGGCATACCCCATCGTCTCTACGCCCGATGCGTCACCCGTGACTCCGGCGGCACCGGGATGTTCTGGTTCTTCACCCCCGCCGGGCAGTGGGCGGAGGCCGGCGGGCACGTCGACACGTTCGTGGACACCTTCCGGCTCAACTGAGCGTGCCCCGCGAGGACTCGTCCGCCGTCCGTACCCCCCCGCGCGAGCCCCGCCCTCCCCACGCCACCGGCCGTCACGCCCTCGGCATCGCCGGTGGATCAGGCCCGATGCCTGGAACGCCCGCTCAAACACCCGCGCCGATCACCCGCGCGGCGGCGAGATAGGCGGCGAGCAGGCTCTCGGCGACCGCCGTCACGGTCTCGTCTCCGGGCAGGAAGTACGGGCTGTGCAGCCCCGACGCCGTGTCGGTGCCCACGAACAGCATCAGCGACGGTACGACCGACGCGAAGTGGGCGAAGTCATCGGCACCGCAGGAGCGCAGCGTGGCGGGCATGTGGTGGGCGTTGTCGACGAGGATGCAGCCGGTCTCCTCGGCGAGGCGGGCATCGTTGACGAGTACCGGCTCCCCGTGCGTGATCCGCACCTCCGCCTCGCAGCCGTAGACGCGGGCGACGCCCTCGGCGATCTCGCGGAAGCGGTGGTGCAACTGGTGGCGCCAGGACTCCGACATCGTCCGCAGGGTGCCGCGGGCGGCGGCCTGCCCCGGGATCGCGTTGGGGGCGCTGCCGGCCGACACCGTCCCGAAGGTGACCACGGTCGGCGTCATCGGGTCGGCGTCGCGGCTGACGAGCTGCTGCGCGGCCACGATGATCTGGGCGAGGGCCAGAACCGAATCGCGCGACAGGTGGGGATAGGCCGCGTGCCCGCCCTGGCCCCGAACCGTGACGGTGAACTCGTCGGAGGAGGCGTTGACCGCGCCGGGAGTGCAGGCCGTCTCACCGGCGCCGAGCACCGGCTGGACGTGTGCCGCGATCATCGCGCCGACATGGTTCCTGCGGAGCGCGCCCGATTCGACGATGTCGCGGGCACCTGAGGGGTGGGTCTCCTCGCGCGGCTGCAGCACCGCGACCATCGGCGCCGGTGCCCGTACGCGGTCGACCGCCCTGGTCAGCGCGACCAGGGCCGCGAGGTGCACGTCGTGGCCGCAGGCGTGCATGGCGCCGTTGCGCGATGCCCAGGGCACGTCCGTCTCCTCGGGGATCGGCAGGGCGTCCAGTTCCCCGCGCACCCCGACGGCCAGGCCCTCGCCGCCGACGCGAAGGAGCGCGCCGGTCCCGGCCACCCGCTCCGTCGCGCTGCCCTCGGGCAGCGCGTCCAGCACGCGCTTGAGCGTCGGCTCCTCCTTTCCCGACACGCACGGCTCGGCGTGCAGCTCCCGTCGCAGCTGGAAGGCCGCGGGCAGCTCGGCGTGGAGAGCGGCGCGGAGCCGCTCGTGGATCTCGTTCATCGCCTCTCCCCGAGCCGGTGGGCGTCGTGGTTGACGCTCACGCGTCCCCCTCGGCGAGTGCGCGGACGTGAGTGCCGATCATGGATCTCCCCCTGACTGTGCGTGGTGCCGTTCTCGTTGTGCATGGGTGACATGGGCGCCGTTCTCGTCGTACGTGGTGTCGTCCTTCTCGCCGGCCTCGGGCCGGTCACCCGGTTACCCGGTCTCTCCGAGGCCGTAGACGCGGCGGGCGTTCCGCGCGCCGATCATGGTGGCGACCCGGACCGCCTGCGGCTCGCTCCACTCGCCGTCCGCGACGAACCCCCCGAGGACGCGGGTCATCGCGCGCCGCCAGAGCAGGGCGCCCAGGTGGTGAAGCTCCGCGGGCCCCCAGGCGTCCGAGGAGAAGAGGATCTTGGCGAACGGCGCCAGTTCCAGGCTCTCGGCCACGACGGCCACGCTGCGCGCCCCGGTGTGGTTCACGGCCAGCCCGACGTCGAAGTGGACGTGCGGGTAGGCCTGGGCGAGGTAACCGGCGTTGCGGTGGTACGGGTAGCAGTGCAGGAGGATCAGTGGCAGGCCCCTGGGCTCGGCGAGCTCGATGAGGCCGCGCAGCAGCAGGGGATCGGACCGGCTCAGGTCGATGTCGGGGTCGCCGTACCCGATGTGGAACTGGAGCGGCAGCCCGCGCTCGACGCCCGCCCAGATGAGGTGGCGCAGCAGCACCGGGTCGTCGACGCGGACGGTCCCGGTCCGCTCGGATTCCCGCAGCCAGCGTCCGGCCGCCGCCACCACCTCGGCCGGAGCGGGCGGGGCGGGGTCGAAGTCGAGCCCGTACCGGTAGGCGGCGACGCTCTTCAGGCCGCGCGCCGCACGGGTACGCTCCCACAGGGCCGCCTCGAAGCGGGCGGCGAACCCGGAGGCGTCCGTTCCCTCCGCGGCGACCCCCTCGGCGACCGACTCCAGCCGGACGACCTCCTCGACGGGCCGCCCCGCGAGGGCCGCCATCGGCGCGGGACCGAGGATCTCCTCGCCCCCGTAGCCGGTCTCCAGGAGGAAGTGATCGACCCCGGCGGCGGCCAGCAGGCGCCGGTTCGCCTCCGCGGCCCCGAGCTCCGCGCGGCGGGCGAGGTAGGTCTCCGGGTCCGGGTGGGGGTCGAGACCGAGGACGGGCGCGCAGTGCCGCAGGACGGCGAAACCGAGCTGCGAGTCGAACTGGGTCATCCAGGCGGGCACCGGCCGGTCGGACTCGGTGATCAGCTCCTCGAACCGCCTCCGCGACAGGTCGCCGTCCAGGGCACCGTGAACGTGGTGGTCCACCAGCGGTATCGCCCCGATCGCACACTCCAGTGCCCCGGACCCCGTCGTCCCGGCCGCGTGCTCCGGCGACCCGGACTCCGCCGTCCCGGCCGCGTGCCTCGGGGCCCCGGACTCCGTCGTCCCGATCGCATGCTCCAGGGACCCGGCCCTCGCCGGAGAGTCCATGTGTGCCGGGATCATGGTGGAACACTCCTCGAATGTGCGTTGCTGCGATACGAGGTGCCCATGAAAGGGGGATGTCATGCCCCGATGTCCCATCCGGCTCACCCGCCGATCGGACGCTCCACCTCCCCGGGCGCCTCATCGGTCGTCGTGCCCGCGCTCTTCGTCCGGGTGGCGTACGCGAGCGTGAGGGCGACGACGGCGAGAGGGAAGGCGGTGGCGACGAGGAGGCCGGTGCGCAGACCGGAGCCGTCGTCGGGGAGCGCGGCCGACAGGTTCGCCAGGAACCCGTCGGCGGCGGAGGAGGCGTCCGCGGCGGCCCCGGCGATCCAGGGACCGACCGCGCCACCGGCGTCGCCGAAGACGGCCAGCACGCCGAACATGGCCGCGCCGCCGAGGGGGAAGCGGGCCGCGGCGAGGCTGAACGTCCCCGGCCACAGGAGGCTGACGGCCAGGCCGCACACCGCGCAGCCGATGAGGCTGACCACCGGGTTGGACGACAGGCAGACGACGAGATAGCAGACGGTCGCCAGCGCGCCGCACGAGGCCATGGCGGGCACCAGGGGGATCCTCTCCCCCCACAGGCCGTAGACGATGCGGCCGATCCCCATCAGGACCGCGAACAGGCAGGGGCCCGCCAGGTCGCCCCACACCTTGGAGACGCCCAGTCCCTCCTCCGCGAAGAGGGAGGACCACTGCGACATGGTCAGCTCGGCCGCGCCCGCGCAGAGCATCAGCACGACGGCGGCGGCGAAGGCGGGAGCCCCGAAGAGCGCCCGCAGGGAGGTGCGGTGCTCGTCGGGCACGGTCGCGGGCAGCGGCACCCTCAAGAAGGCCACCATGTTGACCAGCGGGACGAGCGCCCAGGCGACGGGCAGGACCTGCCAGGCGTCCTGGCCGATCCAGGCCAGCAGCAGCGTGCTGCCCGCCACCACCGCGACCTGACCCCAGCAGTAGAAGGAGTGCAGCAGGCTCATCGCCGCGGCCTTGCCCTCCTGCGGGCTGGGCAGCGCGTCCACGACAGGGCTGACGAGCACCTCCAGCAGGCCGCCGCCGACGGCGTAGACGACGATCGCGACGCACAGACCCAGGTACGGGGAGGGCGACACGGCCGGGGCCACCGCCAGCAGCACCAGTCCCAGCGCCGCCAGGACGTGGGCCAGCACCAGCGGGATGCGGTAACCGGTCCGGTCCACGAACTTCACGGCCACGATGTCGGTGACCAGCTGGGTGGCGAAGTTGAGCAGCACCAGGCGCCCGAGCATTTCCAGCGGCAACTGGTAGCGGGTCTGGAACACGATGAACAGCAGGGGGGCCAGGTTGTTGACGATGGCCTGGGTGACATATCCGGTGTAGCAGGCACGGCGGGTGTGGTCGTACGTCGTCATGGGATGCGTTCTCTCCCTGGGGGGCTGGCCGTCCCGCACACTACGGGGCGGGACGACACGGCGGCACACCCGCCCCCGGCGAGAAGGACCGCCAGGTCACCGGGGTGTCGGGAGATCGGAACACCGGGGTGTGGGGGCATCGGGTGCCGGAAAGCCCCCTCCCGGCGACCGCGACCGCTCCGGCCCTTCCCGTCCACACACTTTCGCGCCCGCCGAACAGCCGAACAGCCGTACGGCCCTGGCCCACGCATCTCTCGCGCCCGCCGAACAGCCAAGCGATCCCGGCTCACGCACTTCTCGGCCCATCGGACAACCAAGCGACCCCGGCTTGCGTCATCCCTCACACCCACCGGACAGCCACGCATCCCCGGGCGGCGCGCGGGACGATCGGGCGGCTCCCGGCGCGCGCCTACTTGAGCTGCAGGACCGGGGCGGCGGCGGAACGGAGGCCGACGGAGGCGGGGAGACCGAGGACGAACCAGACGATCTTGCCTCCGGAGGGGGGATGGACGACCCCCCAATCCTCGGCGAGGGAGTCGACGATCTGGAGGCCCCTGCCGCCGGTCGCCTCCATGTCACGGGCGCAGACGCGGGGAGCTCCCGCCCCGGGGTCGAAGAGCTCGCCGTGGACGAGGTTCCCGCCACCTCGGATCCGCAGCGCGCACGCGGCACCGCCGTACCTGACGGCGTTGGTGACCAGCTCGCTGACGATCAGCATGCAGTCGTCTATGAGATCGTCCGCACCCCATTGGGAGAGCTCCCGGCGGACCATCGAGCGGGCGTCGCGCACGCTCGTGGGGACGGCGGGCAGCAGGCACTCGCCCACGTACTCGTGGGCGGCGTCGAGGGACGCCGCGGATGAGTTGTGCTGGAGAGACACTGCGCCTCCTTCGGGTGGGAGCGCTCCCATGACAAATGTAGAACATTCACCCACTTCTGGGAATCGATTCCTCCTAATTGTTTCCACCGCATGTCGTGAAAGTGAGGATGATTCATTTCATTTCATGACAAACAGGGACGATGGGCGCCCACCGGGAACCCCACCGCCCCCTCTCGCGAACCCACCCTCGCCGTCGCCCCCGGCCGAGGACCCGTCGCCCCTCCCGGCCGGAGACCCATCACCCACTCCCAGCCGAGGACCCGTCGCCCGCTTCGGACACGAAGCCGCCTACGCCGTCGCCCCCAGCCGTGAACCCGCCCTCCCTCAGCCCCGGCCCCATCGCCCCTCCGGCCGCACGACCACGTCAGCGCAGCTGGGGAAGGACCTTCGCGCCGAAGGCGTCGATGTAGGCGGCCTGCTCCTGGCCCACGTGGTGCAGGTAGATCTCCTCGAAGCCCAGTTCCGCGTACTCGTTGATCCTGGCGGCGTGCCAGCCCAGGTCGGAGGAGACGTTGACGATCTCGGCGACCTTTTCCGGTGAGACGTCCGCGGAGACCACGTCGAAGAGCTCCGCGGTCTCGAGGTCCCAGCTGACCGGCGGGGAGAAGGCGTTGCTCCGCCACTGGTCGTGGGCGATGGCCATGGCCTCGTCGTCACTCTCGGCCCAGCTGAGGTGGACCTGGAGTGCCACCTTGCCCTTGCCTCCGGCATCCCGGTAGGCGCCGATGACCTCGCGCAGCCGGTCGACGGGCGCTCCCACGGTGATCAGGCCGTCGGCCCACTCCGCGCACCAGCGGGCCGTCTCGACGCTCACCGCCGCGCCGACCAGCTTCGGGGAGACGTCCGGGCGGGTCCACAGCCGGGCACGGTCGACGGTCACCAGACCGTCGTGGCTGACCTCCTCCCCCGCCAGCATCGCCCGGATGATGTCGACGCACTCCCGCAGCCGCTGCTTGCGAAGCTCCTTGCGCGGCCAGCGGTCACCGGTGATGTGCTCGTTGCTCGCCTCGCCCGTGCCGAGGGCGGCCCAGAAGCGCCCGGGGAACATCGCCCCGAGGGTGCCGATCGCCTGGGCGATGATCGCGGGGTGGTAGCGCTGGCCGGGGGCGTTGACCACGCCGAACGGCAGGTTCGTGGCCTGGAGCGCCGCCCCCAGCCAGGACCAGGCGAACCCTGACTGCCCCTGCCGCTCGCTCCACGGGGAGAAGTGGTCCGACGACATCGCCGCCCCGAACCCCGCCTGCTCGGCCCGCGTGACCGCTTTCAGTAGCTCTGCCGGGTGGATCTGCTCGTGTGAGGAATGAAAGCCGTAAGTCGTCATCGTCTCCGGCTACCCGGGAGAAGGGCGTCCATTCGGACGCGTGCGCCCGACCGGGTCGTATGCCCGACCGGACCGTGCACCCGACCGGGCCGTACGCCAGACCGAACCGTGCACCCGACCGGACCTACGGGCGACCGGGCCTACAGGCGACCGCGACCCCCGGTCCACGCGGGCCGTGGACGCGGGAGGAAACACCCCCTCAGACCCGCGGGGTCCTCCGCCCGTGCCGACGAGGAACGCGAACGAAAGCACTCCGCCCGCGCGGACGAGAAGCGCGGTGCCGCCCGGGACGCCGGACGGCACCGCGCTCGGGCCTCAGAAGGCCGAGGTGTAGGTGACCAGCGAAGGACGGTCGACGCGGGTGGTGGCGCTGTAGCAGGCGACGTTGCGGACGATCGCGACGCCGCCGTTGGTGTTCCAGAGGCTCTGCAGGTTGCAGAACTCGGGGCCGGGACCGTACGCGGTGGCCTGGACCTGGTCCTGCAGGACCCCGACCCTCGGGAAGGTCACCAGGCGCAGGCCGAGTCCCGCGGTCTGGACCGTGTTCACGCCCGCCTGGGAGTTGTAGTTCAGGGCCGGGGGCCCCGGCACGTACGGGCCGGGGTTGGCCGGGGTGTTGTCGAAGGTGTAAGCGAAGTTCTTCGGCGGGATCGCCGCGCCGGTGATGGCGCGTTCACGCTGGTAGGTCAGGGTCCACCCGGTGTTGAGCGGCACGTTCGTCGCGTTGTGGCAGCGCACCTGGACCGCCTGCGCGCCCACGCCGGGAGCCCAGGCACCGACCTTGCAGCGGGCCGGCTGGCTGGGGTTCACCGCGGTGACCTGGAGATTTCCTGCGAAACCGGACGAACCCAGGCCCGGCAGGGTGACCGTCCAGACGCCCGCGCCCCCGCCGACGGTGTTCACGCCCCCGGCCGAGTTGAACTGGGTGGCGATGGCGCCGCCGTTGTAGTGCACGTAGCCGAACGCCTCCGGCGCGGGCAGGACGCCGGTGCTCTGCTCGAAGACGATGCTGTACGGGGTGAAGACCTGAGCCCCTCCGTACCGGTAGCACTGCACCGCCACCACCAGGTCGGTGCCCGAGGGGCCCCAGTTCTGCGCCTGGCACCAGTAGGCGGTCTGGGCGATCGCCGTGACGTGGACCACGCCGCCGGTGATCGCGATCTGCGGGAACCTCACGAACGTCTGCCCGACCCCGCCGGGAGTGACGCTGACGTTGAAGCCCGGCGCCCAGCTGCCCGCCTGGTGGTTGGGGTCGGGGATGCCGGAGGTCACGTTGACCACGGCGAAACCCCACCGATTGGGAACGGAGGCCTGCGCGCCCGTGGCCACCGCGGTGATGCTCGCGGTGAGCATCACGATGACACACAGGATTTGGATCATAACTCTTCGTAACTGCCGCATGCCGTTCTCCATCGGCTCGGGGGGTTGGGCGATCGGACGCGACCACGTCACCAGCGGGTGGAAATGTCTGGAATCACAGTTCGTCCTGAGCTCTTGATAACCCGCCCGTCCCTCCTTGAGAAGACCCAACCTGACGGGTGAGATGACTTCGTCTTCCCAGATCAGGTCAGGGTTCGGACCAGATGACAGCTCTCTCGTCAAGAGATCACCCGGTCGTTTCGACGAGTACCGTATGAGGATGCGCAGCCGATCCGCCAGGATCCACGAGACGGGGTGTGAGACCGTGCCGGAACCCGAACCGAACGTTCCGCGTGTCATGTGGCAGTTGCTGGAGCCCCTGCACGCCGTCACCTACTTCGCCCCCGAGGCTCGGGCGGCGGCCGACGCGGTCGGCATGCGCGGCTTCTGGATGGGCTACTTCGCGGCCAGGGCGGCCCCGCTCGGGCCGGTCGGTCCCGGCGTCGTCACGGCGGCCTTCCACGGCTTCCCCCCGGCCAGGGTCGCCAGGGCGCTCCCCGACGCGTGGACGTTCGCGACCCCCGGCGACGTGCTGCGGGCCCGGCTCGACGGGGCGGGAGCGGCTCTGCGGAACCTGCTCACCGACAAGGTGACCGGATCCGACGACCTGCGCGCCGCGGCGGACCTCGCCTGGGAGGCCGCCGGGCTGGCCGACACCGCGGGCCGGGTGCTCGGCGCGGCCAACCAGGCGCTGCCCGCGCCCGACGAGCCGCACCTGCTGCTCTGGCAGGCCGCGACCACGCTGCGCGAGCACCGGGGCGACGGGCACGTGGCCGCCCTCGTCGCCCACGGCGTCTCCCCCGTCCAGTCCCACCTGCTCAAGGTCGCGGCGGGTGAGACGGACATGGACCAGTTGCGCCTGGCACGGCGCTGGGACGACGAGGAGTGGGAGGCCGGTGCCGCCGCCCTGCGCGAGCGCGGGTGGGTCGACGGTTCCGGCGTCCTGACGGCCGAGGGCGCGAAGGAGCGCGGGCGGATCGAGCGGCTGACCGACGAGGCCGCGGCGGCCCCCTGGCGGGCCCTGGGCGACGAGCGCACCTCCGCCCTCGCCCTGCTGCTCCACCCGCTGACCATGGCCGTCCTGGAGTCGGGCGTCATGCCGCCCTCGAACCCGATCGGCCTGCCCCGGCCCCCCGAGGCAGGCGAGAACGGCCGGGGGCTCACACTCCCGGCCGCTCCGTCGCGGATCGGCTGAGGGGATTCAGCCGGTCGACTGAGGGGGATCAGCCGAACGGCAACCGTACGAGAGACTGGTTGCCGATGCCGAGGTTGACGGCACCGTTGCCGATGGCGTTCCAGACCTCGACCCTCACCCTGCCGTTCGCCAGGTTGCCGAGCGTTCCGGAGGAGGACTGCGGGCCGGTTCCCTGCGTGTAGTGCTCCCAGCCCGTCACCGGGTCGGTGGCGAAGTAGGCGTAGGTCTCCACCCTGTCCCAGCTCCCGTTGCCGGTCAGGTCGTAGGAGACCCGGATCTGGGTGCCGTTGGCGACCGAGGTGCCCGCGTCCACGAAGAGGTCGAACGCGGTGGTTCCGCCGTTGTGGCCGGCGGTGAGACCGGTCGCCGTGAAGACCTGGGCGTTGGTCGGGACGCCGTCGTGGTTGCCGTTCGCGGCGGCCACCGTGACGCTGCCCGCCGTGCCGGCCGTGCCCGGCAGCCCTCCGCCGCTCTGCAGGTAGCGCGTCGCGGCGAAGACACCCGGAGTCGGGGTCGGAGTGGGAGTCGGCGTGGGCGTGGGGGTCGGGGTGGGCGTCGGGTCGGGGTTCGTGGTGCCGCCGCCCGCGTTGCCGCCGCTCCAGGTGAAGGCGCCCGAGGTGACCGTCTTGCCCGCGGGGACGTTGAGGACGGTGCCGTTGGAGAAGGTCACCGTGAGCGCGCTGCCGGTGATGTTGGAGGCGACGTAGGTGCGGGCTCCGTTCTTGCTGAACACCTTGGCCAGCGGGTGGTTGGCGGTGACGGAGACGTCCACCGTGCCGAGGGCGGCCAGGTTGCGGATCCAGTGGAAGGTGTGCGCCCTGCTCTCCCCCTCCTCGGGGGTGTAGGAACCGGCGGCGCGCAGGTTCGACAGGGCCGCGTCACCGTTGCCCAGGGCCTGGAACTGCCAGAGGATGTCCTGCCACACCGTGGGTGGCCCGCCGTTGTTGCGCACCAGCTCGGCGTAGTTGGTGTTCACGTAGGCGGGGTTGTCGCCCATGTAGAAGTGCCCGCCGGTGACCGGGAGCATGTTGATGCCCTGGATCATCTCCGGCTCGGCGCTGAACCAGGTGGCGTACGCGCCGCCGCTGCCCCAGACCATGCCGACCGTGCTGTGGCCGAAGGCCGAGGGGAAGTTCTGGTTGCGCACGTCGAACCAGTACTCCTGGATCGCCGCGTTCTGGGTCGTGTAGATGAAGATGCCCGCGTCACGGACGGCGGTGTTGCCGGTGGCCTGCCCCCACTGGATGAGGGCGTTGGCGAAGTTCATGCCCTCCGACGACGACTCCTGGTTGTTGCCCGAGCCGAACGAGCCGTGCCCGGCCGCCCAGTCGTGGCCCGCGTAGATGTCGAAGTCGCGCAGGTACGGGAAGCGGGTGTCGTTCCGGTCGTAGTTGTTGGCGTCGCGGATCAGCAGGTCCACCATGCCGCCGTACTGGCTCGTCTTCGCCCAGTTGGGGTCGAACTTGGCCAGCGTCGCGGCGGCGGCGATGTAGTAGCCGTAGTGGAAGTGGTGGTCGTTGAGCTCCTGGTCGGAGCCGTACGAGGCCGGGTAGCCGAGCAGGGTCCCCCAGCTCGGGTTGTAGTAGAAGACCCGGCTGGTCTTGCCCGACGAGGCGGTGAACCAGTCGTTGAGCCGGGTGCGGATGGCGTTCAGCGCGGCGGTGCGCACCGACGTCAGGTTGAGCTGGTCGGCGATCTCCGCGATGCGGGCGGCCCGGCCCAGGCCCTTGCCGGTCCAGTAGGTGTCGTCGCCCCGGATGTCCATCGGGTTGCCGAGCTCGGCGTTGAGCTGGTTGGTGACCGTGGTGAGGTCCGCGCCGGAGCTGTCGGCCACCGCGGGGATCTCGGGCAGCACGCCGGTGTACTTCATCGTCGTCTGGAACTGCGTACCGGTGACGATCTTCATCTGGCCGCGCGCCGACACGTACGTCTGCGCCAGCGGCGTCGAGCCGGTCAGGTAGTTCCACTGGTGCGGGTAGAGCGCGATGACCGTGCCGGTCTGGCTGCCCTGCCTGGCCGTGGTGGTGAAGGCGTACGTCGTGGTGAGCGAGCTCGCGGCCTGGTTGTAGGCGTACGAGACCCGGGTGCCGGTGACGTGCGCGTGGGCGTACTGGCCGTAGGTGCTCGCCAGGGCCGCGCGGTCGCCGCCCGCGGGGAGCGCCGCCACGGAGAAGAAGCCCCTGCCCGCCAGGGCGGAGCTGATCGTCGTGCCGCTCACCGACCAGGTCGCGCCGGTCGGCGCGTAGGCGACGTAGTCACGGCCGCCCGCGGTGAAGCCGATGGTGGCGCCGCTGTTGGACCACACCGTGGGGGTGCCAGCGGCGGTGATCTGCGCGTCGCCGCCGGTGACCTGGAAGTACGCGAACGGCAGGCCGTGGCCGATGGTGGCCTTCATGGTCCGGCCCGCGCCGCTCCAGTACGGGGTGACGGTCCAGTCGCTCCAGCCGTCGACCTTGACGTCCGGCGAGCTCAGGCCCGCGACGCCGACGCGGATGTTCTCGACGTACGGGTAGTGGTACTCGCCGACACCGGTCGCGGTGCCGCTGATGGCGGGAGTGGTGTTGTAGGAGAACCCGAGACCGTTGCCGAAGGTGTCGTAGGAGATCGGGTGCGCGTGGAGCGGCTCACCGTACGCGCAGTCCGTCTTCTTGTAGAGGATCGACGACCACCAGTCGTTGGTGGGCACCGCTCCGGCGGGGGCGTTGGACGTCACCCACTGGCGGGGGTTGGTGGAGATGGAACCACAGCCGGTCGGCAGCGAGCGGCCGGCCGGGAGGGTGTCGGCGTAGCTGCCGGCGCCGACCGTGGCGGCCTCGGCGGAGCGGGCGGCGCCGAGACCGAGCAGCCCGGCCACCATGGCGACGACCACACCGGCGGCGAGACGCCTCCGGCGGGTCTTGAGGCGGTGGATGAGTCGTCCTTCGCGGGGGTGCGCACTGTCCGGACCTGTGGTCCGGATCGAGAGATCCATTGGGGGGTGCCTCCGGGGAGAGGAATCGGGCTCTGAAGCGGGCCGATGCGAGAGAGCGCTCTCTGACCGAAAAGTAACGGCCTGCGTCACAGCAGTCAATGTTTCACGTTGGTAACGAATAGGTAAAGCGCAGAGATGCAGGCGAGAGGGCGTAAGTGCAGAAAATAGGGCGTTCCATCACGCGACGATGCCCCGTCGTACACACGCACGCCATGTCGGCCCCCTGGCTAACGATCAAGAAAAAGTCCTATCCTGATCTGAGAGCGCTCTCTTGGCTGATCGACGTTCACCGCCGGTCGGCCCCTTGGCAGTGCCCGCCCCCGCCCCGGCACCCCGTAGCGAAGGACCGCGAGCCGGTGCCGCCGAAGGCGTGACCCACCGCGCGAAGAGCGCGACTCCCCGCCCGAAGCGCGCGACCCCCCGCGCGAGGGGCGGGACCCGAGCGCGAGAGCCCCTCCCCCGGCACGTGCCCTCACCCACGCTCCCCGAGGGACCGCGTATGCCCGATCGCCGAGACGAGCGCAACTGGCGAGGCGGTGACAAAATAAAGGCTGGACACTCAGCGTGACGACCAATTTACTTTGCGTGACCATCCAGGCACCCCTGCCCCAGGAGATGAACATGCGAAGCAGGAAGCTCATGACCGCCGCGCTGAGCGCCGCCGCCGTCGGCGTCGCGGGCCTGACCGCGATGGCCGTCGCCGCTCCGGCCACGGCCTCCGTACCCGCCGCCCTCGACGCTCCCGCGGCCGCCGACTTCACCGGCTACCAGATCGTCAAGCTGCCGAACGCCAACGTGCCCAACTTCCAGCGCCGTGTGGTCCGCTGCCCCGCCGGGAAGAAGGCCGTCGGCGGAGGCGCCGAGGCGCAGGGCAACGCGGCCGTGCTGGTGGGCTCCTTCCCCACCGACGACGGCGGCGGCTGGATCGGGCTCGGCCGCCAGCCCGGCTACAACGACGTGGGCATCAGCGTCTACGCGATCTGCGCCAACGTCAGCTGATCACCGCCCCCGTGGTCACCGTCCCCTGTGACCACCGTCGCCGTGCCCGCGTCCCTGTGATCACCGTTCTCCGATCACCTTCCCCAGTGATCACTGTTCCTCGATCACCTTCCCCGGTGATCACCACTGTTCGATCAACGTCCCCTGATCAACGTCCCCGGTGATCACCACCACCCGATCAGCGTCCCCGCGAGAAAGCGTCGGCTCCGGCCGGGCCCGGAAGGGCCCGGCCGGAGCCGTTTCACGTGTTCGTCCAGGACCGTCCCCGTGGAGGACGAGGCGCGGACCCCTGGCCCGCACCGCGCCAAGGCCCACCTGCCCCAACGGGACCACCCGGAGCCCGAGGATCCGGTGGCGCTTACCATCGAGTCGGCGGCCATGGCCAGGATGCCCTTGGCCGGCACCTCCTGGATTCCGCGCAACGGCCTGTGAATCCTTCCCCCTCGAAGGGAGACGCCGCCGATGAACACCCCCGACCGGATCGAGACGGAGATCGCCGTGATCGGCGCCGGGCTGATGGGCTCGGCCACGGCGTGGGAGCTCGCCCGCCGCGGTCACGCCGTCGCCCTCATCGAGGCGTACGACATCGGCCACCGGCGCGGCAGCTCGCACGGCACCTCACGGATCTACCGCCGGGCCTACGCCGACCCGGAGTACGTGCGCCTCACCGGCCTGGCCGGGGAGCGCTGGCGCGAGCTGGAGAACGACACCGGGACGACGCTGCTCCGCCTCACCGGCGGCGTCGACCTCGGTGCCGGGCGCGACCCCGAGGGGATCGCCCGCCTGCTGGCGGCGGCGGGCGTGCCGCACGAGCTGCTCTCTCCCGGCGCCGCGACGGAACGGTGGCCGTTCATGCGCTTCGACAGGCCGATACTGCACCACCCGGAGGCGGGTACGGCCGACGCCGACGCGACGGTCGCCGCCGCGGTGGGCCGGGCCGCCGAGCTGGGCGCCCAGGTGATCACCGGCGTACGGTTCACCGGCGCGGAGTCCCTGCCCGACGGGCGCGTCCGGCTGCGCACCGACGGCCCGGAGGTGACCGCCGCCACCGTCGTCATCGCCGCGGGCGCCTGGCTGCCGGAACTCGCCGGACTGCTCGGCGTGCCGGTGAGCCTGCCCCCGCTGCGGGTGACCCAGCAGCAGGTCTTCCACTTCCGCTCGCGCGATCCGGAAACCCGCTGGCCCGTCTTCGTCCACAAGGACGACACACAGATCTACGGGCTTCCCTCCGGCGCCGACGGCGGTCCCCTGCCCACGGTCAAGGTCGCCCAGCACGACGCGGGCAAACCCGTCACCGCCACCACCAGGGACGGCGTCGTCGACCCGGCCTCCCGCGCCGTGGTGACCGCCTACGTCCGCAGATGGCTGCCCGGCCTCGACCCGGCCCCGGTGGCCGAGGCGAGCTGCCTCTACACCATCACCCCCGACGAGGACTTCATCCTCGACCGCGTCGGTCCCTTCGTCATCGTCTCCCCCTGCTCGGGCCAGGGCGCCAAGTTCGCCCCCCTGATCGGCCACATGGCCGCCGACCTGGCCCTCGGTCACACCGAGCCCCACCCCCGCTTCGCCCTGCGCCGCTTCGCCTGAGAACCGGCCCGCGCCCTCCCCAAATACTTTGCTCTTGCGCTAAGTGTTTCGGCGGGCAATACTTAGCCGCATGGCACAGTATTCGGCGGAGCTCGACGGCGTGTTCGTCGCCCTCGCCGACCCGACGCGGCGCGGCGTCATCCGACGCCTTGGCCGCGGCCCGACGAGCGTGGGCGATCTCGCCCGCGAGTTCCCGATGACCCTTCCCTCCTTCATGAAGCACGTGCGGACGCTCGAGGCGAACGGCCTGATCCGCACGGTCAAGCTCGGCCGGGTGCGCACCTGCGTGCTCAACCGCGACCGTCTCGCTCTCGTCGACGGCTGGCTCGTGGAGCAGCGCCGGATCTGGGAAGAGCGCACCGACCGGCTCGAACGCCTCGTCACCGATCCGCAGGAGAAACGACCATGAACCCCGATCTTGACCTGACCCTGCAGCGGATCATCCGCGCCCCCCGCGCCGCCGTGTGGAGCGCGTGGACCGACCCATCCCGCTTCGAGCAGTGGTGGGTCCCCGCGCCGACCGTGTGCCGCGTCGACCGCCTCGACGTCCAGCCCGGCGGCGCGCTCGTGACGCGGCTGAGCGACGACGGGGTGGACTTCGTCCCGCACGTCGACGCGAGCTTCCTCGTCGTCGACGAGCTCGAGCGGATCGTGTTCACGAACACGATCGACAGCGCCTGGCGCCCCGCGAATCCCGCGCCGGTGCCGATGACGGCCGAGATCACGCTGAGCGATCATCCGGACGGCACGGACTACCGGATCATCGTCCGGCACGGCGATCCGGCCGCCCGCGCCCACCACGAGGAACTCGGCTTCCTCGAAGGCTGGGGCTCGGTCACCAAACAACTCGCCGTGGTCGCGGGGAGCCAGGCCGTACGATGAAGATCGTTCTCACGGAGTTCGTCACCCTCGACGGGGTCAGCCAGGGCCCCGGCTCGCCGACCGAGGACACGAGCGACGGCTTCACCCGGGGCGGCTGGCTCGTGCCCCACCTGGACGAACTCTTCGTCCGGCGTACCTCCGACTGGCTGGACCTCGCCGACGGTCTGCTGCTCGGGCGGCGAACCTACGAGGCGTTCGCCCGGGACTGGCCGCAGATCACCGACCCGGACGACCCGTACACCGAGCGGATGAACTCACTGCCGAAGTACGTGGTCACCAACACCCTCACCGAGGGAAGTTGGCATCCGACGACCGTGCTCCGCGGTGACCCGATCCAGACCGTCGGGAAGCTCAAGGCGCGGCCAGGACGGGAACTCCAGATCCACGGGAGTGCGCGACTCGGCAACACCCTGCTGGCGGCGGGCCTCGTCGACACGCTCCGGCTCGTCGTCGCCCCGGCCGTGACCGGTTCCGGGCGGCGGCTGCTCGACCACCCGAGCGGACCCGTCGGTCTTCGACTCGTCGGCCACGAGGTGACGGCGAAGGGCCTGCTGCTGCTCCAGTACGAGACTGCCGGCGCCACCCCGGTAGCGGAATACGAGGGCGTCACGGCCTTCGTCTAGTGCGGTGACCAGGACCGGATACGTTCACCGGGTTTGGTCACGCCGCATCGCGGTGGGGGAGGCGACCAGGGTGCCGGCGCCGGCAACGCCCCGTACCTCGACCCGGTGAACGTTCGTGGCCACCGCGCTAGGTGTTCAGAAGGACCGCGCGGGCCGCCGTGAGGCGTTCCGCCTCGTCGCGGTCCGAGTCGTCGCCCGAGACCTCGTCGGCCCATTCGAGCAGGCGGCGCAGGTGGGAGTCGGTCGTGGCGGTAGCGGTGCGGTGACCGCCGACGAGGACCTCCCCGCCGGTCCCGTCGATGGTGATGAGCGTGCCTTCCGGGAGGGTGCGTCCACCGGCTCGCACGCAGGCGGCGGCGACGTCGACCGTGAGATCCGCCGCCCCCACGACGGCGGGTTTGCCCATGGCACGCGCGACGACGGCGGCGTGGCTGGCCGGCCCGCCTCGGGCGGTGACGACTCCCACGGCGGCGGCCAGGCCGTGCATGTCGAGCGGGGAGGTGTGCGGACGCACCAGGATGACCGGGCCGTCGACGGCCATCCGCGCCGCCCTGTCGGCGGTGGTCGCCACCCTGCCGACCGCGACACCCGGGCAGGCGCCCAGCCCCCGGGTGAGGAGGTCACTCGCGTCGGCCGTCGCTATCCGGGGCGTACGGGCGTGGCGGAGATGGTGCGGAGAGACCCGGAGCAGTGCCTCGCGGCGGCCGACGACGCCCTCGTCGGCCAGGTCGACCGCGACGCGGACGGCGGCGCGCCCAACGAGGTTGCCGGGCCGCACCTGCAGGATCCACAGCTCGCCCGCCTCGAAGGTGAACTCCACGTAGCACGTGTCGCGGTAGTGCTCCTCGATCCGGTTCAGGACTTCCAGGAGACCGGCCCACACCGCCGGCTCCCGCTCGGCCAGTTCGGCCAGTGGCCGGGTCGTCGACCTCCCGGAGACGACGTCCTCGCCCTGGTGGCCGAACAGGACCTCACCGAACGGAACGCTCTCACCGGTGTTGGGGTCGCGGCTGAACGCGACACCGGTGCCGCTGTGGTCGTCGCGATTCCCGAACGCCATGGCCTGCACGATGACGGCCGTGCCGAGTTCGTGGGGGATGTCGTGCAGTTCGCGGTAGGTCCTGGCGCGCGGCGTGTCCCAGGACGAGAACACGGCCCTGACGGCCGGCTCCAGCTGCTCCGCCGCGTCGTCCGGCACCGATCCGCCGGGGCGTCCGCCGATGAGGGCCTCGACGCCTCGGATCACGTCGGCGAGACGTGTCTCCTCGTCGCCGTCGCCGCGTTCGGCCACCTCGCGTGCGACGGCTTCCAGGCTTTCCGGCTCCACGCCGAAGACCGCCGAGGCGTAACCGGACAGGAACCGCAGGCGCGAGTCGAGCGCGAACCGCGGGTCGCCCGTCTCCGCCGCCAGCCCCGCCGTGGTCTCGGTGGTGAGGCCGAGGTTGAGGATCGTGTTCATCATGCCGGGCATCGACACGCTGCCGCCCGAGCGCACCGACACCACCAGTGGCCGCTCGGATCCGCCAAGGCGCCGTCGCGTGGCGGCTTCGAGGCCGGAGACGGCCGCCGTCAGCTCGGCGTCGAGACCGTCGGGAAACCGCCCGTCACGGAGAAAGGCTCGGCACGCCCCGGTGCCGATGACGAACCCGGGGGGCACGGGCACCCCGAGCCGTCGCAGCACGACAAGGCCGTACCCCTTGCCGCCAAGGACGCTCGCGGTCTCCTCGACTTCTCCCGAAATCGGGTGGATCCAGGCCATCGATGTAGCATATCGACGTGCCGAACCCACCCCATGCGACCAGTGCCGACCTGCTGGCGCTCCACACGCTTCGCTGCGTCGGGTTCGTCAGTCTCGCCCGCGTGGCCGAGGCGACGGGGCTCCCCGAGCCCGACGTCGAGTCCGAGCTGATCGATCTCGCGGTGGCCGGCCTCGTCACGTACTCTCCGGGTGACTTCGGCGGGTGGGGTCTCACCGAGGCCGGCCGCGTCGAGGACGCCAGGCGGATCTCCGCCGAGCTGGACACGGCGGGCACCCGGGCCACGGTGCTCGAGGCGTACGACGACTTTCTCGTGCTCAACCCGGAGCTGCTCGATCTCTGCACGGCCTGGCAGCTGCGATTCGTCGACGGTGTCGCGATACCGAACGACCACACCGATCCCGCCTACGACTCCCGGGTCCTGGGCCGGTTCGCCGACTTCAACCGGCGTGCCGACGTCGCCTGCGTGGACCTGTACGCGGCGATGCTCCGCTTCCAGCGGTATCAGGCCCGGCTCACCGACGCGCTCGCGCGCGCCAGGGCCGGCGAGTTGGACTACGTGTCGGACAACCTTGAGTCCTACCACACCGTGTGGTTCCAGCTTCACGAAGACCTGCTGGTCACCCTGGGCATCCCCCGGCACTGAACTGTCCTGACCCGTCCGGGGGCCTCGTCCCCGCGCCGACGGCACGCCAGGCGACGCGGCTCATCGGCTCTTTCCCCCGAGTTCTCGCGGCGGCCGGGGGCTGGCGTCACGCCTCGTCCGCCGCGTACGGTGTTCGGCGCGGCGGGCGGATACGGGTGGACGGGGGCTGGGCGGATGAGCGCGGAAGAACGGCTCGAACGGGCCAGGTTGCTCTACGATCGCGCGATCTTCGATGGCGAAGCCGGGGTGCTGGAGGTGGCCGACCGCGAGCTGGACGCGGTCGAGGCCGGTCTGGCCCTGGCGCGTGGCCGGATCATGCACGCGCGCTTCTTCGAGGACGAGACCGAGGACCCGCGCGAGCTGCCGCTGTTCGAGCGCGCGACCGAGCTCTACCGGACGCTCGGTGACCTCCGCGGCGAGGGCGAGGCGCTGTTCTGGGTCGGCGTCTTCCACCAGGTGGTCCGCGGGGACAACGAGACCGCGGTCCCGGTTCTCGAACGGTCGCACGAACTCGCGGCGCAGGCCGGTGACAAGCTCATGAGGTCGTACGCGCTTCGGCACCTGGGCACCGCGGAGCACGCCGCCGGACGGCTGGAGACGGCGCGGGAACGGTTGGAGGAGTCGGTGCGGCTCCGCCGTGAACTCGGTTTCCTGCCGGGCGTCGCCGCGAACATGGTCGGGCTGATCTACATCGCCGCCGCGGAGGGACGCCGTGACGACGCGCTCGCGCTGGCCGAGGAGGCGACTGCCCTCGCCGAGGCCGGCGGCGCGAAGAACATCACGCGCCAGATCGAGGAGGCGCGCACGCGGGTGTAGGCGACCTCACCTCTCCGCGAAAACGGGGGTGCCCCGCCCGCGGGCGGGGCACCCCCGTTTTCGCCGCGTGAGATTCGCCGCGTGAGATTCGCCGCGTGAGATTCGCCGCGTGAGATTCGCCGCGTGAGATTCGCCGCATGAGATTCGCCGCATGAGATCAGAGCCTGTCGGCGGATGTCGATCCGCCCGGAGAGGCCGCCCAGGGCGTGGAGGCCGGCAGGATCGGGGAGAGCCTGAGCGGCCCGTTGGTACGGTCACGACCGCCTCCCGGGCCGGGTTGTCAGGAGACGGCCGTGTCCGGCCTCATCGGGCCGTGCGCTTCCTCAGGGGCTCGAAAGCACCTCGTCGAGCTTGGCGGCGAACGCCTCGTGCCGGGTGCCGAAGGCCCCGTGGTCGCCGGGGAACATCACGTGCCGGCCCTCGATCTGTTCGGCGACGACGAAGGAGGCCCGGTAGGGCGGCTGCCCCTCCGAGTCCTCGCCCGCCACCATCACGACGCGCGCCGAGGAGGCCCGCAGCGCGTCGACGTCGGGGATGTATCCGACGAACGGCGGCACCTCGTAACCGATGAAGAACTCCGTGTTCTTCTCCATGCGCGCCATCGTCTCCGCCATCTCGGGGGTGGGCTCTCCCCGCTCCCCGCGGGTGGCCGCCTCCTCGTGCTCGCTGCCGGTCCTGTCGAACCCGGTGGCGAAGGCCCGCATGGCGGCCTCGGTGCCCTCCTTGGCGAAGGCCTCCTCCACGTCCCGGACGACGGCACGCCAGCGGTCGCGGTCGGGCAGCAGCTCGAACAGGGGCGGCTCGTGGGAGACCAGGACGCGCACCCGCTCGGGGTGGCGGGCGGCCAGCTCCAGGCCGATGATCGCCCCGGAGCTGTTGCCGAAGACGTACGCGGGCTCGTCGGCGGTGACGCCCACCTCCACCAGCACGCGGTGCGCGTCGTCGGCGTGCACCTCGATGCTCTGCGGCTCCGGCGGCCCGTCCAGGGGGCTGCGCGAGTTGCCGCGCCGGTCGTAGGTCACCACCGTGTAGCGGTCGGCGAGTCGCTCGGCCAGGCCCGCGTATCCCGCGGCGTCGTACATCCCGCCGCAGATCAGCAACAGGGTCGGCCCCGAGCCGCGGATCTCGTAGTGAAGGGTCGCGCCGGGCACCTTCAGGGTGTTCGTCTTCATGGGCCGCATGGTCGTTCCTCCTCGAAAATCGTCGTCCGTCTCGCTTCACTGATCACAGAGAATCGGAGCCACGGATGCGTTCTCGACATCCCCACCCGCAGGACTTCAGGGAAAGAGTGCCTCCTCCTGTGGCAGGCCACCCCGGGTTGGCGGCGCATGTCGGACCGCACCACCGCCACCGTCCTCCTCGCTTCCCCCCGAGAAGGACACCACGCGTCGCCCGGCCATCATGACGGCCGGGCCCACGACGCGCGCGTAGTGGTGCAGGTCCACACCCCTGATGATGCCAGCCCGCACCGACAGTTCCGGGCCCGAGCACGGTGTTCCCCGAGCACGGTGTTTCCCACCCATCTCCGGCCCACCGGTCACGCACACCCCACAACCGGCACGCGAACCGGGCGGACGCGGAGGGCGTGTGCTCAGCAGGTCAGGGCGGTCTCTTTCGGCTCGGTGCTCCATCGTGAAACCTCGTCCCGCTCCAGCAGGGCCCGTACCTCGCCGGCCTCGGGCATGCCCCGCCGCACGAAGATCTCAAGCGCCTCGGTCAGGCACGCCCCGGCGCGGCCCGGCTGGCCGAGCCCGGAGAAGGCCTGGCCGAGCGCGACGAGCGCCTTGCCCTGGATCCACTCGTCGCCCGCCTCCGCCATGAGGGCCAGCGAGTCCTCGGCGTAGTCGACGGCACAGTCCAGCTGTCCCATGACGAGGTAGGTCTCGGCGATCCGCAGCAGCGTCGCTCCCTCCCGGAGGCGCTGCTTGAGCCTCCGGTACGCCTTCTGCGTCTCCAGGAGCCGGGAGAGCGCCTCCTCCGGGCGTCCGGCGTCGCGCAGCACGATGGCCGACTGGTACGTGATGTCGGGATCCGCCCCGCCGCCCAGCTCGCGGATGGTGCGGTCGGCCAGTTCCACGGCCTCCACCGCCTCGCCGGTCCTGCCGACCGACGCGAGCGCGAGCGCCATGTTGCCCAGGCCGGTGGTCTCGCTGCTCCGATCGCCGAGCGCGCGCCAGACCTCGATCGCCTCGGCGTACATCGCGATCGCCTCGGTCTTCGATCCGCGGCTGGACAGGACCATGGCCAGCAGGTTGAGACTTTCCGCGTACCGCGCCAGGTCACCCTCGGCGAGGCTGAGGTCCCGCGCGGCGACGCCGTCCTCGATCGCCGCGTCGAGGAACCAGCGGCCCGCCCAGAACCCTCCGCGCACGCACCGCGCGTGCGCCTCGGCGCGGCGCTCCCCGCGGGCCACCGCCGCCTCGACGAGGGCTCCGGCCGCCCGCTCGTAGCGCTCGGGGGCCGCGTCGGTCTCCAGCACGTCGGACGCCATGTCGAGCAGCCGTATCGCGTCGGAGAGGACGCTGCCCGGTGTCTGGGCGATCTGGTGCACGCAGCTGATCACCCCTTGCTCCTCGTCCTCCGCCCAGTCCACCCCGACCTCCTCGTCCGCGAAGGCCGGTCCCGCACCGGTGGGCCGGTCCGGGCCGGACGCCGGGATGCCCGGATAGGTCAGGTGGTAGGCCGTCGTCATGCCCGCGAGGTAGTGGCCGAGCAGCCTGGCCAGCGCGGCTCGCCGCACCTTCTCGTCGTCCAGCCGCGACCGGGCGAAGATCTTGAGGAGGTCGTGGTAGCGGTAGCGGCCCGGGGAGGGCGACTCCAGCATGCTCACGTCCACCAGCGCCTCGCACACCTCCTCCGCGTCCGGCTCGTCCATGCCGAGTACGGCCGCCGCCGAGCCCAGCGAGAAGTCGGACGCGTCGGGGACGGCCAGCAGCCGGAACGCCGAGGCGTGCGCGGCGTCGAGCTGGTCGTAGCCGAGGGCGAACGTCGCCTCGACGGCCAGGTCGTCCACGCGCAGCTCCGCCAGGCGCCGTCGCTCGTCGGCCATCCGGTCGCGCATCCTGGCCACGCTCCAGGCGGGCCGCGCCGCCAGCCGCGCGGCCACGATCCTGATTGCCAGGGGCAGGTGCCCGCACGCCCCGATCAGGTCCGCCGCCGCCTCGCGCTCGGCGGCCACCCGCGCCTCCCCCACCACCCTGAGCAGCAGCGCCATCGCCTCGTCGTGGGACATCACGCTTAGGTCGACCTGGCGTACGCCGGACAGCCCGATCATCTTCGCGCGGCTCGTCACCATCACCGCGCACCCGGCGGCGCCCGGCAGCAGCGGCCGTACCTGGGCCGCGTTCGCGGCGTTGTCCAGCACGACGAGCACCCGCCGGTCCGCCAGCGTGGAGCGGTACAGGGCCGCGCGCTCGCCCAGTTCCTCGGTGTCGGCGGGGACGTCCGCCCCGAGGGAGCGCAGGAACCGGGCGAGCACGGTCTCCGGCGCGAGCGGCTGCGTCCCCGAGCCCCTGAGGTTCACGAAGAGCTGGCCGTCGGGATAGTCCGGCGCGAGCCGGTGCGCCACGTGGACGGCCAGGGTGGTCTTGCCCATGCCGCCCGCGCCCGACACGGCCGAGATCACCAGGGCCGAGGTGTTCCCCGACCTCAGGGCGTCCACCGTCTCGTCGACCTCGGATTCCCTGCCGGTGAAGTCCGCGGTGTCGGCGGGGAGCTGCCGGGGCACCTGTACGGCGACCGGGCTCACCACCTTCTTCCGGCCGAGGGCGGGGTCCGCGGTGATGATCCTCTGATAGAGCTCCGCCAGTTCGGGCGAGGGGTCGATGCCGAGACCTTCCGCGAGCAGTTTCCGGGTGTCGGTGAACACGCCTATCGCCTCGGCCTGCCTTCCCGAGCGGTACAGCGCCAGCATCAGCAGGCCGCAGAGCCGCTCCCTGGCCGGATGCTCCCCGCAGAGGGTGGTCAGCTCGGCGATGACCTCGGCGTGCCTGCCCTCCTCGACCTCCTGGGCGAGCCTGCGCTCCAGCACGGCGAGCCGCCGCTCCCCGAGCCGCACCCGCTGGCCCTGGGCGTAGCCCCCCTCCAGCCCGGCGAGCGGCTCTCCCCGCCAGAGCGCCAGAGCCTCGCCGTATCTCCCCTCGCGCGACAGCTCCTCCATCGTGACGAGGTCGCGGGTCCCCCCGATGAGGGCGTACCCGCTGCCGATCGAGGTGATCACCTCGGCGCCGAGGACGGAGCGCAGGCGGGAGATGTACGTGCGCAACGTGCCCATGGCCGCGCGGGGACGGTCTTCGCCCCAGATCGCGTCGAGCAGGTGGTCGTGGCCGACCGCCCTGCCCTCGGCCAGGAGGAGGACGGCCAGGACCAGCCGCTGCTGGGGAGAGCCGATCTCCACCTCGGCGCCGTCCCGCCAGACGCGCACCGGCCCGAGTATCGAGAAGCGCAGCCCGGGATCACTCATCGGGCAGCGCCGTCTTCCGCTCGTTCAGTCCCATGGAACCGCCGCCGTTCTCTCGCGCCGGGGCGCCGTCCGGCCGGCTCAAGGCCGTCTCGTTTCGATGTGCCATTTCGTATCGCCGTGCCGTACCGTGCCAGCTCACCACGATGAAGCATCGTATGGCAGCGCATCGACCTTCGATGAAAAAACCGGCGAACCTCCCCGTGTTCCGCATTCGGGACTTTTCACCAGTGATCGGGACGGACGGCCAGGACACCCCGCCGCGAGTCCGGCGACCGCATCGAGCACATTAAACGGACCAACCCTGCCAAACGGACCGTCGGGCATCGCTTCCACCGCCACGCAAGCGGCTTCCATGGCCGCGCAAGCACTTACGTGAAACTTGCCGTACGGGAACCAGCGCTACCCGGTCGTTACATTTCATGTATCAGCTGAAATATTGCAGCAATCTGTTCGTCATTTTAAGGTGTGGGTACCCCCCGGGCACCAGCGGCCGGCGTCTCCGGCGCCTTGGCCGCGAAGCGTCCGGCTCTTCGTAAAGTGAAGGGTCAGCCGATGAACAAGTCCGGCAGGCTAAAGGCCTGGACCGTCGCCACGATCGCGGCGCTGATGGCGGGAGGGCTGGCCTCCTTACCCGTCACCCCCGCCACGGCCGCCGTACGAGCCGACTCCCCGTTCGACTTCCCGGGGCGCGGCGCCACCGTGCCCTTCTTCGAGATAGAGGCCGAGGACACCGCCCACTCCGGCCAGGTGATCGGCCCCGACCGGATCTACGGCCGCCTCCCCTCGGAGGCCTCGGGCCGCAGGGCGGTGACGCTCGACTCCTCGGGTGAGTACGTGGAGTTCACGCTCACCCGGCCGGCCAACGCGATGTCACTGCGCTACAGCGTGCCGGACAACGCCTCGGGAACCGGGCAGAACACCACAGCCAGCCTGCGGATCAACGGCACGCACCTGAAGGACCTGACCCTCACCTCCAAGTACGGCTGGTACTACGGCGGCTACCCGTTCAACAACAACCCCGGCGACACCAACCCCCACCACTTCTACGACGAGACGCGGACCATGTTCGGGTCCACGCTCGCCGCGGGCGCCAAGGTCCGCGTCCAGTCCACCGGCGGCATCCCGGTCACCGTGGACCTGGCCGACTTCGAGGTCGTCGGCACCCCGATCGGCCGCCCGGCCGGCTCGCTGTCGGTCGACGACTTCGGCGCCGTCAAGAACAACACGAGCGTCGACAACACGGCCGCCTTCCAGGCCGCGGTCAACGCCGGCAAGGCCCAGGCCAAGGAGGTGTACATCCCCGAGGGGACCTACAACCTCTACGACCACGTGGTCGTCGACGGGGTGACCCTGCGCGGAGCGGGCCCCTGGTACAGCGTGCTCGGCGGACGCCACCCCACCCAGCGCAACAGGGCCGTCGGCGTCTACGGCAAGTACGTCCAGGGCGGCGGCTACGGCGGTGAGATCCGTGCCCACGAGGCGGGCGGCCCGAGCCGCAACGTCACGCTCAAGGACTTCGCCATCATCGGCGAGGTCATGGAGCGCGAGGACAACGACCAGGTCAACGCCATGGGCGGCGCGATGACCGACTCGGTCGTGGACAACGTGTGGATGCAGCACACCAAGGTCGGTGCCTGGATGGACGGCCCGATGAACAACTTCACCATCAAGAACAGCCGCATCCTCGACCAGACCGCCGACGGCGTGAACTTCCACACCGGCGTCACCAACTCGACGGTGACCAACACGTTCCTGCGCAACACCGGTGACGACGCCCTGGCCATGTGGCCGGAACGGCTGCCGAACGTCGGCAACAAGTTCACCTTCAACACCGTGGGCGTCACGCTGCTGGCCAACAACATCGTCACGTACGGCGGCAGGGACATCCAGATCACCGACAACGTGGTGGCCGACACGGTCAGCAACGGCGGCGGCATCCACATCGCCAACCGCTACCCCGGCGTCAACTCCGGCCAGGGCACCGCGGTCGCCGGAACCCACACCGTCGCCCGCAACACCCTGCTCCGGGCGGGCAACAACGACTTCAACTGGCACTTCGGCGTCGGAGCCATCTGGTTCAGCGGGCTCAACGAGCCGGTCAACGCCACCATCAACGTCACCGACACCGACATCCTGGACAGCTCGTACGCCGCGATCCACATGATCGAGGGCACCACGAGCACGGTCAACTTCAACAACGTCAACATCGACGGCACCGGCACGTACATGATCCAGGCGCAGTCGGGCGCGAACATGACGTTCAACAACGTCAGCGCCGACCACATCGGCGCGGGTGTCGCCATCCACAACTGCGTCGGCGCGGCCTTCACGCCCGTCTTCGGCACCGGTAACACCGGCTGGAGCCCCAGCAGCACGACCTGCACCGGCACCTGGCCCACGCCGAACTACATCTACCCCGGTGGCGGCGGCAACACCGGCGGCCTGTCCGGCTCCCCGGGCAGCCTGTCCTTCGCCGCGCGCCAGACCGGCAGCACCAGCCCGGCGCAGTCCGTCACCATCACGAACGGGGCCACCACCGCGGCCCCGATCGGCTCGGTGACCGCCACCGGCGACTACGCCCAGACCAACAACTGCGGCAGTTCCCTCGCCGCGGGCGCGACCTGCACGGTCAACGTCACCTTCACCCCCACCGCGGCGGGCACCCGCACCGGCACGCTCACCGTCGCCAGCAGCGCTCAGGGCGGCCCGGTGACCGTCGGCCTCACCGGCAGCGGCACCAACGGCGTCGCCCTGACCGCCTCCCCGGGCAGCCTGTCCTTCGGAGCCCGCCAGACCGGCAGCACCAGCCCGGCGCAGGCCGTGACGGTCACCAACACCGGCACCGCCACGGCGACGCTCGGCACGGTCGCCACCACCGGCGACTACGCCCAGACCAGGACCTGCGGCACCACCCTCGCCGCCGGCGCCTCCTGCACCGTCAACGTCACCTTCACCCCCACCGCCTCGGGCACCCGTACGGGCACCCTGACCGTCGCCAGCAACGCCACGAACAGCCCGCTGACGGTCGGCCTGACCGGCAGCGGCATCAGCTCGACCACCAACCTCGCGCTGGGCGCGACCCTGACGGCGAGCAGCTCCAACGGCGGCTTCCCGCCGAGCAACGCCAACGACGACAACGCCTCCACCTACTGGGAGTCGAACAGCAACGCCTTCCCGCAGTGGCTGCAGGCCGATCTCGGCACCTCGCAGAGCGTCGGCTCCGTCACCCTGAAGCTGCCGCCGCCGGCCGCGTGGGCGGCCAGGACGCAGACCCTGTCGATCCAGGACAGCACCAACGGCACCACCTGGACCACCCTGAAGGCCTCGGCCGGCCACACCTTCGACCCGGCCACAGGCAACAGCATCGCGATCCCGCTGACCAGCTCGAACGTGCGCTACGTCCGGATCAACCTCACCGCCAACACCGGCTGGCCCGCGGCCCAGATCTCGGAGTTCCAGATCTTCCCGGGTGGCGGCAACCCGCCGCCGACCGTGTCGCTGGCGGCCTCCCCGGTCAGCCTGACGTTCGCCGCCAGGACGGTCGGCAGCACCAGCCCGGCGCAGGCCGTGACGGTCACCAACACCGGCACCGGGTCGGCGACGCTCGGCACGGTCGCCACCACCGGTGACTACGCCCAGACCAGGACCTGCGGCACCACCCTCGCCGCCGGCGCCTCCTGCACGGTCAACGTCACCTTCACCCCGACCGCGACGGGCACCCGTACGGGCACCCTGAGCGTGGCGAGCAACGACCCGAACGGGCCGCTGACCGTGGCGCTGACCGGCACCGGCGGCTCCGCGCCCGTCACCAACCTGGCGCAGGGCAGGCCGACCACGGAGACCAGCCACGTCCAGGTGTACGGCTCGGGCAACACCGTGGACGGCAACGCCTCCACCTACTGGGAGTCGAACAGCAACGCCTTCCCGCAGTCGGTCACGGTCGACCTCGGCTCCACGCAGAGCGTCGGCCGGGTCGTCCTCAAGCTGCCCCCGCCCGCCGACTGGGCCACCCGCACCCAGACGGTCACCGTCCTGGGCAGCACCGACGGGACGAACTTCACCACCGTCGTCGGCTCGGCGACCTACACCTTCAACCCCGCCACCGGTAACACGGCCACCATCACCTTCCCGGCCACCAGCAGGCGCCACCTGCGCCTGACCTTCACCGCCAACAGCGGCTGGCCCGCCGGCCAGCTCTCCGAGTTCGAGGTCTACGCCTCCTAGCCTCGTAGTCGATCCGGGCACCGGATGGGGCGAACACTCCCCGTCCGGTGCTTTTCGGCTTGACCGATAAGTACCCCGCCGCACGCGCGGGAGCGAAGGGCCGCGCGAATCGGACCCGTGGTGTCAACCGAACACCCTTATCCCCCGTCTCCCCTTATGCCCCATCTGTCGTAAGCAGGAGGCGACGTGCGTGTTCGCTCGGTTCTCTCAGTCGCCGCCCTGGCCGCGAGCCTGGTCCTCCTCTGGCAACCCCTTCCCTCCTTCGCGGGGCAGGGCTCGGCCGTCGCGGCCGACATCGTGAAGTACGAGTGCACCACCGACGGCGTGGCCGAGAAGCAGACCATCGAGATCGACATCGAGATGACGGTGCCGGCCACCGCCACCACGGGACAGCAGTTCACGATCGGCTGGCAGGGCACCTACACCGGCACCGGGCTGACGGCGCCCGCCGCGGGACTGCCCGAGGGCACCAAGCTGTACGCGTACGCCTCCATCAGCAAACTTCCCGGGCTGACCTCCGCCACCGGGGTGGGCACCCTCGACACGGTCAGCGCGGGTCAGCCCATCCCGCTGCCGGCGGCCCAGATCGCGCTCGCGACCACCTCGAACAATCCGGGCACCGCGGCGGTGAAGCCCGCCGCCATCAACTTCGGGACCCTGCCCACCAACCCGCTGATCGAGTGCGAGTCCCTGAACAAGGACACCCTGAAGACCTATCCCCTCACCGTCGCCGCGGGCGGCCAGGGGACCGACCCCGACCCCACGGACACCGCCACGCAGCCCATCGGCGAGACCGCGCCGGACGAGGAGACCGAGACGGACGAGACTCCGCAGGACACGAACGGCGAGATCGCCGAGACACCGGCCGGAGGGGCCGACACCGGCGGTGGCGGCGAGAGCGGGCCCGACGGGCGGGCACTCGTGCTCACCGGCTCCCTGGTCACCCTCGGCGCCGTCTCCGGGCTGCTGTGGCGCCGTCGCGGCGCCAGGGTGGCCGTGGGCCCGCGAGCCTGATCCCGGGACCGCGCCCACCGGGGCGGAATGCCGAAAGGCCGTTGGTCTGTGTGATCACACAGACCAACGGCCTTTTCGAAGTGCGCCGCCAGGGACTCGAACCCCGGACCCGCTGATTAAGAGTCAGCTGCTCTAACCAACTGAGCTAGCGGCGCTTGACCTCGACAAGCCTACCGGACCCGGCGCTGTGGTCCGTACATGAGCCGATATATGGGCATCAGAAGCACCGGGCGGCGAGAATCCGCGCCGGGCCGGGCGGACGCGGGCGGGGTGAACCCTCGTGGTGACCTGGCACTACGGGCGGAAACAGAGTGGAGCGAACAGTGTTCCATACCGGCTGACTTGGGAAGATGCCGTTTAGGGCTCCTAGCTCGGGTACGTGATCGGAGCCCGGAGTATCAAGTCAAGGGAGATGTTCAACCATGCAGCCTGAGCTCTGGAACTATCGAGCCGATGTGTACGACCAGGACAGGACACTCGACATCGCCGGGTACCACGTCGAGGCCACCGACGGGAAGATCGGCTCGGTCGACGAGGCGACCTACGAGGTGGGCGAGAGCTATCTCGTCATCGACACAGGCCCGTGGATCTTCGGCAAGAAGGTCCTCCTGCCCGCGAGCACGGTGACGCAGATCGACCCGCAGGAGAAGAAGATCTACATCGCGCGCACCAAGCAGGAGATCAAGGAAGCTCCCGAATTCGACGAGTCGAACTTCAGGGACCCCGCGTATCGCGACCGTATCGGCGAGTACTACGGCCGCTTCCCCTTCGGTGGCGGACCCGGCAACTTCTGATCCAGCGCTTTCTGATCCGGAATCTTCTGATCCGGAACCCTCCGCCCCCGGGACACCGGACGAGATGACGCGAAGGGGCCCCGCCATCCGGCGGGGCCCCTTCGCATTTCCCTAGCGGTCGCGTTTCACGGCCAGGTCGGGTCGCCCGAGGAGTCGATGGGACCGGGAATGACGTCGAGACGCTGGAGGAGGATGAGAAAGGTGGAGGCGTAGGGGGAGTCCTGCACGACGGCGGCGACGCGGTCCCAGTCGACCTGCTCACGCAGGGCACGGATCTGGGGCAGCAGGGAGCCGTAGTCGCAGCTGTGCTCGGAGAGCGGCAACAGCCACGAGACGACCAGGTCGGTGGCCTCCAGGACGGGCAGGATCACCGCCGAGGCCTTCAAAGGCTCCGCACGCTTCAGCAGTTCGGGCGTGACCGGGTGGTCGCAGATCGAGAAAATCAGGTCCACCAGTTTGCCGTCGTCGAAGGCCTTGACCAGCCAGTCCTCCGGCGGCTGTCTGGACGTCTCGAATCCCAGCTTGCCCAGCGCCTCGAGCGCGAGCGGCACGTCCTCCTGGGGGAGGACGAAGTCGACGTCGTGGAGCGAGGGGGCGGCTCCCCGCGCGTAGGCCGCACAACCTCCGGCGAGCGCGAACCTGACGTCCGCCTCCTTCAGCCCGCTGCTCGCCCGCTTCAGCGTTTCCAGGATCGCGTCAGTGACCTCATGACTGTGACTTCCCATAGTCCACGCGTACCCCATAACTTCCCAGGTAGGCATGTCAAACCTTTGCTTGGGTAAAGGACGCGCATGATTCACCCTGAACACGTACAAAAGGAACATCCCGAACCCGGTGAGACACAGAAAGAGCGGGTTGACCGCGAACTCGGCGAGTTGTTACAGGGCCTGCGCGTCGCCGTCACCGGCGTGCAGGTGCTGTTCGCCTTCCTGTTCAGCCTTCCGTTCGCGGCGGGCTTCAACAAAGTGGACTCCCTGGGGCGCTGGCTCTTCTTCATCGCCCTGCTGAGCGCGGCCGTCGCGTCCGTCTGCTTCATCACCCCCGCGGCCCAGCACCGCCTGCTGTTCAGGACCGGGCTGAAGGAGAAGATGCTGCACCGCGCCAACGCGCTCGGCATAGCGGGGGCCGCCGGGCTCGCGGTCGCGATGACGAGCTCGGTCGCCCTGGTCGCGGAGACGGTTCTCAACGCCTGGCCCGCGGCGGTATTCGCCGGGGTCGTCGCCCTTTTGAGCGCCTGGCTGTGGTTCATCCAGCCGATAGTTGATCTATACAGAACCAAGGATGATGAAGATGTTAAGTCGTGAATTGTGAGGGCAGAGGCCGGTTATGGCTACCTTGCTTTGGATCATCGCAGTTGTCCTCGTCATCTCCGGGATCTACGTCATCCTGGCCCGTCGCGACCTGCTCTGGGGGATCGTCCTGATCGTCCTCGGCTTCCTCGTCGGCCCCGGGGGCGTCAGCATCTTCAATGTGTGACGCGAGCCTCGCGCTCGCGGTAGCACGAACCGGTGCGAGCCCAGCGCTCGCACACCGCCCAGGTGCGGGCCACACGACCCGCACACCGCTCCGTACGGCCTGACGTCCGTACGCCGTCTGTGCGGGCCCGAGGCCGGCACGCTTCTCGACACGGGTGTCACGCTCGCGAGAACGTAAAAACGTAAGCGCCCCGAACTCCCACAGAAGACTCGCGGGCCGGGTATTCCCCGGCCCGCTTCTTCATGTCCGAGACACGTCCGCGGCATGTTGACGCACATCCGAGGCACATCCGCGGCCTCTCCTCCGGCTTTCCGTCTTTTCCGGCTTTCCGGTTCCTTCGGCTTCGCCGACGCTGGACCCGGCGTCGGGTCCAGCGCGTCAGCGTCGTCAACGTCGTCAGTGTCAGAGGAGATACACACCGTACGCCCGGCCCAGCACCGGCAGTGCCACGTTGCGCACCCGGATGCCGCCCGGCGTGACGCCCTTCTCCGTACCGGAGTGGGCGTGGCCGTGGATGATCAGGTCTGCGCCCTCGGCGTCGACCGCCTCGGCCAGCAGGTAGCTGCCGAGGAAGGGATAGATCTCCAGCGGCTCCCCGCTGAGGGTGTCCTTGACCGGCGAGTAGTGGGACAGCACGACCGTGCGGTCGGCCTGCAGCTCCTTCAGCGCCACCCGCCAGCGGTCGGCGATCCGCTTGGTGTGCCCGACGAACGCCTTGATCTCCGGCTCGCCGAAGTCGCTGGCGCACTTGCCCGCGTACCCCCCGCCGAAGCCCTTGCCGCCGACCACCCCGAGCCGCACCCCGTCGACGTCGAGCACCGTCGCGTCGTCGTGCAGGACCTCGATCCCGGTGTCGCGCAGCAGGGCGGCGATCTCGGCGGGCTTGTCGGAGTGGTGATCGTGGTTGCCGAGCACGGCCACCACCGGGATCGACAGGTCGCGGAACTCGTCCGCCACGACCCGCGCCTCCTCCAGGGTGCCGTGCCTGGTCAGGTCTCCGGCGAGCAGCAGGACGTCGGCCTTCTTCTCGATGTCGTGAAGGTGCTCGCGATAGCTTCCTCGGCGGCTCTCGTCCAGGTGTACGTCCCCGACCGCCGCGATCCGCACGTCTCTCACAGTCTCTCCTCACCCATCGGGTCCCGTACGTCCACGATGTCGATCTCGTTGTGGACGTCCAGCCCGGGGGCCGCCTCACCGGCCACCTGCGCGATCAGCTCGCGGCGTTCGGGGCCGATGACCTGGCCGCGCAGGTAGAGCTGATCACCTCTGATGTCCACCCGGATGCCGAGTTCCGTGGTTCTCTCGTCCTCGGCGAGCGCGCGCTGCACGCGCGCCGCGACGTACTGGGGAGCCTCCATCGTCGAACTCCTTTCCGTCCAAAACTGCTCGCCTTCCCGTGAATCCCAAGGTCAAACACGTTTAAAGTCCCCGGTCAGGGCAGGGGAGAACGCCATGCCCAGGACGCAGGCACGCCTGCCTCGCATACCGGCGGGAGTCGTGCCTATGAAGATCGCGATGGTTTCCGAGCATGCCAGTCCCCTCGCCACCGTCGGCGGAGCCGACGCCGGGGGTCAGAACGTCCATGTCGCCGCCCTGTCCCTCGCGCTCGCCGCGCGCGGGCACGAGGTGACCGTTTACACCCGCAGGGAGTGCCCCTCCCAGCCCGAGGAGACCTCCCTGGCCCCCGGGGTCACCGTGGTCCACGTCCCGGCCGGACCGGCCATGACCCTGGCCAAGGACGACCTGCTCCCCTGGATCCCGGACTTCGGCCGGTGGCTCGCCAGGCGGTGGAGCGCCGTGCCACCGGACATGGTCCACAGCCACTTCTGGATGAGCGGCCTGGCCGCTCTCGCCGCCGCGAGGGACGCCGCGGTCCCCATCGTGCACACCTTCCACGCCCTCGGTACGGTCAAGCGCCGTCACCAGGGCACCGCCGACTCCAGCCCTCGCGAGCGCCTCAAGATCGAGGCGATGGTCGCCTGCCACGTGGACGCGGTCGTCGCGACCTGCGCCGACGAGGTGGCGGAACTGCGCCGGATGCGCGTGCCCCGGCACCGGACGAGGGTGGTGCCCTGCGGCGTCGACGTGAGCTCCTTCACCCCTTCCGGCCCGAGGAGGGACTTCGGGCCGGGCCCCGTCCTGCTCGCCGTCGGCCGTCCCGTCCCCCGCAAGGGCGTGGACACCACGATCCACGCCCTCGCCCGCATTCCCGGCGCCACCCTGGTCATCGCGGGTGGCGACCTGGACGACCCCGAGGTGGACCGGCTCTCGCGGGTGGCCGCGAGGTGCGGCGTGGCGGACCGCGTCAGGTTCCTCGGCAGGGTGGACAGGGAGAACATCCCCATCCTGATGCGCTCGGCGGACGTCGTGGTCAGCATGCCCTGGTACGAACCGTTCGGCATCGTGCCGCTGGAGGCCATGGCCTGCGGCGTGCCGGTGGTCGCGTCCGCGGTGGGCGGGCACCTGGACACCGTCGTCCCCGAGGTCACCGGCCTGCTGCTCCCGCCGCGCGAGCCACACGCGCTGGGCGGCGCGCTGCGCCGGCTCCTCGCCGCGCCGTCCGTGCTCGCGGCCTACGGCGCCGCGGCCGTCGCGCGGGCACGGTCCCGCTACGACTGGCACCGGATCGCCGCCCAGACCACCGCCGTGTACGCGGAGGTGCTCTCCTCCCGCGTCCCGGCGCGGCACGCGGAGAGTGTCCGCGGCGCCCTCGGTGCCCGCGTTGCCCACTCGTGCCCCGGAGCCGCCTGACGGTTCTTTCCCACCCCGGACGCGCCAAGGCCCCCGACCCCTTGAACATAAGGGGATCGGGGGCCTTCAGGCATGAGGCCGGTCGCCTGCGGCGACCTCACGGGGCTACTTGCCGGTGGCTCTGTGGATGCTCCGGGCCGCGGAACGGTCGATCGCGGCCTTGACCACGCCGAAGATGGCGCCCTGGATCGCCGACGCCACGAGGATCTCGCCCCAGCCGTACTCGTCCGACGTCGCCTGGGGGGCGTCGTCCTTGCCCGACGCGAGCTTCCAGACCTGCTTGAAGATGACCCCGGCGATCGCGCCGCCGAGCATTCCGCTCACGGCGCTCGCACCGCGGGATACGACTCTGCTCACGTCCTGTGCCCTCCGTTCGCGTTTCCTGAAAAGCACGCCTACCCGTAGGAACCGGTCCCTAACGGATCCGGAGCGGCGGGCGGTACCCGCCTGAGGTCGCGGCTCCCCGGCGGGAGAGGTCCGCGGGTCACACCACCGGAGGGTCGTTGTAGTGACGCTCCTGGTAGGTGCGACGCTGGACGACCGGGTCCTCGACCACGGTGGTGGCCGTGGCGTCCGGCACCGCCCGGCGGGCGAGGCTCAGCCGGTACACGGCGAACAGAAGCCACGCGAGACCGCCGATCATCAGGATGACACCGACGATGTTGATGTCGAATCCGGCGATGTCGAATTCGACCGCCCACGTGAGAATGGCGCCGAGCATAATGAGAACGATGCCGCCTGCGATGGTCATGGGATCTCCTCCTTCGAGCCAACGCACCACCATCTATCCCCCACACGGATCTCAAACGTCACCTGAGGGACGTAGATCCGGGCCTCGGCCTCCCACACGTCGTCACAGGCCCGTGGGCCTCGAAAAGCCGCCACAGAAAACTCGGGCCGCGTCCCCGCGAAATGGGCGGGGACGCGGCCCGAGGGCGTGGCGTCGGAGGCGGTGAACCGCCGGACGGGTCACCGGCCGGTTACTCGGCGGGCAGGACCGCGCCCTTGTACCTGTCCTCGATGAACTTCTTGACCTCGGGACCACGGAGGATCTCGGCGAGCTTCTTCACGCGGGGGTCCTCCACCTTGGCCGGGACGGTGACCAGGCCGTTGGCGTACGGGTTGCCCTCGCCCTTCTCCAGGATCAGGGAGTCGGTGGCGGGCTGCAGGCCGGCCTCCAGGGCGTAGTTGCCGTTGATGATCGCGGCGTCCACGTCCTCCAGGGAACGGGGCAGCTGGGCCGCCTCAAGGGGCTTGAACTCCAGCTCCTTGGGGTTGTTCGCGACGTCGCGCTCGGTGGCCTTGACGCCGACGCCCTCCTTGAGGGTGATCACGCCGTTGTCGGCCAGGAGCTTGAGCGAGCGTCCGAGGTTGCTCGCGTCGTTGGGCAGTGCCACCTGGGCGCCCTGGGCGAGCTCGGAGACGTTCTTGATCTTCTTGGAGTACAGGCCGAGCGGCTCGATGTGCACCGGGGCGACCCAGCTCAGCTTGATGTCCTTGCCCTTGGAGAACTCCTCCAGGTACGGGATGTGCTGGAAGTAGTTCGCGTCCAGGTTGCCCTCGTCGAGCTGGGTGTTGGGCTGGACGTAGTCGGTGAACTCGACGATCTCCAGGTTCAGCCCGGCCTTGGCGGCGAGGTTGTCCTTGACGTACTTGAGCACCTCACCGTGGGGCACGGGGTTGACCCCGACCCTGAGCGGGGCGTCGGCCTTCGGCGTGCCAACGGCGGGCTGGGCCGTGTCGGTGGACGTCCCCCCGCACGCGGCCAGGGTTCCGGCCAGGATCAATCCGGCCACTACCCCAAAGATCTTGCGCATGACTCTCCCCTTAATTCCCCTTATATCAAGTAGGAAATATATCTCACAAAAGGGAGTGACAGGACAAATCCTTACTGACCACGCAGGGCCAGCATCTGCGCGATCTGCGCCGTACGCGAGACGTCGACGCGCTTGGCCATCTCCGTGACCTGGGCGTGCAGCCCGGTCGCAACCTCCACTTTGGCCATCTGGGTGGCGTCGTCCTGCTGGGCGATCAGCATGTCGAGAAACCTCCGCTCGAACTCGGCCGGTGGGGCGGCGATCAGCGCCGCCATCTCCTCCTCGCTCACCCCGGGCATCCCGCCGTGGGCGGCGTGCTCGTCGTCCTTCGCGGTCGCGGGCTGCCCCCAGGCGTTCAGCAGGCCGGACATCGAGGCGGACTCGCGCTCCTGGGTCACGCCGATCGCCTCGGCGAGTTCCTTGACCTCGGGGCGGACCTGCCGCTCGCGCACCAGCCGTACCAGCCGTACCCCCTGGGTGTTGTGGGGCACCATCATCTGCAGGAACATCACGTCGGGGGGGTTGAAGGCGACTCCCGCGGCGGTCCCCATCGGCGGGGCGGGCGAGGGGCTGGGCAGTCCCGCACCGGCGCCGTGCGCCGAGTGGTCGGAACCGTGGCCGCCCTGTCCTGAGCCCTGTTCCGAATCCTGTCCCGAGCCGCTGTTCGCGCCGTGATCAGTGCCCTGGGCGGGGGCGGGGGACGTTGCCTGGACCGGAGCGCCGTGCGCTCCATGACCGGCCGGACCTCCACGGAGTTCCTGGATGCTGTCGGCGCCACAGCCGGAGAGCAGGAATATTCCCAGGACGACCGTCGGGACCACCGGAACCGCACGCTTCATGACGAACTCCTCGATTCTCGGGAGGTTCTCGGGAGACCACGGGCCCGGCCGGGGTGGCGGCGGCCACCCCGGCCGGATTTCACCGGGTCAGAGACGTCGCCACAGGGCCGGGACGTTCGGCGGCTCCCAGCCGGCCAGCGCGGTGTGCGCCTGCAGGCACTGGTAGGTCACGCCGCCGTAGGTCACCGTGGCGCCAACCCCGTAGGCGGTGCCCGCCTTCCAGGTGCCGCCCGGCTGGCTCGTCGGGGTCGGGGTGGGTGTCGGGGTCGGGTTCACCGTCGGAGTCACCGTCGGGGTCGGCGAGGGGCTGGGGTTGCTACCGCCGAAGTTCACGTCGGAACAGGTGTAGAAGGCCTCGGTGCTGCCCACGATGCGCTGCCAGATCGAGAAGATGAGCTGGCGGCCGCTCCGCTGCGGGAGGTTGATCGTCCAGTTGGTGAACTGGGTGGGGTTCTGGTTGTTGAAGGTCCTGATGTGCTCCAGGTCCGACCAGCGCAGCGGCTGGGTGGGGCTCCAGCTCTGCTTGGTGATGTAGAACTCGAAGTTGCTGTTCGCGTGCGGCGCGGTCGCGTGGTACGTGACCGTCAGCGGTCCCGGGGAGACCGAAGTGGCCGGCCAGTCGTTCCTGGTGAGGTTGAGGCCGCGATACTTGTCCCGTCCGGCGCCGCACAGCTGGCCGTCGGGGATGATCTGGCGGTGGTTGCCGCCGGCCTCGAGCCGGGACACCTCGTGCCAGTCGTAGAACGCCTGGGTGCCCCCGGCCGCGACGGCCGCCTTGCACGCCTCCGACTTGGGGGTCTCCGGGCCTTCCGTCTTGCAGACGTAGGCCCGGCTGGGCGGGTTCGACATGGACCCGTGGGCGACCGCCGCGGTGGACGGCAGCAGGGCGAACAGGGACCCTACGCTGATCGCGGCGGCGGTACCGGTGGCCAGCTTGTGTCGCAGATGCACGTGGACTCCTCCTGGAGCGAGAAATGGGAGGCAGGACTGTCCAACGAGCCGACGGATAGCACGTTATTAACAAGAAACCTTACTAAGAGTTCCGGCCATAAGACCAGTGATACGGCCATATCAGTCCATGACCAGCACGACCTTGCCCCGTCCGTGCCCGGTGGCGACCTCGCGGTGGGCGTCCGCGGCCCGCTCCAGCGGGTAGGTCCGGCGTACCGGGAAGACGAGTCCGCCCTCGGCGTACAGGGCGGCGAGCTCGGCCAGGCGGGACGCCAGCCGCACTCCCCTGGTCAGCTGCACCCCCAGCTCGGCGGCCCTGCCGTGCTCGACGAGCGTGACAATACGCTCCCCCTTCACCAGCTGCAGGGAGACCTCCAGCGCCTCGCCGCCCGCGCCGTCCAGGACCATGTCCACCCCGCCGGGGGCGAGGGCGCGCACCCGCTCCAGCAGGCCCTCGCCGTACGTGACGGGGATCGCGCCGAGCTCGCGCAGGTAGTCGTGGTTCTCCTCGCGGGCCGTGCCGATCACCGTGGCCGCCCCCCAGAGCCGGGCGAGCTGGACCGCCGCCGTGCCGACCGAACCCGCGGCGGCGTGGACCAGGACCGTGTCGCCCTCCCCCACCCCGAGCTGCCGCAGCGCGATGTGGGCGGTCTGGGTCCCGGCGGTGAACCCGCCCGCCACGTCCCAGGGCATGTTCGCGGGCTTGGGCGTGACGTTCTCCGCGGGCACGACCACGTACTCGGCGTAGGAGCTCAGCAGGTTGAAGCCCAGGACCTCGGCACCGACGGAGATCCCGTCCACCCCCGCGCCCACCTGGTCGACCACCCCGGCGAACTCGTTGCCCGGCACGCGGGGCAGCTCACCGCCGACCCCCTCGGGGGTCCACCCCTGCCGGACGGCCAGGTCGAACGGCTGCACGCCCGCGGCCCTGATCCGCACCCGCACCTGCCCCTCACCCGCCTCGGGCGTCGGAAGCTCCGCCACCCGCAACACCTCGGGCCCGCCGAACTCGAAAAAAGCAGCTGCCTTCACAGGATTCCCCTTCGCTCGTGTACACCGCAGCCCAGCCTGCGACCTCAACCACGATTGAGGTCAAATCACGTGCTCCGGGTCCTGGTGTGAAAGGGCCGTCGTGCGCGGTGACCGGCAACGGTGGGAGCCCGCGCCGGGTGGTTCGCGGATGAGCGCGCCTCGTCCATGACGAGAGCCGGCCGGGGAGACTGCACCCCGTCTCCCGGCCGGACCGTTTCGGCACCGAACCGAGCCGATCAGCCCGGGGAGCCCTTGGGCCAGACGGCCGCGTAGGGCGCCCCCTGCCGATACCGCTCGACCCCGGCCGCCGTGTACGGGTAGGTGTTGGACGGAAGCCGATCAAGGGGAAACCATTCGATGCGCGCGCACTTGTGCGGCTCGGCGTTGACCGGTTCCCCCTCCCACGACGTGGCCTCGAAGAAGACACCCATCCGGGCCTGCCCCCCGGGGGCGCGGAAGTGGCACAGATGCACGAACCGCAGATCCTCGACGCCCAGCGTGATGCCGACCTCCTCCAACGCCTCCCGGGCGACGGCCTCGTCAATCGTCTCGCCCTCCTCCAGGTGCCCGGAGGGGAGGTTCCACTGGCCGTCGGCGTAGCCGGTGTTCTGACGCTGCGCGAGGAGCACCTTGCCGTCGCGGACCAGGATCAGCATGGCGTCCACAACCGTTCGATACCGCGTCGTCATGGTGTTCCTCCCCTGGTGGCGGCCCGCCTTTCGGCTGGTCACACTAACGCCGGGAGCAGCTTCCTCTCGGTCGGTCGCGTGGAAATCCACCTGCTCGATGTCATGGCAGGTGACCTTCCCAGGGCAGGTCAGGCTCGCTCGGCGCGCTGTGGTTCACGCCGGACATGTCGAAGCCGTACGGGCGACCGGATGGCGCTCGGCCTTATCGCCGGGAATCGCGGGGGCGACCGCGGCCACCATTGCCTGTTGCGATGCGGCCGTGCGAGAAGTCGCCGTATTCATGACATCACCGCAGGCCAAAAGATTTACCGAGCTCCGAAGGCTCGCGTTCTCTTCGGTGTCCGATAGCGCCCGCCTGCATGGCACCATGCGCCCATGACGGTCCCCGCAGCAGTCCGCTTCCCCAGCGGCGCCACAGCGATCCGGCGCGATACCTACGACGGCAGGGTGTGGACGGCCTCACCCCACCGGGTCATCCACGACACCGGCCACGAACTCGCCCTGGCCTACTGGCCCGGCATCCAGAGTCTCGCTCCAACCACGTGGATCGACTGGTTGCGAACCGGTGACACCGCATCACGCGACGCGGCGATCACCACCCTCGCCGCACGACGATGGGAGCTGGGCCACTGGACGTGGCGGGACACCATCTGGCTCAGCCTCGTCGACCGGCACGCGTTCTTCAGCGTCAACCTGTTCTTCGGCCAAGATCACTGCCTGGACCGCTGGTACATCAACTTTCAACGCCCTTACCGGCGCACCCTCAACAGGATCGACACCTTCGATCTGTTCCTCGATCTGGTCGTGGAACCCGACCTGTCGCGGTGGACCTGGAAGGACGAGAAGGCCGGGCGCCACGTGTGTGACGCCC
The DNA here is from genome assembly GCF_051192615.1 of Streptosporangium sp. G11. Taxonomy (NCBI): domain Bacteria; kingdom Bacillati; phylum Actinomycetota; class Actinomycetes; order Streptosporangiales; family Streptosporangiaceae; genus Streptosporangium; species Streptosporangium sp. G11. Next base: position 54,087 of record NZ_JBPJUQ010000020.1, read on the forward strand.
GGCCTCACGGTCGGATCCGGTTGACGGGGTCACCCGCCGCCGGGGTTACCGATTACCGATAGGACCCGGTTACCGGCGGGACGGCCCGGTTACCCGATCAGGTGTTTCATGATCTTCTTGATGGTGGCGGCGCGCTCGGCGGGGCTGGCCACCTGCTCCAGGCCGAAGCCGAGGAACACGGAGTCCTTCGTCGAGACGGCCGCCGTCTTGTCGGCCTGGGCCCTGGCGAAGTCACCGGCGCCCACCGGGCTGCCCGGGGGCGGTCCGGGGATCGCCCAGGCGCCGAGACCGGACTCGAAGCCCTCGGCGCTAAGCTGGCCGCCGGTGGTGGTGATCCTGGTGTCGTCCACGAACGCGCCGACGCCGCCGGTGCCGGGGTCGGTCACGTAGCTGATCGACACCTCGACCTGCTGGCCCGCGTACGCGGACAGGTCGAAGGCCACCTGCTGCCAGCCGCCGGAGTCGCCGGTGAAGGCGTTCCAGGAACCGCTGGTCCCGGTCGGCGTGCAGGGGTTGCCCGGCGTCAGGTAGCGCAGCAGCCACGGGTGCTCGTCCAGCAGGAAGCCGGCCTCGCACTCGGCCGGGACGTCGGTGGCGGTGCCGCCGTTGAGGTCGGGCAGGGTCGTCCAGTTGTCCTGGCCGACCGTGTGCGCCTCGACGATGACGTTGTCGTAGCCCTGCTCGGTGTTGTACGAGAGCTGGAACTGGAGCTTGGGCTGCTGCGCGGCGGGGACGGCCGCCAGGTCGATCGTGCGCGTCAGCCTCTTGTACGCGTCGTCGGTGTGCGGGCCCGCCACGTACCAGTCACCCTCGGCCGGGTCGAACGGGCCGGTCGCCCCGAGGTAGTCGGCCGAGGCCGAGCTCTTGAACTGCGGGAACTGCGCGGGTGGCAGCGTGTCGCTGGTCACCAGCAGGCTGCCCGCCTCGTCCAGCGGGTTGTCGGCGACCGCCGGGCCGCCGAAGGTCCCGCTCGTGCCGTTCAGCCCGGGACCGGTGCCGGTGAACCCGGTCGGCCCGACGCGCGGGTTGCGACCGTAGACGCCGAGGTAGTACTGGGCGAAGTCGTCGGCGAGGATGAGGCACTCCTCGAAGAAGCCGTCCTGGGAGGTGATGACGCAGTCGGAGTCCGGCGCGCCGTCCAGGCCGTAGTAGATGCCGCCGAGGCTGGTACCGAAGAAGCCGAAGTACGCGGCGGTCTCCCCGGTGTAGAGCAGCTTGCCTCCCTCGTTGAGGTAGTCGCGGACGGAGACGGTCAGGTCCTGCTGCTGCCGCTTGACGTCCATGTCGGGAAGGGGGCCGAACGGGGTCTCGGTCTCCACGTCCTGGGCGTCCATCGCGAGCCGGTCGTCACCGAGATACCAGGCCACCGCCTTGAAGTGGCCGAGTACCCCGAGGTGGTGCGGCACGCCCTGGGCGTCGACGTCCCACGTCTCCGAGGAGTATCCGGCGGTCTGCAGCGCCTGCCTGTACTGCGCGGCGTACTTCGGCGCGGTCACCGACGCCGGGTAGTCCGGGTTGAAGCCGGTGTAGTCCTCGTTCGCCACGACGAGCACCTTGGCGTTGGACTTCTTCTCCAGCTTGTACGTGAAGTGCTGGCTCTCCACGGTCCCGGTGCCGGGCTTGTGGCCGGTGAACCAGACCTCGACCTTGTCCCCCGGTCTGGCACCCTCCACCTTGGAGCGGTACTCGGCGAAGTACAGGTCGTTCTCGTCGCCGTACCGCTCGCCGCCGTTCCACTCGCTGAGCCCGCGCAGGCGCACGGGGCCGCCGTTGATCCGGAAACGCAGCTGCTTGGTCAGCAGGGAGCGCCGCATGGTCACGGCCACCGGCTGCGGGTCGCCGTACGAGACGGTGAAGCTGTCGGGCCGGAAGTCGGGGACCGTGCGGCCCACCGGGGAGACCGGGGTGTCGGGGGTCTTCACGGACTTGGCGAGGTCGACCGCGAGCGGGATGTTCTTGGCGAACTCCGCCTGGATCAGGGCCTCGCTGTCGGGGAAGGTGAAGCCCAGGCCGCCCGCGCAGTCGGCGAGCGTCCACTCGTCGTCCGGGACGCTCTCGACCGCCACCTCGCAGGTGGTCATCTCCGGCGTGATCGTCAGCGCGTCGTGCTTGTTGGTCATGTGACCGTCGGTCTCGCCGTTGGTCGTGTAGAGCTCGGCGCCGATGTCGGGGTCGTAGCCGGGTACGGCGGGCGTCGCGTCGTCACCGAGCAGCGCCTCGAAGATGAGGTCGTCGGGAGAGGGGGTGGCCTGCTGCCAGCCGATGCCGTACAGCAGCAGCTGGGCGGCCGAGTGGTAGTTGACGATGTAGGTGAAGCCGATCCGCTTGGCGAGGTTGTCGACGGCCTTGGTCTCGGGCTCCGACTGCGCGCTCGGACCCCGGTAGGTCTGGCTGGCCGGGTTCTCCGAGGAACCCTCGTTGTCGTAGCCCCACTTGTAGGCGAAGTTACGGTTCAGGTCGACGCCGTCGGCGCTGGTGGTCTGCCCGTCGCCGTTGTTGTCGCGGAGGTTCTTGCGCCAGAGGCGGTTGTCGCCGGTGAAGCTGTAGTCGTAGCCGTCGGGGTTGGCCACGGGGACGAACCAGATCTCGATGTTGTCGATCAGCTGGGTGATCTCGGGGTTGGTGCCGTAGCCGTTCAGATAGTGGAGCAGGAGCCTGCGGTTCATCTCCGGGGTGATCCACTCGCGGGCGTGCTGGGCGGACATGTAGAGCACGGCCTTGCGCGCCCCGTCCTTGAGCTGCCGCGCGTTCTTGGTCACCTTGATCGCGGTGAGCGGCTGCCCCTTGACCGTGGTGCCGAGGTCGACGACCTTGGCGATGTTCGGCTTGGCGTTCGCCGCGTTGACGATCTGCTCGCGGATGCCTCCGGCGCCGCTGTACGGCTTGAAGACGCCGTCCCCCTTGGCCGCCTGCCTGCTCGCCGCCGCGGACTGCTGGACCTTCAGGCCGAGGCCCGCCTTGCGGAGCTGCTCGGCCTGGGCCGCGCCGAGGACCGCCTCGACGCTGACCTTCTTGCCGTTCGCGGACTTGGTGATCCGCAGTTCCTCGCGGTCGACGCCCGACTTCAGCAGCGCGTCCAGCTGCTGCGGGGTGAGCTCGCCGACGTAGACGTGTATTCCGTCGTCACCGGCGGGTGGATCGGGCACCGCCGCCGCGGGCGTGCTCACGATCAAGCCCAGGAGCAGGACCGCGATTGCGAGAATGGCTAATCTCGCACGTTTCATTGCAACCTCCGTACATCCCCCGAAAGACAGGAATGCCCGAAATCTGCGGGAAAGCCGGACCGGAGTCAACGTCAATCCTCGCCAGCTTTTCGCTCTGGCCGCATGTGGTCAGAGCGGGCTCGGGTCTTCCGGAATCACAAGGGACGTGCAAGGTACGCGAGCGCCCCGGAGACGACCCCCCGGAGACGCGGAGAATCCCGGACCGGCGAACCGGCCCGGGATTCTCGTCACTGGGAACCACTGAGAACCACTGAGAACCGCTGGGAACCGCTGGGAACCGCTGGGAACCGCTGGGAACACTCGGCGCCCTGGTGGCCTACCTGCCGTAGACCTCCAGCTCCCACAGGGAGTAGCCGTACGGGGTAGCCCGCTGGGTGCCGTACACCCTCACGTAACGGGCACTGGTCGCGGTGAAGGTCACGTCGTCCACGCCGCCGTCACCGGCGGTCGTGGCGTGAACCTGCGTCCAGGTCGTGCCGTTGGCCGAGGTCTCGATCCGGTACGCCCTGCCGTAGGCGGCCTCCCACTGCAGCTTCACCCGGCTGACCTGCTTGGCCGAACCCAGGTCCACCGAGATCCACTGCGGGTCCGAGAAGGCCGACGACCAGCGGGTGCCGCCGTTGCCGTCCACCGCGTTGCTCCCGACGAACGACCCGTTCTCCGTGGAGGAGGTCGTGACCGGACGCCCGGACGACAGCAGGACGATACCCGGGCTCGGCGTGGGCGTCGGGGTGGGCGTCGGGGTCGGGCTGGTCCCGCAGTTGCCCGGGGCGACCCCGGCCGCGTAGCGGAGCCCGCCGTACAGGTGCGCCCGGAAGTTCGGCTCGGTGTAGGAGGCGATGGTGTGACCGAGACCGGTGTACCAGGCCCGGCCGCCCTGGTAGGCCTTGCACCAGGCGATCGGGTGGTCGGCTCCCATCGACCCGCCGGAGTAGGTCGACTCGTCCAGCGTGGCGAGCACGTGGGCGGTGGAGCGGGGGTTGGTGCGGTAGTTGTACAGCTCGTCGGTGCGCACCCAGGCCGCCGGAAGGTGGGCCGTCGAGGGGTGCGAGTTGTCCTCCACCCGTACGGTCGCCTGCTGGATGGCGGGGTGGGAGGAGAAGTAGGCGCCGACGAGGCCGCCGTAGAAGGGCCAGTCGTACTCGGTGTCGGCGGCGGCGTGGACGCCGACGTATCCGCCACCGCCCGCGATGTAGGACTCGAACGCCGTCTGCTGCGTGGCGTTGAGCACGTCGCCGGTGGTCAGCAGGAAGACGACCGCCCGGTACTGGGCCAGGTTGGCCGTGGTGAAGGCGCCGGCGTCCTCGCTGGCGTCGACGGTGAAGCCGTTCTCGGTCGCCAGCCCGCGCAGCGCGGTGATGCCCGCCGGGATGGCGTCGTGCCGGAACCCGGCCGTCTTGGAGAAGACCAGAACCTTGTACGCCGGGTCGGCGGCCAAGGCCGGAGCACCCAGACCGATCATGACGACGAACAACGCGGTGACGACCGCGATGATGTTACGCACCGTAAACCTCCAGTTCCCACAGGGAGTAGCCGTACTGCGTGGCCCGCTGGGTGCCGTACACCCTCACGTAGCGGGCACTGGTCGCGGTGAAGGTCACGTCGTCCACGCCGCCGTCACCGGCGGTCGTGGCGTGAACCTGCGTCCAGGTCGTGCCGTTGGTCGAGGTCTCGATCCGGTACGCCGTACCGTAGGCGGCCTCCCACTGCAGCTTCACCCGGTTCACCTGCTTGGCCGAACCCAGGTCCACCGAGATCCACTGCGGATCCGAGAACGCCGACGACCAGCGCGTACCGAGGTTGCCGTCCACCGCGTTGGACCCCGCGGAGGCGGCGTTCTCCGTCGAGGACGCGGTGACCGGGCGCCCCGCCGACAGCAGCGTGCCTGTGGGCGGCGGGCCCGTACCGGTGGTCAGGGTGAAGTCGTCCACGTCGAACAGCGAGCCCGTCCCCCCGGCGAAGACCAGGAAGAGCTTGGTGGTCCCGGCCGGCGCGTTCGTCAAGGTGGCGGAGACGTCGACGAACGTCTCCCACCCGCCGGTCGGTGCCACGGTGGCGGTGCCCAGCAGGGCCCCGGTCGCCGAACCCGCCCTGACCTGGATCGTCCCGCCGACCCCGCCGGAGGAGACCCGGGCGGTGAACCCGGTGACGCCGCTCAGGACGTAGGGGTCGAAGGAGATCCAGTCGCCGTTCTCGATGCTGCCCACGGTCTTCGCCCCGTGCGCGGTCGGCTTGTCGTACTGGGCGACGCCCTGGGAGGTGGTGTAGTGCTCGGCCTGCCGGTTCCTCGGCTGGGTGACGTGCTGGGTGTGGGTGGTGAGCCCGCCGGCGTCGGTGTACTCGGCGTCCCAGACCCCGAACAGGTTGGCGGCCCCGTCGTGCTCGCCGTTGCCAGGCGTCTGGATCGTGCCCGAGCAGCCGTTGGCGGTGGCCATCGGGTGCCCGTGGGTGTCGTGACCGAGGATGTAGGTCATCTTCACCTTCGTGCAGTCGATCGTCGCGTCCTCCGCGTCGGTGACCGTGATCCGGTACGGCACGGCGTCGTTGAAACCGAACACCTGCCCGTTGAGCGGGAGGTCGATCCTCACGACGGGTGCGGTGTTACCGACGTTGATCTCGATGTTGGCCGTCGCGATGTTGCCGGTGCCGTCCCTGACGGTCAGCGTGACGATCCGCCTGCCGTCGGTGGTGTAGGTGTGGGTGGGGTTGGCCGCGGTGGAGGTGGCGCCGTCGCCGAACGCCCAGGAGTAGGTGAGCGCGTCGCCGTCCGGGTCGGAGCTGCCCGCCGAGGAGAACGCCACGGTCAGCGGCGCCTTCCCGGAGACCTTGTCCGAGGTGGCCCTGGCGATGGGCGCACGCCCGCCGGTCCCGATGTGCTCGATGCGGTACAGCGCCGAGTCCTGGTTGCCGTTGAACCAGCCGGTGCCGTAGTCGAGCACGTAGAGGGCGCCGTCGGGGCCGAACGCCATGTCCATCACCAGCTTGCCCGACCAGGGGAAGGGCTGGATGGTGCCCCGGGTGCCGTTGGCGTTGACCTCGATGTCCTTGATCCACTGACGCTGGAGCTCACCGGCGAGGAAGTGCCCGTCGAGCGACTGCGGGAACTTGACCGGCGAGTTCAGCGCGGCGGAGTAGCGGTAGACGACGCCGCCCATCGGCGACTCGGCGCCGCAGCCGAACTCCGGAACCAGGGTGCAGCCGTCGTAGGTGATCCAGGCGGCCTTGGCCGAGGGCAGCTTGACCAGGCCGGTGTTCTTGCGCGAGGTGTTCTCGGGACCGCCCGCGCAGTCGTACTTCGCGCCGATCGTCGAGGTGGCGTAGTCGTAGCGGGCGTAGGTCTCGGCCGGGGTGTTGTTGCCGGTGCAGTACGGCCAGCCGAAGAAGCCCGGCCCGGTGATCCGGTTGAACTCGACCTGCCCGCCGGGCCCGCGGGGACCGGCGGTGCCTGCGTCGGGGCCGTAGTCGCCGAGGTAGACGACGCCGGTGGCCTTGTCGACGCTCATGCGGAACGGGTTGCGAAAGCCCATCGCGTAGATCTCGGGACGGGTGTTCGCGGTTCCCGGGGCGAACATGTTCCCGGCCGGGATCGAGTAGGACCCGTCGGCGTTGACCTTGATGCGGAGCACCTTGCCACGCAGGTCGTTGGTGTTGGCGGCGCCGCGCTGCGCGTCGAGCGCGGGGTTGCGGTTCGGCCTGTCGTCCAGGGGGGCGTAGCCGTCGTTGAACCCGGGCTCGCTGTCGTCGCCGGTGGTCAGGTAGAGGTTGCCCGCGGCGTCGAAGTCGATGTCACCACCGACGTGGCAGCAGGCGCCACGACTGGCCCTGACCTCCAGCACGCTCTTCTCGCTCGCGAGGTCGAGCGTGCCGTCGACGTTCAGCCTGAAGCGCGAGAGCCGGTTGACGCCGTCGAAACGCGCGAACTCCGCCGGGGTTCCGTCGGGCGGGGAACCGTTCGGCGGTGTGGACAGCGGCGGCGCGTAGTAGAGGTAGATGAACCGGTTCGTGATGAAGCCGGGGTCGACGCCGATGCCCTGCATGCCCTCCTCGTCGTTGAAGTAGACGGAGAGCTTGCCCGACACCTTGGTGTTCCCGGCGGCGTCGGTGATCCGGACCGTGCCGTCACGGGCGGTGTGCAGGACGGAGCGGTCGGGCAGCACCGCCATCGTCATGGGCTCTCCCACCTCGGCGACACCCTTGGCCAGCGTGACCTGCTGGAACTTGGTGGGGTCGACGGGCGGGGCGGCGGCGGTCGCTGTGGTGGTCGCGGCGGTGGTCTGTGTGCTTGTCGCGGCGGTGGTCGCTGTGGTGGTCGCTGTGGCCGGGAGCGGGTACAGGAGAGCGGTGACGGTGAGGAGAGCGGTCAAGGGTGGTAACCATCGGCGGAGCGAGGCCATGGGCGAGACTCCAGGTCTCTGTGGGGGGTGGACCGGTGGTCAGGGTCTCGGGGCAGGGGTCCGGGGTCCCCGAAGGGGGACACCGGGGAAAATCTGAGGGAGCGCTCTCCCAACCCGAGATTGCTCTTGCTCGACAATCCTTGTCAAGGGGCTGTTTAACCTGACGGAAACAGCCCGCACACCCCGGGCGAACACCGGGTGCGCCTCAGGGAACGCTCCCCGATGGCGTATTGCACCGTGACAATGGCCCCTGACCTGCCCGAACCGGGAGCTCCTCGAGGAAGCGCTTTCCCCCTCCTCTCCGGTCAACCGCCGAGACGAACCGGCTCCACGGTGCCCCGTCATTGACAGGAAACGCGGGCGCGACCATCCTTTGGCGGGGAGCGCTCTCTTCATGATCGCAAACTCATCGACGGCGCGGCGTGCGGAACGGGGCGGCCTCCACGAACGTTCGGCGTCTTCACGAACGCTCCATACCTCCACGGACACGCGACGCCTCCACGGAGACTCGACGCCCTCACGGACGCTCGGCGCCTCCACAGGGATTCGTCCCCTCACGAACGCTCGGCACCTCCACGCACACGCGACACCTCCGCGCCGCTGCGGGCCACGCCGAGGAAGAGATCCGGCTGAGCGGGGCGCCCTCAGCCGGATACACGATGCGCCGGCCGGTCAGTCCGGTGCCGTGGTGTCCGGGGCGGGAACGTCGTTCCTGAGGTTGACCGGCCGGTGAGCCCGGAACTGGTCGCCCGGTTTCAACCCGTGTTCGACGACGCGGTGGTCGGTGCCGTAGCCGGAGCGCTGCTGGTAGGCCCAGTAGGAGGTGCGTCCCGCGTTGGCCCACCGGTCGAAGATGACCACCGCGCGGGCCGTGTTGCCGCCCACCGGGTCGATGACGAGGTCACCCTGGAGCAGCTCGGTCATCTTGATACGGCGGCTGAAGTTCGGTGAGGCCAGGCTGATCGTGTTGGGGCCCGGCCTCGGGAGCCCGAGGGTCATGGAGACGTAGCCGGAGCCGTCGGTCCGGTAGCCGCCGTACGTCTTGAACTGGCTGTAGGGCACGCGCCGTGCGGTGGCCGGACGCCAGCTCCTGGCGCGGCCGATCACCCCGGCCCGGTCGACGGCCGGTTTCGCCGATGCGGTGACACCGCCCGCGGGACTGCCGAGGACCGACCCCGCCGGTCCGGCGCCATGGCCCGCCCCGTTTTCGAAAGCCGATCCGCTGAGCATGACACCGGCGGCCACCCCGACGGACAGGCCCAGCGCGGTCCCGATCAGGAACCGCCGCCGCGGACGGCTCGTCGGCCGGCGCGCTGCGGGCGCGTCGGCCTCCTTACCGTCCCTGGACCCCTTACCGTCCCCGGACCGCTTCTCGCCCCCGGGCTCTTTCTCGCCCCCGGACACCTCTCCCGCCTTGGCCGCTTCCCCGTCGCGGAGCCCCGCCCCCTCCTCCGGCCCTTCTCCCTCTTTGGGAGTCCCGTTCCCGGACCGCTCCGCCGGGGAGGTTTCCGCGCTCACCTCCGGAGGCCGCTCACCCACCTCCGGGATGCCCGCCATCCGCCGAGCCTGTTCGGCCGCCTCCCACAACTCACGAAACCGGTTCTCGTCCTCCCGGCACAGCCGGGCGAGCCCTTCCACGGCGTCAAGGGGGATCCACGTGTCCCCGGCGAGCCATCGCCCCCAGGACGATCGGCTCGCGTGGGTCGCCTGCTCCAGTGCTCGCAGATCGAGCCCCGCCCGTTCCTTGAGGGCCCTCAGTTCCCGCAAAAGAACGCGGGTCGGCTCGGGCAGATCGTCGGGCAGCGGACGCTGTCGTCGGCTCCGGCTCGTGTTCTCGATTCCATTCACCACGGTGATTCGTCCCAACCTTGTCCCAGCGGCCTGAGTCATCGCAGGTCATATCGTCACAGTGGGACCTATTGTCCCAACTTCACCAATTTCACGATGTGTTTCAGGAATTTCCTGCCAGCGTGTGTCCCGCCAACCGAACGATCAATGGCAGGGACAAGGAGAGCACATGCCCTCGAACCGAAGCTCCTGGATCACGGCGGGAAACCTGGCGCTCATCACGGTGATCGCCTGCGGAGGAGGCCTCGTACCCGCGACATCCGCACAGGCGGCGAGCACCCTCACCGGCCCACTGGCGAAGGCGATCCCGACGCCCGCACCTACTCCCACTCCCACCCCCACGACGACGTCCGCACCCGTACCGGAGGAGGACGAGACCGAGTCGTCCCCGGAGCCGGATGAGGAGGCGCAGACGCTGGCCGCGGCCGCCGCGGCACCGATCACCCGCTCGAAGATGATCGCGCGGGCCAAGACCTGGAAGCCCGGCACCGCGCAGCGCATCCCCTACAGCCAGACCAAGAAGCACGGCGGCTACCGGACCGACTGCTCCGGCTACGCCTCCATGGCACTCGGCCTCGGCAAGCCCGGACAGATCACCGTCGGGCTGGCCAAGAGCGCCTACAGCCGTCCCATCAAGATGTCCCAGCTGCTCAGGGGCGACCTGGTCATCGACGCCATCGGCAGCAACACCACCCGGCACGTCGTCATCTTCGACCGGTGGGCCAACGCGGGACGCACCTCGTACTGGGCCTACGAGCAGCGCGGCGGCTACGGGACGGACTACCGGACGCGCAACTACGGGCTGGCGGCGAAGAGCCAGTACAAGGCGTACCGGGCGTTGAACATCCGCGACGACGCGCCGCCGCCCACCACGGTCACCCGCGCCCAGGTGATCGCGCGGGCCAAAACCTGGAAGCCCGCCACCGCGCAACGCGTCCCCTACAGCCAGACCAAAAAGCTCGGCGGCTACCGGACCGACGGCTCCGGCTACGTCTCCATGACCCTCGGCCTCGCCAAACCCGGACCGATCACAACCGCCCTGGCCACCAGCACCCACACCCGCCCCATCAAGATGACCGACCTGCTCCAGGGCGACCTCGTCATCGACCCCGTCGGCGGCAACACCGCACGACAGGCCCTCATCTTCGACCGATGGGCCGACGCCAAACGCACCTCCTACTGGGCCTACCAGCAGCGTTCCGGCTACGGCACCGACCACCGCGTCGTCAAGCACGGCCTGACCTCCGGCACCCAGTTCCGCGCCTACCGGCCGGTGAGGATCCGCTAGTGCACCGGTCATGGCTCCGCACCGAACCGTCAGGGCCGAGCCCGGACAGCCTGACCGGCCCGGGTGGTCCGGGCACATCGGCCGATCCTGCCGGATCGACCGGTCCAGGCGAGTCGGGCGCATCGAACACACCGAACGCACCGGACGGTCTGACCCGCTCGGGCGGTCTGACCGGTCTGTACGGTCCGTACGGCCTGAGCGGTCCGGGCGGGATCGCGGGAGCGCTCCTCCTCGCGATGGCCGTGGGAGTGAACGTCCTCGGCACACCCGCGGCCGTGGCCGCCCCCCTGCCGACCGCTCCCTGCGGTGGCGGACAAGTGACGGCGGGCGACACGGAGCTGGCCGCCGCTCTCAACGGCCGGCTGACGATGAAGATGCGCGGTTACATGGACGGCTACCGCGTCTCCTGCGCCCGGGTGGTGGTCGGGGCGGTCCGCGCCCGCGGGCTGCCCCGGGAGGCGGCGGTGATCGCGATCACCACCGCCATCGTCGAAACGGGCGTGCGGAACATCAACCGGGAGGTGGATCACGACAGCCTGGGCGTGTTCCAGCAGCGGGCCACCTGGGGCAGCGCCGCCCAGCGGCTGGACGTGACCTGGGCGACCGGTGCGTTCATGGACAAGATGCTCCGCAAGTATCCCGACGGGTCGTGGCGGACGGCGGTGGTGGGCGACGTCTGCCAGCGCGTGCAGGTGTCGAAGTATCCGGAGCGGTACCAGCCGCAGGCGGCGGACGGACAGGTGATCGTCTCGGCGCTGTGGCCCGTTCCCGGCGTGTCCCGCGCCCAGGTGATCGCGCGGGCCAAGACCTGGAAGCCCGCCACCGCGCAACGCGTCCCCTACAGCCAGACCAAAAAGCTCGGCGGCTACCGGACCGACGGCTCCGGCTACGTCTCCATGACCCTCGGCCTCGCCAAACCCGGACCGATCACAACCGCCCTGGCCACCAGCACCCACACCCGCCCCATCAAGATGACCGACCTGCTCCAGGGCGACCTCGTCATCGACCCCGTCGGCGGCAACACCGCACGACAGGCCCTCATCTTCGACCGATGGGCCGACGCCAAACGCACCTCCTACTGGGCCTACCAGCAGCGCCGCGACTACGGCACCGACTATCGGCGCCTGACCCACGGCCTGTCACCGGGAACCGGTTTCACCGCGTACCGGCCCCTCGCCTTCCGCTGATCCGGAACATCCACCGATCCGGAACATCCGCTGGTTCAGAGCGTGCGCTGATCCGGAACAGGAGCCGATCCGGAACAGGAGCCCGGTCACATCCGTGACCGGGCTCCTTCTCGCGTATGAGCCGGGAGGCGATCAGGATCACCGTCGCGCGCCGGGGAAACACGGTTCAAACCCGCGACCGACACTCCGATGAATGACAGATCCTGACGCGAAAGAACAGGATTCCAAAGAAAGGCGGAGCCGGCCTGAGACAGACTTTCCGGTCGTACACCCGCCGAACGGGGACGGGCTTTCCGGTCATGCGCCGACGGCACCTTCCCGGGATTTCCGGTCACACGGCGACGGAGCCGTAACGACTTTCCGGTCATGTGTCGGCGGAGGCACGGAGGTGAACGACGAGTGGCCGGCGAGCGCCGTTCTGCCCCCCTCGGCAACCGGAGCAGATTGAGATGATATTTCGTACTATTCCGCCTAAATAGCCTTATGGATCTTCGTGGCCTCACATTGGCGTGGAGTCCACTCATACCGGCGATGACCCGGCGCGGGCGGGGGTCCGGGAACCCGGCCCGGACCCCGGGGCCCACCTTGGCGAGACAGATCACGAAGGGCTCCCCCGGCGGGCAGATACATTTCATGACCTGCGATGACACAGAACGCCTGCCCCGCCTCCGCTGAATGCGGGACGTTTCATCCGAAGGCCCGGCGGCAGGAGAATCAACCGAGTCTTATTCCAAAGAAAGCACATCACCGGATATGGTGACGCACACCGGTATCTACGGCAGAATCAGTGGCCTGCCATGCGGCACAGAGGACAACATCGATCCCCGGTGAGGTTTCATGGTTGTGGTGGCGGTTCCGAATGCGTCCGGTCACGGGGCCATCCAAATCGAGATCGATGATTTGGAGATGGATGACCACTCCTCCATCTACGACGGCGACACCCGAGGTGCGCTGGAAAAGCCGCTGGTGATCAGCCGCCACCTGTTCAGCGAGGCGGTCCAGCTGGTGACCAGCTGCGCCCACGAGGTGCGGGACCAGATCGAGACCATGGCGGAGAAGGCCCGTCCCGACGAGTTCGAGATGCAGCTCGCCGTGAAGGTCGACGGCAAGGTCGGCGCGAAGATCGTGGAGTTGAGCTCGGGGGCGCAGATCATGGTGACGCTGCGCTGGAGGAAGCCGGTTTCATGACCGAGGTGCGGATTCTGCCCTACAGCCACGTCGTCGGACAGGCGGACCTGCTCCGATGCCTGGAGCTGGCCTTCGTCGCGCCGGGCATCGGCGGCGTGCTGGTCAGCGGCGAGCGCGGCACGGCCAAGTCGACCACGGTGCGGTCCTTCAGCCTCATGGCCTACGGCCGGCTTCCGGTCACGCTGCCCATCAACGCCACCGAGGACCGCGTGCTGGGCGGCTGGAGCATCGACGCGCTGATGACGGGCAGGACCGAGCGGCAGCCGGGCCTGCTGGAGGCCGCCGACAAACAGGGCCTCCTCTACATCGACGAGGTCAACCTCCTCGACGACCACCTGGTCAACATCATCCTGGACGTCACCTCGACCAACGTGCTCGTGGTCCACCGCGAAGGGCTCGACCGGCCGACGATCGCCGTCAAGTTCACGCTGGTCGGCACCATGAATCCGGAAGAGGGGTGGTTGCGCCCGCAGCTTCTTGACCGGTTCGGTCTGCTGGTGCCGGTCAGCGCCGAGACGGCCGCCGAACAGCGGCACGAGATCCTCCGCACGGTCCTGCGGTTCGAGGAGGAGATCACCAAGCCGGGCTCTCCGTGGCTGGAGAAGGGCGCCAGACAGGATCGGGAGATACGGAAGCGGCTCGACCGGGCCAGGGCGAGGGTGGGCGAGGTGGAGATGCCGGACGAGATCCTCGGCCTCTGCTCCCGGATCTCGGCGAAGTTCGAGGTGGCCGGGCACCGCGGCGAGAAGGTGATGGCACTGGCCGCCAGAGCGCGGGCGGCACTTGACGAACGCCGGATCGTCACGCCCGGCGACGTCCGCGCGGTCGCCGAGTTCGCCCTGGCGCATCGCCTTCCCGAGGCGGTGTACGGCGAGTCGATCAAGTGGACCGCCAAGGAGCGAGACCAGCTGGACACGATCATCTTGGGGTGACCATGGCCATGCCGACCGCGTCGCGAGTGCGATACGCCCTGGCGTGCGCCGCGCTCGATCCACGGCTTCGCGGGGTGCTCCTGTTCGACCTCGAGCCCGCCCTGCTGCTCGACATCGGGCACTGGCTCGGATCGCTCCTCGGGAATCCCCATCCGTACGTGCTGGGAGCGTCGGCCGTCGCGGACAGCGCGTGGATCGGGCTGTCCTCCGGGCCCACGTTCGGCGTCTCCCCCGGGCCCCTGGTCGACAGGCCCGGCACCCCTCCTCTCACCGTCCTCGTCTCCGATCTCGCGAAGCTCTCGCCCACCGGGCAGCGGGCCGCGCTCACCCTGCTGGACACCGACGTGGCCAACCTGGAGCGCGAGGGGCTCAGCGTGACCTGGGCGCCGCGGACCCGGTGGGTGGCCATCTGCGCCCGCGCCGACGTCGGCCGCGTCCCGCCGCATCTGCTCGACCGCTTCCCCCTGCGCGTCGACGCCTCCGGGCTCCCCGCGGATCTGGAACCTCCGGCGAAGAAGTGGCGCCACGTGCTGGCCGGGGGCCGGCTGGCGACCGTACCCGACGAGGTGGCCAGAGGGGTCGTCGGCCGTACCGCGGGAGGCATGGCCGGTGCGCGCCGGGACCTCGCCCTCGCCAGGATCGGCCGTGCGCTGGCGACCCTCGACGGCCGTACGCGAACCACGCACGCCGACGTCGAGCGGGCGGCGTCACTCCTGCGTCTCCCCTCCCCGCGCGACCGGGATCGCGGCGACGACTCCGGCCCCGGCGGCGGCGCCCGCGGGTGGCACGCCCCCGAGAGGGACGGGGGAGCCGGAAGGCGCGGCGGGGAGGAGCCGTCCCCCTCGGCGCGGGCGGACGTGTTCGACGTCGCGGCCCCCGCTCCCGCCCAGCCGCTCGCTCCGGGCCCCGTCTCCCCCGCCGACCCCGGCGGCGGCCCCTACCCCGAGGACGACGTCGAGCCGGAACGAGACCCGGGCTCGCTCCGCTCCCAGACCACGCGCCACTCCTCGTCACGGCCCAGCCACGGCAGATCCATCGGGTCACGACCGGGCGCCTTCGGCGACCTGGCGATCGTCGCCACCATCCTCGGCGCCGCTCCCCTGCAGGCCCGGCGGTGCGAGGACCACTACTCGCGCCCGCCGCACCCCCTGCACCTGATCCCGCCGGACCTGAGGGTCCATCGCCGAGGCGCCGACCCGGCCAGGCTCCTGGTCCTCGTCCTGGACCACACGTGCAGGGCGGGCTGGAACTGGCTCGACGCCCTGGCCCCCTACCTGCAGTGGGCCTACACCGGCAGGGCCGGCGTCTCCGTGATCGAGGTCGGCGCGGCGGGCGTCGCCAACGAGCTCCGCGCCCAGCGGTTCAACGCGTCCAGCCTGCTCGACCCGCGGGTCGTACGGGCCCTGGAACGGCCCGTCGGCCGCTGCACCCCGCTCGCGCACGGGCTCGACCTGGCCGTCGAGACGCTGCGCCACCGGCTCCACCTGGGGAGGGTGCCGGCCGACGACGTGCTGCTCGTCATCGTCACCGACGGGCGCGGCAACATCCCGTTGCGCGCGAGCGCGACGGGCGAGCTGCCCGACCGCGTCGGCAGGGAGGGAGTGGAGGACGCGCTGGCGATGGCACGGGAACTGAGCAGGATGAAACGGATCCACGCCGTCGTCCTCGATCCCGGGCCCCGGCCGGGCGCGGCCCTGACCCGCGCGCTGGCCGAGGCCTGCGGCGCCCGGCTTCAGCAGGGCGGTGAGCCGCGGTGACCGGAATGCCGAACAGGCTGCGCAGGGCGCTGCTCAACGGCGGGCGTCCCTTCAACCCGCGCGCCGCCGGACCGACGCGCGCGCAGGCTCCCTCGCAGGGGAATCCCGGGGCGGCGGAGGCCCGGGTTCCACCGGCCGCCGGCCCCGGGACGGAGGCCGCCGAGATGGCCGCCCTCCCCCCGTCCGCCCTCCCCCCGGGCCCCGTCGACCCCACCGCCGCCCTGCCTCCCAGGACCGCCCGCCTGAACGTGTGGCGGGAGAGCGGCACCGGCGGCGAGAGTTACGGGCTCGCGGGGATCTGCTGCTGCGGCATCTCGCTCACCTACCAGCGGCAGCCGCAGCAGGTGAAGCCTTCCAGGCTGACCCTGGGAGACCTCATTCACGGCGGCGACGGCGGGGAGTCCCCGACCAAGACGTTCCTGCGCCTCATGAGCTGGTCCAAGGACGCCAGCGAGGGCCTCAAGCGCTTTCTCTCCGCGATCCGCCGGGCGCACGGCGACGACGTCCGTATGATCATCGAGGATGTCACGGGCTACGGCCTTCCCTGGGAGTTACTGCGGCACCGCGACAAGGACCTGGCCGGCGAGTGGCTGGGCGCGCTGTTCCCGATCGCCCGCTCGATGGGGACACCGCCCGCGGCGGTGACCAGATGCACCGGCGAGATCCTCGCCTATGTCGCTCCCGACATGGCGGACGACCGTGCCCTGCTGGATCGGTTCCGGATGACCACCAGAGACGTCACCCTGAAAGGCCTGCTGAACCTCCTGGACGCGGAGGGCGACCCCGTCTCGCTGGTCTACGTGGCCTGCCACGGAAGATACGGGAGGACCGGCACCCCCACCTCCGGAGCCGAGATCAAGCTCATCGAGGGCTCTCGCGGCTCGAAGCGCGGGATCAGCCTCCGCGAGGTCCACGCGCACGACCTGCTCCGCCTGGAACAGGCCGGCGGGCTCGTCTTCCTCAACGCCTGTCACTCCGCCAGGGAAAGGGTCGACCCCGACCTCGACAACACCACGCTGCGCAGCTTCGCCAGGATCTTCCTCGACGCGGGGGCCTCCGGGTTCATCGGGACCATGGGAGAGGTCGGCCGGGAGCACGGGTACGACCTGGCGAAGAGCCTGCTCGACGCGTTCATCGAGGACCCCGACACGCCCGTGGTCGTGGCCCTGCGCGACTATCGGAGAAAGGCCGCGGCCCCGATCGTGGGCGTTCCCGGTGAGGACGACGACGAGGCCGCCGCGCAGCTGCTCCCGTTCTTCTACGCCTTCATGTACGCGTACTTCGGAAGCCCGGAGACCACCCTGAGGCCGACGCCGCGCGAGAAGGCCCGGTGAGTCCGCCCACCATCCAGCTGGAGCCGCTGGTCAGCTGGCCCCGGAGCATGACGGTGGGCCAGGAGTACCTGGTCACGGTGGACCTCAGGCTCGCGCGTCCCGGCGACGAGTGGCCGTACCGGGAGGAGGAGTTCGCCTTCAGCTGCATGCTCGACGGCGGGGAGCGGATCGCCGTCGAGTCGGTGGACGACATCTCGGTGATCCTCCACCGGTTCGGTGGCACGTACGGGCCCGTCCGGTTCGTCGTGACCGCGCGGGGAGAGGCCGGGGAGCACGAGCTTCGCCTCAGCCTCAGCACCCAGAGGGGCGTCACCGTCAGGACCGACACCCTGCGCGTGCGTGTCGTCGCGCCCGCGTCCGGCGAGGAGGATCGTCACCTCGATCTCCAGGCCCTGCCAGGGAACCCCTGGCCTGGGAGCCGGTCGAGGAGGGATAGGACCTGGATCGCCGCGATCCATCGGGGAGACGACCCGAGGCCGGTGGGCGCCGGAGTGCTCGTGGGCGAGAACCGGCTGCTGACCTGCGCCCACACCGTCCTGGCCGGTCACCGGGCCACGGACCGGTTGTGGGTGACCTTCCCCGGGGCGAACGCGCCGACACGCCGGTACGGCGCCTCGGTGGTCTCCATGGCGGTGGGCTCGGGACCTTCGGGTGTGATGCCGGGAACACCTCCGGGCGACCTGGCGGTCCTGATTCTCACGGAGCGCCCCCCGCCCGAGGTGGCCGCGGCGCCCATCCGGCTGGACGAGGTGGACGACCTGGTGGGGCGGCGGTGGTCGGTGGTGGGCGCGCCCGACGACAGGGGCCGGAGCGTGATCGTCAAGGGGGTCATGGACCCCGCTCCCGCTCGCGGGAGCGTCACGCTGACCACCGACCCCGGCCATCGGCTGAGTCCCGGCCTCAGCGGCGCCGCGGTGTGGTCGCCGGGCTACGGAGCCGTCGTCGGAATGGTCACGGAGGTCGGCGGGCAGGGCGGCGGGGTGGCGATCACGATGCGAGAGGTGAACGCGCTGCTTCCCGGACAGCTGTCCGAGCCGCGTGGAAGGAGACCGCGCGGCCAGGACCGGAGGAGTCTCCTGACCCCGGCGGCGCGCACCGGCGTCGCGCCGGACCACGACGACGGCGTCCCGCCGCGTGCCGACCCCGAGCCGCCGGACGACCCGCTGGGCGACCAGGCCCGGCAACCCGCTCCCGTCCGGCGGGAGCGGGCAGACGTGATCTTCGCCATCGAGATGTCCGGGAGGGAGGAGGCCGTCCTGCGACGCCGGCAGCTGGCGGCGGCCACGATCGAACAGCTGGCGGCCAGATACCCCGGCGAGGTGAACGTGGCCATCGTCGGCTACACCTACCACGACTACAACCGCCGCGGCGACGGGCGCCGGCCGGTGGTCACCGGATCCTGGCTGGAACCCGCGGAGAACGCCCTGGCCTCACTGGCGGGTCTGAAATCGGCGACGGCGGGCTTCCCCGGGGCCGCGCCCCTGGAAGACGCCCTGCATCACATCGATCACCGCCTCCCTCTCGACGGGCCGGGCCGTCCCGTCGTCCTGCTGGTGCTGGCGGGACAACCACCCCATCCGGCCAGGGCCAGCCGGGACGCGGCGCTCCCGTGCCCGAACCGCTACGACCACCGGAAGCTGACCGACCGGCTCGCCGAACGCGGGGTGCGCCTCATGGCCGTCACCGACGACGCCCCCGGCCGGGCGTCCCCGCACCTGCGACGGGTCGGCGCCGACCACTCCGTGGAACTGCGGCGGGCCGACCCCGCCGCCCTCGTGGACGCGATGGCCATACAGCACGCCGCACCCGCCGAGAGACCGGCGCCCACGCGCAGGATAACGGCCGAGCACGGTCCGGCACCCGAACCCGGCCGGTTCGTGCGCCGCATCGGGCTGCTGGGCCCCGCGGGCAGCGGTAAGAGGGTCTTTCTCGGCGCGCTCAACGTGGGGCTCCTGGGCCACGACTCCGGCATGTCGCTGCTGGGGGCCGACAGTGCCGCGGCCGGGCGGCTCATGGAACTCACCGACGCGCTCGTACGGAAACGCAGGTTTCCCCTGACGAGCGTCAGCCTGGATGACACGGAGCTGATGGTCCTGGGAAGCCGGCTGTCCCGGGGCTTCCTGGGGATGGGGCGCCGCGAGACCGGTGTCCGCCTCCACATCGGCGTCATGGACACCTCCGGCGGGCCGCGCGAGGACATGGCACGATGGCTGGCCGACTGCGACGACCTGATCTATCTCTACGACCCCCTCCGCGAGTCGGTGTGGGAAGACTCCTCCGGTTTTTTCCTGAGCACGCTGCCGCAACTCGGTCTTCCCCTCGACGCGACCGGCCGCCTGCCGCACCGTCTCGCGGTGTGCGTGACCAAGTTCGACGAGGTCAGGGTGCTGGAGACGGCGAAGCGGCTGGGGCTGCTGACGACCGACCCCGAGGATCCCTTCGGGTTCCCCCGGGTGGCCTACGAGGACGCGAAGGAGCTGTTCCAGCAGCTGTGCGGCTTCTCGACCGGTGAGGCCACGAGCATGTTGCCGAACGCCATAGGCCGTTTCTTCCACGCACACCGGACCAAATACTTCGTGACCTCGTCGATCGGCTTCTACCTCAACCCCGTGAACAGGCTTTTCAACATGAACGACTACCAGAATCTCGTTCCGGTGGCGTCCGGTCCCGCGGGCGGTCAGGCGGACTTCCCCAGGGAGTCCGGAACCGAGCCCGGCGGCGCGGTCCGGATACGCGGCACGGTGAATCCGATCAACGTCGTGGAGCCGTTCCTCTGGCTGGCACAGCCGTGAGAGGGCTCCTCCCCTCCTCAGGCATCGCGTGCCCGGAACAGCAGCCCGCCGCCCAGGAGTGCCGCGGCGGCCCACGCGGCCAGCACGCCCAGGCCGGCCCATGGGTGCAGGGGCAGGCCGGACAGGGAGGTCGTCGCCTGGACGGCGAGCCCGGCGTTCATCGGTGAGATCTTCCACAGGAACTCGGCGACGTCCGCGTCGGGGACGACGAGGATGATGGCCGGGAAGAGATAGAGCAGACCGAGAACGACGCCGATGGCGGTCGCGGAGTCCCGTACGGCGGTGGCGACGCCCAGGCTGAACAGGGCGATCAGCGCGAGATAGAGGACCGAGCCGAAGGCGGCGCGCAGCATCGGCTCGCCGGTGAGGGCCGGCAGCTCAGAGGCGAAGCCGTTGCCGCGCAGGATGCGCCACCCGGCCGCCACGGACGCGAGCACGGCGACGCTCCCCGCTGCCAGCGTCAGCCCGGTGAGGACGACGGCCTTGGCGGCCAGAACGCCGATCCGCCCCGGCATCGCCGCCAGGGTGGTGCGGATCATGCCGGTGCCGAACTCGCCGCTGACAGCCGGTACGACCAGAACGGCGACGACCGCCTGGCCAGCCTGGATCCCGAAGAGGCTGATCCTGGCGGGGTCGTAGCCGCAACCGGCCGAGGTGCAGGACACGACGGCGGCCGCCGCGACGCTCACGGCGACGGTCAGCGCGACGAGGGCGAGCAGGAGCCGGCCGGTTCCCGGCAGCGTGCGGAGTTTCGTCCATTCCGCGTGCACGTGCCGTCTCATGCGTCCCTCCGGCGCAGTTGCACGACGGCCAGGCCGAGGGCGAGCGCGGCGTAGCCGGCCGACACGGCGAAGCCCGCCCACGGCGCCAGCGGGTAGAAGCCGGCGATGGGCGCGTAGTGACCGGGCACGTGGGCGTACTCCGGGATGCTCTGCTGGATCGCGAAACCCGCGGCCGGGGTGACGCGCAGCAGCCACCGCGCCGCGGTGTCGGGCAGGACGGAGGTGGTCGCGAGGACGTACGGGACCACGATCAGCACGATGGCGGTGACGACCGCCCCGACGCTGCGCCGGAACAGGGCGCCGATGGCGAGGGCCAGCACGGCGGCGACGGCGAGCAGTGCCGCCGTGCCGACGACGACCCGCACCTCGGTGAGCCAGGACACCGGAAGGACGACGTTGCCGTTGGCGCGCAGGATCCGGGTACCGAAGGTGAGCGTGATCGAGGTGGCGGCGAGCCCGGCGGCGAAGGTGACCGTGCCGATCGTGAGGGCCTTGGCCACCAGCATCCGGCCGCGGTGCGGGATGGCGGTCAGGGTGGTGTGGATGAGCCCGCGCCGGTATTCGGCGGTGACGAACATCACCGCCACTACGATCACCACGATCAGCCCGGTCAACACGCCCGTGAGGGTGCGCTCGACGGGCTGGCCCTCGATGGACGGGGCGATGTCGCCGACCCCGGTGACGCTGAACGTGCCGCCGGACACGCTCGCGCGGCCCGGGTGGTGGGACGACCCGTCGGGCGCCTTCGTGACGCCTATGTCGTCGTCGCGCCACGCGCCGCCGGGCGTCTCGCCCTCCAGGCCGACCCGGTCGAAGACGGCGGTGGCCTCGGTGAAGCGCGCCGCCGAGATGGACCCGCCGAGATCTCCCCGCGTGACCGTCAGGTCGCCGGGGGAGGTGACGAACAGCCCGATCTCGACCGTGGCCGGCAGTCCCGGCAGGCGGGCGGTGCCGACCTCGGCCCAGTCGGCGCCGTCGGCGGACTCGTATCCGGTGAGGGTGTCGCCGGAGCGGGTCAGTCGCAGCCAGCGCGGGGAGTCCTTCGACACGCCTCCCGGACGGCCGGCGACGTCGTTGGTGAAGTCGTGCTGCATCCGCACCCCGTGCGCGCCGGTGATCATCACCGCCGCGTAGGCCGAACCCCGCCCGGTGCCGTTCTTGACCATGACTCCGGCCTTGGCCCACGGCACGACTCCGGGAACGACGTTCCTGACCCCCGGGGTGACGTCGGGCTTGCGGATCTGGCCGGTCATGGAGGTCACCCGGGCGGTGATGCCGCCGTTGCCGGCCAGCGTCCGATGCACGAAGTAGAACTTGTCCTCCACCGCCTCGCCGCCCGGCCCCACGGGAACCGCGGGACAGGCGGTCTCGGTGGGGCCGCTGTCGCAGGAGGTATGGCTGCCCGAGGCGGACAGCAGGCCGAGCAGCACGATGACCAGCGCTCCCGCGATCATGGTGATCACCCAGCCGCGGACGGTCCTGAACTTGGTCCACTCGGCACGCAGCAGCCGGGCCGGGCCGCCCTGTCCTGAGCGGTTCACGGCGGTGGTCATCGCGCCGCCCCCCGGAACTCGACGGCGTCCCTGGTGAGCCCCAGGTACGCCTCCTCCAGCGTCGCGCGGTGGGCGGTGACCTCGGAGAACGGCACCGCGCCGGCGTTGAGCAGTGCCACGATCCGCTCGGCCGGCAATCCGGAGACGACGAGCGTGTCGTGTCCGGCGGCGGTCACGTCGGCGCCCGCGTGGGCCAGCGCCGACATCGCGTGCTCGCGTGCCGTCGTGCGCAGCGTGACGCGGCCCTTGGAGGTGGCGGCGATCAGGCCGGCCACGCTGGTGTCGGTGATGACCCGGCCGCGGCCGACCACCACGAGATGGTCGGCGGTGTCCTGCAGCTCGCTCATGAGGTGACTGGAGATCAGCACGGCGCGTCCTTCGGCGGCCAGCGAGCGCAGGAAACCGCGGATCCACACGATGCCTTCGGGGTCGAGGCCGTTGACCGGTTCGTCCAGCATGAGCATCGGCGGGTCGCCGAGCAGCGCCGCGGCGATCCCGAGCCGTTGGCACATGCCCAGCGAGAAGCCGCCCGCCTTGCGCCGGGCGGCCGAGGTCAGCCCGACCTGCTCCAGCACCTCGTCCACCCGCCCGCCGCCCAGCCCCTGGGAGTGGGCCAGCCACAGCAGATGGTTGCGCGCGCTGCGGCCGGGCTGCAGCGCGGAGGCGTCCAGCAGCGCGCCGACGTGGCGCAGGGGGTCGCGCAGGCTGGTGTAGGGCCGCCCGCCGACCAGCGCGTGGCCCTCGTCGGCCGCGTCCAGGCCGAGGATCACCCGCATGGTGGTGGACTTTCCCGCGCCGTTGGGCCCGACGAACCCGGTGACCCGTCCCGGCTGGACGGTGAAGGACATGCCGTCCAGTGCCAGGGTCCGGCCGAACCGCTTGCGCAGCCCGGACACTTCGATGGTTGCTTGCATGCGTCCGTTTGTACGGAGAAGGCGCTAACACCGGCCGAACGGAGGCTGTCATACCGCTGTTAGGCCCGGCACGGCATCCTGGACCCCATGAGAAAGTGGCGACGCCGGGCACGTACCGTACGACTGCGCTTCACCGTTCTGTACGGCGTCATGTTCCTGCTGTCCGGCGTCGGCCTGCTGGTCATCACCAACCTCGTGGGGCTCGGAGGGGCGCGGGTCACCCGGCCCGTGCCCCCCGGGACTCCGCAGGTCGAGCCCGCCACGCTCGCCGCCGCCTCCGAGCGCATCGCATGGCTCC
The DNA here is from genome assembly GCF_051192615.1 of Streptosporangium sp. G11. Classification (NCBI taxonomy): domain Bacteria; kingdom Bacillati; phylum Actinomycetota; class Actinomycetes; order Streptosporangiales; family Streptosporangiaceae; genus Streptosporangium; species Streptosporangium sp. G11. Next base: position 77,578 of record NZ_JBPJUQ010000020.1, read on the forward strand.
AGGCCCAGCTTTCGGACACGCACGCGGCCCAGTCGCGCCAGCTCCTGATCGGCTCGGTGGTGGCCCTCGCGGTCATGGGGGTGGTGTCGGTCGTGCTGGGCCGGGTCGTCGCGGGCCGGGTGCTGCGCCCGCTGCGGATGATCACTACCGCCACCCGGCGGATCTCCGCCGACAACCTGCACGAGCGGCTGGCCGCGCGGGGCCCGGCCGACGAGGTCAAGGATCTCGCCGACACCATCGACGAGCTGCTGGAACGGCTGGAGGGCTCGTTCGCCGCACAGCGCCGGTTCGTGGCCAACGCCTCCCACGAGCTCCGCACCCCGCTGGCCACCATGCGCGCGTCCCTGGACGTGGCCCTGGCCAAGCCGGAGCCCGTACCGGCGCAGACCGTCGCGCTGGCCGACCGGCTCCGCACCGAGCTCGACCAGATCGACCGGCTCCTTGAGGGCTTCCTCATGCTCGCCCGCACCCAGCACGGCGCCCCGGCCGACCATACGACGCTGTCACTCGGCCGTCTCGCGACCGCCGCCCTGGACGCCAGGACCGCCGACATCGCCGCCAAGGGCCTGACCTCCGTTCACGCCCTGAGCGCCGACGACAGCGCGTGGACGCGGGGAAACAGGACCCTCCTCACCCGCATGATCGACAACGTCGTCGACAACGCCATCACCCACAACCACCAGGGCGGCTGGATCCGCCTCGCCACCACCACCGACGGCACGACGGCCCGGCTCTCCGTCGAGACCGGAGGGCGCGTTCTCGACCAGGGGCAGGTCGATCGGCTGGCCCAGCCCTTCCAGCGGCTCGGCGCCGACCGCACCCGCTCCGGCGACGGCTCCGGGCTCGGCCTGTCGATCGTCGCGGCCATCGCCGCCGCGCACGGCGGCGCCCTCGACCTGCGGGCACGGCCGGAAGGCGGCCTGCGAGTCGCCATCTCGCTGCCCCTGGCGGCCGCTCCGGCGAAGGTTCCGGCATGAGGGTGCTCGTGGTCGAGGACGCCCGCTCCCTCGCCGACGTACTCGTCGAAGGTCTGAGTGATCAGGGCATGGCCACGGACGTGGCGTACGACGGCCTGGAGGCCGCCGCCAAACTCGACCTCAACGCCTACGACGTGGTCGTCCTTGACCGCGACCTGCCGGGCATCCACGGCGACGCGCTCTGCCAGATGATCACCGAGCGCGACGACCGCGTCATGGTCCTGATGCTGACCGCCGCCGACTCGCCCGTCGACCGGGTCGCGGGCCTGACCCTGGGGGCCGACGACTACCTGACCAAGCCCTTCCACTTCCCGGAACTGGTGCTGCGCATCCGCTCCCTGGCCCGCCGCCGGCCCTCCGCCCGGCCCCGCACGCTGCGCGCGGCCGGCATCGAGCTCGACCCGCTGCGCCGCACCGCCACCCGCGACGGCCGTCACCTGGACCTGTCGGTCAAGGAGTTCGCCCTCCTCGAAGCCCTCCTCCGCTCCGCCCCCGCCTTCCTCAGCGCCGAGGACCTGCTCGAACAGGTGTGGGACGAGCACGCGAACCCCCTGACCAACACCGTCACGGTCACCATCGGCCGCCTCCGCCGCAAACTCGGCGAACCCTCGGCCATCACCACCACGCCCGGGGTGGGGTATCGGATCACGGCCCTCGATCCTCACGGAGATCCGTGATCCGACCATCCGGCCGGGCTCCCCCTCGGGGGAACCTCGAACAGGCCCTACGCGCGTTTGCGGTACGTGAACCCGAGGCGGCGCAGGAGTGAGAAGTCGGCGTCGGGCTTCTCCGGCCCGGAAACGCCCGTCCACGAAGGGCCGGAGGGCTCCGGGGTGTCGTGTTCGGCCTGGAACTTCTCGAAGGTCTTCGCCGTGATGCCCCCCTGGTCGAGGAGCTTGCGGAAGACGAGCTGCGTGAGCAGCCGGTGGGCGGGGGCGTCACACAGCAGTGCGAGCGCGGCGAGCAGCGGCACCGACAACACCTCGGCGTGAGAGGTGAAAGCCTCCCGCAGCTCGTCGGAGTCGAGGGACGGGCCGTAGTCGGCCACCAGCAGGACGAGGCACCTCTCGAACTGGCTGTCCGCGTCGGTCCCGTCGAGCCGCTCGACGGCGGTCATGAGCCGTGCCCGGCCCCGCAACGCCGCGCCGATACCGGCCCGCTGGAAGGGGTCGGCCCAGCGGGCCGCGAGCTCCGAGCACACCAGCCGCACGACGGACGTGTCGATCGGCTCCCGCTCCCCCGCCTCGACCAGTTTCTCGACGGACAGCGACGCGAGGGCCGGCGCGGAGCGGTGCGGGTCGAGGCGGTCGGCGATCCTCAACGTGACGGTCGGATCGGCCGCCGGCATCCGGGACAGCGCGGTCAGCAGCCGTGCGGGAATCGGGTCCACGTCCTCAAGGATCTGGTCGAGCCCGTCGACGGTGAGCCGGGGCCCGTAGGCCACGCTCAGCACCAGATCGTAGAGATGCTCCTGAACCGCCGGGACCAGGGCGGGACTCGGGGACAGGAGGCGGCGGTCACTGACGATGTTGCGCCGGCGACGCGCGCTGCCGTTCACGGCGGCCGAATCCCGCAGCGCGTCGAGCCGGGCCAGGTGGCCGGGGATCAGGCCGGCCTGCCCGTACTCGAGGCTGTCGGCGCAGGCGATCAACAGGTCGTCGATCGACATGTGGGAGGACTCCCCGCCGGACTCGGCGATCGGAAGGACGGCCGCCAGGGTCTCCGTGGAGAACTTCCTCTGCTCGGTCTCCCGGGCGAATCGCCTGATCAGTCCGGCGAGTCCGTCCTCCATCCTGCTCGTCAGCATCTCGTGATAGCGGTGGGCGACGGCGTGGCTCGCGGGAACGTTCACCTCCTGCCTCCAGGTGATGTTGAACACGTCCTCCGACGGGTGGTCGGCGAAGAACAGCCTGCTGCGGTGCGTGGCCGTGAGAGGAGCCCACGTCGAGGCGATCAGCTTGGTCCTGAAGCCGTACGGGAGCAGCGCGACCACCGTGTCCAGGAACCGGAGCCGGTCGAGCAGCGACGCCCGGCCGCCTTCGACGACGCAGACCCGTCCATCGGTGAGCAGAAGGGCCGCCGCGCCCGTGACGGTCTGATCCACGGCCTCGGCGGTGGCCTCGGCGTCCAGTGCCGGTGGGGTGACGACGAGCGGGGCGCCGTCGGGTGGCAGCCTCTTGTTCTCCAGCGCCTGATAGAGCCCCTCGTAGGAGACGGGGCCGAGGGCGGCCTGCGCGTAGGGGACACAGAAGCAGCGGGTGACCGCTATCCTCCGGCCCAGCCCGTCGAACGTGCCGGACCACTCCTGGACGGCCAGGAAGAGGTGCGCGTCCCCGTCGGCGCCCGCCCTGGCGATCGTCACCTGGGGAAGCTCCCTGGGGGTCGTCATCGCGTACCGCTCGACAAGCTTGGAGAAGCCCGAGGCGCCGATCCGTCCCTGGCTGCAGGACAGGACCTCGGGCAGGCCCTTGCTCCCCGGGGACATGCCCCACAACGCCCACTCGACGGTTATCGGCATGGCCGGCCTCCCACTCAGGAACCCGGGACCGGGATGAGCATGAAGAACTCCACCAGCGCGATGATCGCGAGCACGATGATCACGACGTACAGGGTGAAGGGCGGGACGAGGGGTTTGGCCCCGCTGCCCCGGCGCCCGCGTCCGAACCACCTCTTCCGCGGCGGAGCGGCGGCGGTCAGATGGCTCACGCCGGACTCGGATTCGAGCAGCCGCCTCTCGACCTCCTCGAAGATCTTGCGGTCGAGCCCCGAGTCGCGCACGAGATTGATGACGGACTTCTTCAGGGCCTCCCCCGCGCCCGCGCCGAACAGGGACACCGCGGCGGCGACCAGCACCGCCGACCGTCCGCCCGGTGAGCGGAAGACCTCCTCGAACTGCTTGAGGTGGAATTCCTGCCCGTAGGCCGCCCTCAGCAGGTCGCAGGACCAGTCGAACTGGGCGCGGTCCCCGGCCGGATGGAGCGCGCTGATCGCGTCGGTGAGATAGCGGTGCTCGCGCAGGACCTCGGCGATCTCCGGGTCCTCGGCATGGCCGTTGCCCCGCCTGACGAGCTCGTCACAGGCGATCTTCACCACGCGCATGTCATAGGGCTGCCGCGCGGCCACCGCGACCAGTTCCCTGGTCTGCAGCGGCTTGAGCATCTCCTCCAGCTCCTCCCGGCCCAGCTCGTAGGCCGTCTTCATGGAGGCGACCGGATCGGGAGGGGATCTGCGGACGATCGCCGTCGCCGACGCCCTGGCCGGCGGGGCCACCTCCTGGGTGACCCCGTCCATCTGCGCGGACGTGGCCGCCAGACCGTATCCGGCCATCCGGATCACCTCGTGCAGGAAGGCCTCCAGCTCCTCGGGCAGGCCGTCTTTCGGCAACAGCAGCTGCCGGTCCCTGATGATCTTCTGGTAGCGGGCCCGCTCGTCGTCCGAGATCGTCAGCCCGCGGCTCGCGACAACGCCGTCCAGCCTGTCGAGGACGTCCCTGATCTCAGCCGTCCCCCCGCGTTCGAGGGCGTCGGCGCACTCGGTCAGCAGCCCTTCCACCGGCTCCCGGGCGGGCGCCCGGGCGGGCGCCTGGGCGGGCGCGGGCATGAGCGCCAGTACGGGCGAGGGCTTGAACCCCCGCAGAAGGTCCAGCGCGCGGGACCTGCCGTTCTTGCCGAACGTGAGCGGTTCGGTCCGCGAGGCGAGCCAGGCGACCAGGTCGGCGTCCAGGGCGTGACGCGCCAGCAGGGTGAGGTAGCCGCGCGCGTCCTCCTCGTGAGGGGGGATCTCCGCCAGCTGTCCCCAGGCGATCGGGTATGTCCTGGCCGGGACGTGCTGGCTGAACGCGAGCCTGATCTTGTGGTCGGCGGTGCTGCTGGCCCAGGTGGACGCCGTCAGCCTCGCGCGCATGCCGTACGGGAGCAGCGCGGCCACCGTGTCGATGAATCGCAGGCGCTCGACCGTCGAAACGGCCTCGCCGCCCACGACGCAGACGTGCTGGCCGGTCATGAGCAGCGCGGCCGTGCACATGACCGTCCCGTCGATCCTGGCCGCCACCGCGTCGGAGTCGAGCGTGGGAACGGAGACGACGAGCTGCCTGTCCGTGGGCAGCGGGCACACCGCGAGAGCCTGGTGGAGGTCTTCGTAGGACACGGGAAGGGGCGGCTGGGTGACGCGGGCGTACGGCACGCAGAAGTAGTGGGTGCGGGCGATCCTGCGGCGCCGCCTGTCTTCCTCGTCCGACCAGTTCTGGATGGCCAGAACCAGATGCGCGTCGTCACCGCTGCCCACCCACGCGATCATGATCTGGGGCAGCTCCTCCGGAGTGCCGATCGTGTAGACGGTCCTGATCTCCTCGAAGTCGTAGCGGCTGAGCAGCCCCTGGCTGCAGGCGAGGATCTTGTAGTCGTCACCGCTGCCGGGGAGCTTTCCTCCCACCGCCCATTCGAACGGCAGCTGCACCGTGCTCATCGGCCAGTCCTCCTGATCGGCTACGGCGCGGAAATCCGCTGTCCGAGCCAGAGCATCGGCTCCATCACATTGATGGGACGCACTTCACCGCGTATCCGAAGCTCGGTGTTGTACTTGGTCTCGGAGGCCGGCTGACCGTCCGAGGACTCGGAAACCGTTGGAACAAGATTCTGATAGTCGTCCATGTCGAAGAGTTTGTTTCTGGGGCCGACGTAGAAGCCGATCGACGAGGTGACAAAGTACCTAATTCGGTCTTCACGGAAAAATCGCCCAATAGCATTCAGTACCATATCCGCGTTTCCGCTGGCCGATACCCTGCACAGCTGCTGGAACAGCTCCTTCGCGTCCTCGTTGGCCACCCGGGGGAACCCGAAGGGATCCTCGGGGTCGGTCGTCAGCAGCCTCAGCCGCTTCGCCGTCTCCAGCACCTTGAAGTCGTCGAACTTGGTGATGCAGACCGCGAGATAGTGCGGCAGCCTGCCGTCCGTCATCTCGGACCCGGCGATCACCTGCTCGGCGAGCTGGGCCAGGGCTCCGTAGAGGTACTCGAACGCGTCGCCGTCCTCGTTCTCCCTGATGGGGTCGAAGAGGAAGACGATGCCCCTGCTGTGCACCAGGTTGTGGAGCAGGTCCTGCTGGGAGGTGCCGGCCCCCCCTCGCTGGTTGCCGAAGGCGCCGCCCGGCGGGTCGAGCAGGTTGATGCCGATCTTGAGGGCGCGGGCCGCCCTCGACCTGCGGAACCAGCGGGCACGCCGCGCGGACCGCCCGACCAGGAACCAGTTGTATTTGTCCAGGCCCTGTGTCGCCGGAGGGAACACCTTGTCCCGCGACAGCGCCGCGGTCTTCTCCGTCAGGAAGCTGGTGGACTGGGCGTCCGCGCCCACGACGCTCCAGTCGCCTTCCTGGCGCAGGAGGGCGATGTTGAGTGCGGCGAGAAGCGTGGTCTTGCCGCTGCCCGGAGCGCCCCACATCGCGATGTTGGGCAGCGAATGCCCGGCTCCGACGTCGGGAGCCATACGCTGCCCGCTCCATATGTTCGTCATGGCACCTCGATCAGAGGGAAGGGAATCGGTTGGTCCTGGGGCGCCGCCAGCCCGAGCTCGGCGCCGAACTCTCGGATGTCCAGGGCGTTCAGCCAGGTCAGCGCCGTCGCGCCCAGGCGGGACCAGACGGGGTCGGTCTTCCCGACGTCCCGGTCGCAGATCGCTCCGAACGCCATGCCCGGATGCTGTTCGAGCCGGCGCAGCAGCGCGTGCCAGTCATGCCGGTGCGGGCAGGGCAGGATCGTCCCGTTCACCCTGGCCGGATGCGGCGACCGGTCGCCGACCGTGAGCAGCACCGTGCGCTCGGCCTCCCCCTCGGCGACCCGGCCGGCCACCACGGCGAGCATGTCCTCCAGCTGCGCGCCGTGCGGGTGGCCCTCCGGTGCCGGGTCGCGCTCCTCCAGGCGGGTCAGCGAGGCGAGGGCGTGCCCGGGAGGGACCAGCCAGTCCACGACCTCGACCTCCCCCTCGGGAACCCTCCGGTCGTAGGAGTGCGCGCCGTAGGCGACCAGTGACACCCGGAGAGGGGCGGAGGGACCCGCGGACATCCTCGCGATCATCTGGCGGAGGCGGCCGAGCCGCTCCGCGACCTCCCCCGGAGCGCCGCTGATCTCGACCGCGCAGATCAGGTGCTGCGAACCGGTCCGGGTGTCGAGCCGGCGCGGCACCGCGGCGACCAGGTCGGCCCAGCTGCGGTCGTCGTCCGCCATGCCCGGCAGGCCGAAGAAACGGACCCGGCCCGGCCTCTCCAGCTCGACCGTGAAATCGTAACGGCCGGGGACGAGGTGCGCGGACTGCAGCGACAGCAGCAGCGGGCTCCGGCCCCAGGCCACCACGGCGAAGGCGGTGCCCCTCTCGTCACCCACCCCGCAGCGGGCGGTGACCTCGGTGACCGCGCCGGGCCTGGCCCCGATGCCGAACAGCTGGTGAGCGGCGAGTTCGAGGCCGCCCGTCACCGCGCTCCGTTTCAGCACGACCAGCTCGTACGGGCGGTCCAGCGGGTCGTTCCGGACGACCTCGCGCAGCAGCGCGTCGACCCGCACGTCCGCCTGGACGAAGACCATCGCCTCCGGGCACGCCGCGTGCAGCCAGGCGAGCGCCTGCCCGGCCAGCGGGCTGTCGGGAAAGGAGCACACGAGGATCAGCGCGGCGTGGGAGTGAACGCCCGCGGCGCGGATGACGGCCTCCTCGGTGGGGTCCTGCCGCGTGAGATCACGCCGCGCGGGGTCGCGCCCGGTGTCGTCCCACCTGCGCTCGCCCACCAGGGAGCTCCACGGGATCACCGGGTCGAACCGGCAGCGCGGCCTGCCCAGGTCGTCGCGGCGCAGGTCGAAGGTGGTGATCCCGTCGACGGCCACCTCCACCACGGCCAGCCGCCCGGACTCGTCGAGCCCCGCGACCGCCCCGGCGAGGGCCTTGCGGAGCAGAACCTCACCCGGCTCGGTCACCTGAAGGCCTCCGTAACGCGTCTAAAGAAAGGCATGACCCACTGCCGGCACGACGGCTCTGCCCGCCACCCGGAATCTCCTCGGCGAATTCCCGAACACCTGCGGTGTAATTCCCTTTCCGCCTTTTGTCAACGTCGCGCCGGCCCCACAATGATCACCTCCGGGATGTCCCACGGACTTGATTTCCCTGCGGTATAAGGAATCACACCTTACGGAATTATAATAGTGTCCGTGTCATGGCGACGCTCCCCGCCCATGATCTAAAGTTCATAGCCGCGAGTTCGAGCGCCATTCGGAAGGGGAATAGATGAGGACACTCCTGATTGCCCTGTCCGGCGCCCGCCCGGAAATCTTGAAGCTCTGCCCGACCGAGCAGGGAAAATTCGAGGGCATCGGCGGAGCGGTGCTCACCACCAGCGTGCTGGCCGTCGTGTCGATGACGTTCGCCCTGAACTCCGCGCTCGGCGTCTCCCTCGTCCTCGCCATCCCGGCCAGCCTCGTCTGGGGCCTGGCCATCATGAGTCTCGACCGGTGGCTGGTCAGCACCATGCACGCCGACGGGCCGCGCCGCTGGCGGGTGGCCCTGCCGCGGATCCTCATGGCCGTGCTGCTCGGCCTCGTCATCTCCACCCCGCTGGTGCTGCAGATCTTCAAGTCCGAGATCGACTCGCAGATCGTCCAGATCAAGCAGCAACGCGCCAACGACTTCACCGCGCGGCAGAACGCGGGCAGCGTCGCCCAGGAGCTCAACCGCCTCCGCAAGGAGACCGCCGCCCTCCAGAACGTGATCACTTCGAAGGGCGACGTCCCGCTGGATCCCGCCAAGGACCCCAAGGTCAAGTCGCTGACCGCGGAGCGCGACGCCCAGCAGAAGCAGGCGGACAAGCTCTACGACGAGTGGCAGTGCCAGCTCTACGGCGGGAAGGCGTGCCCGCGCAAGGGCAACGGCCCCCTGGCCCAGGCCAGCAAGAGCACCTACGAGAAGGCCAAGAGCCGGGTCGACCTGCTCAACCGGCAGATCGAGGAGCGCAAGTCAGAGCTCACCGCCACGGACGAGAGCAGCAAGAGGGAGCGCCTCGCCCAGGCGACGCAGGCGCTGCCCAAGACCCAGGAGCTGCTCGACGCCGCCGTGCGGCGCCAGAGCGACCTGCAGAACGCGTTCGACGCGGAGAACAAGGCCACCGACGGGCTGCTGATCCGGCTGCAGGCCCTCAACGAGGTTTCCGGCGAGGATGTCACCCTCAGGTCCACCCACCTCCTGCTGTTCCTGCTGTTCCTGCTGATCGAGTGCCTGCCGGTCGCGGTCAAGCTGATGCAGAAGCCGGGCAACTACGAGAGGATTCTCAACCTCGCGGCGAAGCAGGAGTTCCGCGACGCGCGAGACAGTTACAGCTCCCAGTTCGGTTCCTCCATTCCCTCCCCGGGTTCCGCGGCGCGGCCGGACCACGACGACGGCTCCGCATCGATATGGGATATCTGGGAGGAGCCGGACCCGTTGCGCTCCACCCGCAGGGTGCAGGCCCCGGCCGGGCCGTCGAAGACCGCGCACATGACCGACCCGCAGAACTCCGACAACGACCACTACTCCGCCGAGGACGACATGCTGCGCGCGATGCCGAGCACCCGGGTGTTCCGTGGATCCGGCTCCACCGGCCCGGCGGGCGAGCGCCCCGGCAGAATCGAACTGTTCCCCGATGACGACGACTGACCCTGCGTGACCCCCCGAATGGACGGCCGCCTGGTCAATGGCCGCTACCGGCTTCTGTCCGTGATCGGCAGCGGTGGGATGGGCAACGTGTGGCTGGCCGAGGACGAGTTGCTCGGGCGCCGCGTCGCGCTCAAGGAGCTCATCCTGGCCCCGAACGGAGAGCACCTGTCCGTGCGCCGCCGGCGCGTGCTGCGCGAGGCGCGGGCCGCGGCGCGGATCAAGCACCCCGGCATCGTCGAGGTCTACGACATGTTCGTGGAGGACGACCTCTCCTGGATCGTCATGGCCTACGTCAGGGGCCGCTCGCTCCAGGACCTGATCGAGCGCGGCCCCCTCGGCGAGCGCCGGATCGCCGAGATCGGCGGGCGGGTGCTGGCCGCGCTGACCGCCGCGCACCGGGCCGACGTGCTGCACCGTGACGTGAAGCCCGCCAACATCCTGGTCGGCGAGGGAGGTGAGGTGTTCCTCGTCGACTTCGGTATCGCCCACATCGTCGGCGAGAGCCGCCTCACCTCGCAGAACGCCTTCGCGGGCACGCTGGAGTACATGGCGCCGGAACGGATCAACGGCCTTCCCCCGGGGCCGCCCGCCGACCTGTGGTCCCTGGGGGCGACCTTCTTCCACGCCCTGGAGGGATACTCCCCGTTCTTCCGCGGCAACGTGCCGGCCACCATGAAGGCCATCACCTTCGACGACCCTCCCCGCCTCACTCGTACGGGGCCGCTGGCCGACGCGGTCGTCAGGCTGCTGCGCAGGGCCCCCGACCGGCGGATGGACGCGCGGGGACTGGAGGGCATCCTGAGGTCGATCGTCGCCGACCCCCCACCCGCGCCCTCGCCACCCCGTCCCAGGCCCGTGCCCTCACCGCCCGCCCCCGACCCCGCGCCACACCGTCCCAGGCCCGCCCCCTCGCCGCCTCCTTCCGGGCCCGCGCCCTCACCACACCGTCCCAGGCCCGCCCCCTCGCCGCCCCCTTCCGGGCCCGACCCCGCGCCCTCACCACACCGTCCCAGAGCCACCCCCTCGCCGCCTCCTTCCGTGCCCGACCCCGCGCCCTCGCCTCGGCCCGTTCCCCCCGCCACGCCGTCGCCCAGGGCCGCGCCCCCGCCGCTCCCCTCCGGGCCCGCGGGGCGCACGCCGGAGAGACCCGTGGACCTCGGCGTCCTGGCCCCGGCCGAAGCCGCCCGGATCGTCGGCGCCATGGCGACCTCACCCGCCGCGCGGCTGCTCGCCCGCCTCCCCGCGGAGGTCGTCCAGCGGATGCTGGTGCCGATGGAGCCGGACGTCGCGGGGGCGATCCTGCTGGAGCTGTCCGCGGAGAAGGTCGCCTCGATCCTCGACGCGACCCCGGCGAGAACCGCCGGCACCGTGCTGAACGTGATGGCGGCCAGGCGCCAGGAGACCGCCGCGGTGCTGCGGGCGATGGGGACGACCCGCGCGGGCCAGGCGCTGAGCCACGTCGATCCGGGGCGGGGCGGCGCGCTGCTGGGCGCCATCCCCCCCGGCGAGGTCGCGAAGATCCTCGCGTGTACCGCCGCCCGGACCGCGGCCGGCATCGTCCGTGTCCTCGCCGCGACCCCGCTCGCCATCCGCCTGATCGAGACGATGCCCGTGAAAAGGGCGTGCGACGTGCTCGGCTACATGCCTCCGGCCATCATCGCCAGACTGCTCGGATCGTCCTCCGACGGCCGCGCCGACCGCCTGCTCAACGGGCTCGACGACGCCGTACGCGCTCAGGTCCTGCGCCACCTGCACCCGGCGAAGGACCAACGATCAGGTGAGGGACGGGCACGGCGGGAGAATCCGGGTGAGGGCCGGAAATGACTGAGGGCACCTCCGCGATGCGGAAGGTGCCCAGGTCATCGGCTTCAGCCGGTGGGTGCGCCGCCAGGGACTCGAACCCCGGACCCGCTGATTAAGAGTCAGCTGCTCTAACCAACTGAGCTAGCGGCGCTTGCAACGGAGGTAACTCTAGCAGCAGCCTCGGCGCGCTCGCACCCCGGTTGATCCCGTTCGGCCCTTGTCCGCCGCCTGGAATATCCGGTCTGTCCGGGCGCCGTCCGGCCCCGCACAGACTCGGGGCCGGACAGTCCCCCAACTGTCCGGCCCCGGTCTCTTCGCGGGCGTTGCCATCGTCTCCCCCAAGACTCCGGCGGCTCCGCTCAGGAACGCGATCCCCCTCGCGTTCTTATCCGGTGAAAAGTCTCTGCAACGCTCCCCCCGGGCTTCGCAGACCCCTCGACCTGCAACAACACTACCTAGCCAAATGTAACGGGGGCGTCATCCAAAGGTTGATTTTGCGCCTACACCCAACCTTGACCCGGTATCACCGAAGCGCCACCAACCCCGGTGATCGCACGAAAAACCACCATCAAAAGGGCGGTCGTACCGGCCTGAACTCGCGGGCGCGTCGCCTGCGGAGCGGCGCGGTCGCGGCACGGGCCACGGATCTCGGGCACGGGCCGGAGACCCGCCGGCCGACCGGGCCCGCCGGATCGCGGTGACCACCGGGTTCCCGGCGGGTGCCTCAGCGGGCTCCCGGAGGTGCCTTCAGGTTCCCGGGCCCTCAGGTTCCCGAAGCCGTGAGGCTCCCGGGGCCGTCAGGCTCCCGGGATGCCCCCAGATTGCCGGGGCGCCCTCAGGGGAGTTCGAGGTTGATCTCCATGTTGTCCCTCAGGGCCTGGCTCACCGTGCAGTACTTCTCCTCGACGCGGTGGGCCACGGCACGGAGGACCTCGGCGGCCTTCTCGTCGCCCTCGGGCAGCTCCACGTCGTAGGTGATGGTGATCGGCCCCAGCTTGGCCGCCTCGACCTTCTCCGACTGGACGGTCATCGCCAGGCGGACCATGCGGTGGCCACGCTGGGCCGTCAGCGGCTCCACGGTGACGATGTTGCAGCCGCCGAGCGCCACGAGCAGCAGCTCGACGGGGGTGAACACCCCCTGCTCGTCGCCGCCGCCCATGGCGACCTCGGCGCCGCGGTCGTTGCGCGCCACGAACCCGTCCTCGGTCCGCTCCACTCTCACCTGTGCCATGGCGTTCCTCCCCCTGAATCTGCCGATCACCCTACAGAGGCCCACAGACGGAGGAACGCCCGGGTCACGGCGGGAACGGGCCCGCCTCAGGCCTCCGGATGTTTGGACAGGTATTCGATGTAGAACGGCCGCAGCGCCTCGCCCAGTTCCCCGTGGCCCGAGGCCATCGCGTCGCTGAGCAGGGCCGAGACCCGGCTGAGGTCGTTGGTCGTCTGGTCCTCGTTACCCGCGGACGCCTCCGCCGCGGGGATCAACGTGAGCAGCTCCCACAGGAAGCCGAGGTCTCCGTGGTGCACGGCGTAGTGGACCGCGCGATCATGCAGTTCCTGGGCCGACAGCGACTCAAGCTCGTCCGTTTCCAACAGACCCACCCCCTCACGCCCCTTCTGCCCCGAGAATATGGCTATCATGCGCGATCGACGGTATGCACCGTCAGTGCACCAGCCGGACCAGCATCTTCCCCACGTTGGCGCCGCGAAGCATGTCGATGAACGCCTGCGGGGCGTTCTCCAGGCCGTCGACGACGGTTTCGGTGAGAGTGATCTTTCCCTCGCGGAGCCAGGCGCCCACCTCCGTGATCAGGCCGGGCATGCGGTCCCGGTGGTCGAACACGATGAATCCGCGCAGGGTGAGCCGCTTTCCCACGGTCAGGCCGATGTTGCTCGGGCCCGGGACCGGCGCGGTGGCGTTGTAGGTGGAGATCGACCCGCACATGGCGACCCTGCCGTACGTTCTCAGCTCCTCGATGGCCGCCTCCAGATGCTCGCCGCCGATGTTGTCGAAGTAGACGTCGATCCCTCCGGGGGCCGCCTTGGCGAGTTGCTCGTGGATCTTGCCGTCGTGGTAGTCGAAGGCGGCGTCGAAGCCGAGATCGCGGACCAGGTGGGTGACCTTCTCCCGCGATCCGGCGCTGCCCACCACGCGCGAGGCGCCCTTCAGCCGGGCGATCTGCCCGGCCATGCTGCCCACCGCCCCGGCCGCGCCGGACACGAACACCGCCTCGCCCTCCTCGAAGTGGGCGATGTCGAGCAGGCCCACGTACGCGGTGAGACCGGTCATGCCCAGCGCGCCGAGGTAGGCGGTGAGCGGGACGCCGGGGATCTCCTCGACCCTGCGGGCCTGTTCCGCGTCGAGAACGGCGTGATCGCGCCAGCCGTACCTGTGGGTGACGATGTCCCCGGGCGCGAGGCCGGGCGCGTGCGACTCGACGACCTCGCCGAGAGCGTCGCCGTCGAGAGGCTCGCCGACCTTGAAGGGCGCGATGTAGGAGGACTTGCCCTCGTTCATGCGCCCCCGCATGTACGGGTCGACGCTCACGAAGAGGTTGCGGACGAGGATCCGCCCCTCGCCGGGAGGGGACAGCTCGACCTCCACCAGCTCGAAGTTGTCCGGAGTCGGCCAGCCCGAGGGGCGCGACACGAGCCGGATCTCCCGCGACACGATACGACCCTCTCCCGGCGTCGTACGGTCGGCGGCTCGCTCCTGCGTCCTGGTCTCGGAGGTGACCCCTCTCCCCGGCCCGGCACCCGCGCCGGGCCTGGTATCGGAGGCGGGCCCGGTCCCCGCTCCCGGCCTGGCCCCTGCCCCCGACCTGCTCTCCGTTCCAGGCTTGGTCTCGGGGCCGGGCTTGGGCGGAGGGCCCGGCTTGGGAACAGGACCGGGCTTGGGCGGGGGGCCAGGCTTGGGCGGGGGGCCGGGCTTGGGAACAGGGCGGGTTTCTGTGCCGGCTCCGGCTCCGGATTCCGCCCCGGTTCCCGCGGGCGGCCTCCCCTGCCGGCCAGTGAACGATCGGTCATCGGACATGATGAGGCCCCCTCGGCGATTCGTGCTCCTCACCTGGGACTTTCCCATCCGGTGCCGGTTCTCCCCGCCGGAGAGCGGCGCGCCTGACAGGATCCGGCCACTTTCATGACCGCATACGGTCACGGATGCGAAACTCTCCCCGGGAGCCGGGGTCGGCTCGCGTCCCGGCGATCGTGGCGACCGTCTCACCGGCGGCGATCGGAGCCGCGGGTGCCGGGCCGGCCAGCGAGCTCCCTGTTATCCGTATATATCCACATTCAGGGCTCGGACCTACCGCCCGTTCGATCATCCATGCGAGGATGCCGAAACGTGAAAATAATCATCAAAATACTGGTCGTAGCAGCCGCCCTGTGGGCGGCGACCCGGTTCGTGGACGGCATCACGGTGTCCGCGCGGACCCCGTTCAAGGAGATCGGCACGCTCGTCGCCGTCGCCCTCGTCTTCGGAATCGTCAACGCGGTCCTGAAGCCGATCATCGCGACCCTCGGCTGCGCCTTCTACATCCTCACGCTGGGCCTGTTCGCCCTGGTGGTCAACGCCGGGCTGCTGCTGCTGACCAGCTGGATCGCCGAGCAGCTCAAGCTGCCCTTCCACGTCGAGGGCTTCTGGGCGGCGTTCTGGGGCGCGATCGTCATCGGCGTGGTCAGCTGGCTGCTCGACCTGATCCTCGACGCGGTCATCGGCGACTGAGCCGATGACCGTCGTCCTTGACGGCGCCCACCTGACCTGCGAGCAGGTCGGCCGGGCGGCACGCGGCTCCGGGATCGCACTGGGCTCCACCGGCCGTGCGGAGGCGGCATGGCGGATGTCCGGCCTGCTCAACGGGCCCGTGTACGGCCGGACCACCGGCGTGGGCGCCAACAAGGACGTGGAGGCCGAGGGCACCGGCCTGGATCTGCTCCGCAGCCACGCGGGCGGCGCCGGACCGGAGATCGAGGAATTCCGCGCCCGCGCCACCCTCGTGGTCCGCCTCAACCAGTTGCTCGCCGGCGGCTCGGGGGTCGACCCGGCCCTCCTGCCCGTCCTCGCCGCCGCCGTCAACCGGGGCCTCACCCCGCCGATCCGCACCTACGGCGCCATCGGCACCGGCGACCTCACCGCCCTGGCCACCACCGCGCTCTGTCTCCTGGGTGAGCTCCCGTGGACCCGGCCCTCCGAGGGCGTACGGACCGAAAATCCCCCGCCGGGAAGCGGGACCGGAGCCGGAGACATCGAGGACACCGGAAACGCCGGGAACGCCGGAAAGACCGTGTCCTGGGAACGGGCTGGATCCGGCCCGCCGGGGACGCAGGTGGGGGATCCCGTACCCCGGTTCGCGCTCGCCTCCGGTGACGCGCTGCCGTTCATCAGCTCGGGCGCGGCGACCCTGGCGGACGCGGCGCTGGCCTGTCACCGCCTGGGAGTCCTCCTGTCCGCCACCACGGCGGTCGCGGCCCGCTCCTTCCAGGCGATCGAGGCCTCGCTCGAACCGCTGTCCCCCGTCGTGCAGCGCGGCCCCGAGCAGACCGAGGTCGCGGCCGGGCTGCGCGCCCTGGTCGGCTCCACCAGCCCGCGCCGCGTCCAGGACCCGTACGGCTATCGCGCCTTCCCGCAGGTCCACGGGGCCGTCCTCGACGCTCTCGGCCGGGCGGAGCGGACGATCACCGAGGAGATGAACGCGGCTCCCGAGAACCCGCTGATCGCCGGTGGCCGGGCCTGGCACAACGGCAACTTCCACTCGGCGCGGGTCGCGCTGGCCCTCGACGCCCTGCGGGCCGCGCTCGTGCAAACCGCGACGCTGAGCGCCGCCAGGCTCTCCACCCTGAACGACCCTGCCCACACGGGCCTGCTCCCCTTCCTCGCCGAGCGTCCCGGGCTGTCCGGGGTCATGATCCTCGAGTACGTCGCGCACTCCGCGCTGGCCGAGCTGCGCCACCTGGCCGCCCCGGTCACCCTGGGCGGCGCGGTGCTCTCCCTGGGCACCGAGGACCACGCGAGCTTCACCCCGCAGGCGGCCCGCTCCGCGCTCGCCGCCGCCGAACCGCTGGAGATCGTCCTGGCGTGCGAGCTGGTGGCCTCCTTACGGGCCCTGCGGCAGCGCGGCCTGCCCTGCGACCTGCCGCTCGATCCGGCGATGGAGGACCGCCCCCTGGACGCCGACCTCGACGCGGCGCGCGGGCTGCTGCCCGGCCTCGCCTCCTGAGACTTCCGGGTCAGCCCACCGAGCCGCGTTCGCGGAGCTGGGGGGCCTGGACGATGCGGCGGCGGCGCGTGTTGCCGTCGGCGGCGGCCACGACGATGCGGACGGCCGCGCGGACGATGCCGTCGATGTCCCAGTTGACCGTGGTCAGACCGGGGGTGAGCAGGCCCGACATGGGATGGTCGTCGTAGCCCATCACGGACACCTCGAACGGGATGCCCAGCTTCCGCTCGGCCGAGGCCGCGTAGACGCCGTAGGCGATCGAGTCGGCGAAGCAGAAGAACGCCCGGTGGCCGGCGTCGAGCATCTCGCCCGCGACCCGGGTGGCGGGGCCCAGCGACTGCGAGGCGGTGACCAGGTCGATGTCCAGGCCCAGCCGCCCGGCCTCGGCCATGACGTGCACGTCGGCGGGCCGGTCGGGGGTGCTGGCCCTGGTCGAGGTGAGGACGGCCAGGCGCCGGTGGCCGCGCTCGCGCAGGTGCTCCAGGGCGAGGGTCACCCCGGCCCGGTTGTCGAAGACGACCTCGCCCGCGGCGCGTGCCCCGGCCAGGGCGTCGCCGATGGACACCACCGGCAGCCCCTCGCACAGATCGGCCCAGAGCGGCGCCGCGGGGTCGACCGGCTGCACGATCAGCGCGTCCACCCGCTGGTCGCGGAGCTGCCTGGCCAGCGTGTGCTCCCTGGCGGGGTCTCCCGCGGCGTCCAGGATCAGGGCGTAGCGGTCGTTGTCCTTGAGCGCGCGGCCGATGCCGACGGCCAGCGCCTGCTGCCAGAGGTCCTCCAGGGAGCCGCAGAGCAGTCCGATCATGCCGGTCCGGCCGCTGGCCAGGGCGCGGGCGATGGGGTCGGCCTCGTAACCGAGCTCGGCCGCGGCCTGACGCACCCGCTCGATGGTCTCCTCCGACACCTGCATGCCGCGCAGGGCGTACGAGACGGCGGCGGGCGACAGGCCGGTGGCCTTCGCCACCTCGCGTATGGTCGCTCGTTTCCGTGGCTGGGGCATCGGACCAGCCTATTCCTCGGGGCCTCCGGGGGTGCGCTCCCCACGCGATCAGGGGTGTCGAGAGGGGCGGGAGGTATTGACACAATGCGAGGTGAAGCGGTTCACTGAAACGGTTCACTGAACCGTGTCACTGTTGGATGTGGCGAGGTGAAGGCGTTTACCCCTATTCTAGGTAGGGAATACCTCGAAGGTGCGAAAGGAGGAGATCCGCCGTGACCGTCGACGTTCACCAGCATCTGTGGACGCCCGCGTTCGTGGAGGCCCTCAGACGCCGCACGACCGCGCCCCGGCTCGACGGCTGGACCCTCCACCTGGACGGCGAGCCCGCCTACGAGGTCGACCCCGCCGACCACGACCTCGCCGGACGCCTCGCGCTCAACGTAGGCCTCGACCTGGCCCTCGTGTCACTGTCCAGCCCGCTCGGCATCGAGTCGCTGCCCCCCGAGGACGCCTGGCCGATCATCGACGCCTACCACGAGGACGCCCTCGCCCTGCCCGCGCCCTTCGGCGCCTGGGCGGCGACCTGCCTCAGCGAGATCGACCCCGCCAGGCTCGCCAGGACCCTCGACGCGCGAGACGGCGTACGGAACGACGTGAAGGACGGCGACGGCGCGGGTGACGGCGCACGGGGCGTGAGGCCGGGACTCGCCGGGCTCCAGCTGCCCGCGACCGCCGTGCGCGACGCCGCGGGCCTGGCCAGGGTCACCCCGCTGCTCGACGTGCTCACCGAGCGCGACCTTCCCCTCTTCGTGCACCCCGGCCCCGCCACCGAGCCCGAGGGCCCCGGCTGGTGGCCCGCCGTCGTGCCGTACGTGCAGCAGATGCACGCGGCGTGGTACGCCTTCGCCGCCTTCGGGCGGGCCCGTCACCCCCGCCTGCGGGTCTGCTTCTCGCTGCTCGCCGGGCTGGCCCCGCTCCACTCCGAGCGCCTGGCCAACCGGGGCGGCGAGGGCCGGGGACAGGTCGATCCCGACATGTTCCTGGAGACCTCCTCCTACGGTCCGCGCGCCATCGACGCGATCGTCCGCGAGCTGGGCGTCGACATCGTGGTCAGCGGTTCCGACCAGCCCTACGCCACCGCACCCGACCCCGCGCTCGGCGACGCCGCCTGGCACGCCATCGCGGTCACCAACCCGAACCGCCTGCTGAACGGAAAGGAGTCGCGCAAGTGAACCAGTACCAGGGCCGCGAGAGCTGTGCGCTCCCGGCGAGAAGAGCCGCGAGCGAGCGGCGCGCACGAGCCGCCCGGCCCGCCGACCGCGCCGGTCGCGCCGGTCACGCCGGGCGAGTGGACACCGCGGGCTCCAGGCCGTTCGGCGGTGAGACCTCATGAGCTACGAGGCCCTGCCCGCCCGCGCCCTCGACCGGCGCGAGCTCCTCGACCTGGTCAACGAGCTGGCCGCCGACCCGTCCGGGTGGAAGGACCAGGTGGAGTTCCCCGAGGAGGGCGGGCGCCACTTCGCCTCCCTCTACCGCGACTCCCACGTGGACGTCTGGCTGCTGTGCTGGCGTCCCGAGGACGACACCGGCTGGCACGACCACGACACCTCCTCGGGTGCCGTCCGCGTGGTGGCCGGGACGCTCCTGGAGTGCAACCCCCGCATCGGGGGCGAGCACCTGGAGACCGTGATCTCGGAGGGCGAGTCCTTCTCCTTCGGCCCCGACCACATCCACCGGCTGACCGGCGCGGTGCACGGCAGCGTCTCGATCCACGCGTACTCGCCGCCGCTGTGGCGCCTGGGCCAGTACTCCATCAGCGACAGCGGCGTGATGCGCCGCGTCTCGGTCAGCTACGCCGACGAGCTGCGTCCCATGGACGACGCCGAGCAGATGGTCGAGGTCGCCTGAGGGACGGCACTCCGTCCTCGAACGAGGGGCACTGGGGTCTCGCCGTCGCGAGACCCCAGTGCGGGTCGCCGTGCCCGGAGGTTTTAGAAGACGCGCTCCCTGACGGCGTTGGCCATGCCCGGGTCGTCGGCGAAGACGCCGTCGATCCCGAGGGAGTAGAGCTTCTCCAGCCAGCCCATCACGTTGCCGGTGGCGCGCGGGTAGGCCGGGCTCGCCGGGTTTCCGAGCCGGAAGTCCACCGGGAGCTGCGCGTTCTCGTTCCTGACGGTCCAGGTGTGGACCTTCAGGCCGGCCCGGTGGGCGTCCCGGATGAGCGGGGTGGGCTGCAGGAGGCGGCCGTCGGGGCCGACGGGCACGATCCGCCTGGTGTCGACGCCGACGCCGTCCGCGTAGCTCGCCACGTCGCGGAGCCCCGCGGGGGTGACCATGGTGTCGTAGGTGCGCGGGTCTCCGGCGGCGATCCAGTCGTACGGGGCGCCGGTGGCGGTGATGAGCTGGACCAGCGGCAGCCTGGTCTTCTTGCTCAGCTCGCGCAGGTTGGCGGTCTCGAAGGACTGGATGAAGACCGGGTCCCGGCTCCCGCGCCAGCCGTGGCGGCCGAGCACGTCGAGCAGCGGCTCCTCCAGGGAGAGCCCGATGGAGTCGAAGTAACTCGGGTGCTTGGTCTCGGGGTAGACGCCGACCCCGCTCCGCTTGGCGAGCGCCACGACCTCGTCGAAGGTCGGGATCTCCGCGAGGCCGTTGAAGGCGGTGTTGTCCGGACGCAGGTCGGGGATGCGCTCCTCGGCCCTGAGCGTCTTCAGCTCGGCGAGCGTGAAGTCCTCGGTGAACCAGCCGGTGATCGAGGCGCCGTCGATGGTCTTGGTCGTCCGGCGTCCCGCGAACTCGGGGTGGTTCTCGACGTCCGTGGTGCCGCCGATCTCGTTCTCGTGCCTGGCCACCAGCACGTGGTCCTTCGTCGAGACCAGGTCGGGCTCGATGTAGTCGGCGCCGAGCGCGATCGCGGTCTCGTACGCGAGCAGGGTGTGCTCGGGCCGGTGCGCGCTGGCGCCCCGGTGGCCGATGACGACGGGTTCGCGGCCGCGGGGCTCGGCGGTCGCGGGTTCGGGTTGTTGCAGCACAACGGCGACGGTACCGGTCGCGAGGACCGCCAGCGCCGCGGCCAGAAGCCTACGGATCATGTTCAGGACCGTAGGAGGCCCAGATGACCAGTGGAACAACGACTCGCAAAGGAAACGGGTCACGGAGGCAGCAAGTCATAAAGGGCACGGGTCTCGGAGGGGAACACAAGGGAGCGGAACGCGTGTCAGGCCAGGGAGGGCGAGTCCTCGGCCGGGCGCGGTTCGTCGGCGCCGACCACCACGACCGGGCGTCCCGCCAGGAACCCGGCCCCCAGTTGCACGACGCACGCGCCGAGCCCGGCCAGCAGCGGCAGCGTCCAGCCGCCCGAGAGCTGGTAGAGCACGCCGATCAGGAACGGCCCGAGCGCGGCCAGCGTGTAGCCGGCGGACTGGGCGACGGCCGACAGCGCGGTCACCGAGACCGGGTCGGGCGCGCGGAGCGCGATGATGAGCATGGCCAGCGCGATCGAGGCGCCCTGTCCCACCCCGAGGATGATCATCCACAGCCACGGGAGGTCCGCGGGGGCGATCAGCACGCCGAGGTATCCGGTCACCGTGAGGACGGTCGCGGCGGTGACGTACGGCACCTGCGACCGGGCACGTCCCGCGAGCACCGGGACGGTCAGCGTGGCCGCCACCTGGGCCAGGCTCGTGAGGCTGAGCATGTATCCGGCCTGGTCGGCGGGGAGCCCCGCGTCCTTGAAGATCGTCGGTATCCAGGCCAGCATGATGTAGAAGGTCAGCGACTGCACGCCCATGTAGACGGTGACGTACCAGGTCACCCGGCTGCGGAGCAGCAGGGCGAACGGCCTGGGCGCGGCCTCCGGGCGGGCGGGGCGGCGCAGCGCCTGGGGCAGCCAGAGCGCGGCCGCCGCCAATGCCGGGATCGCGGTCATGGCGGTCACCTCGCGCCAGCCGAGCCCCGTGGCCCGCTCAAGCGGGACCACGGAACCGGACGCCACGGCGGCGCCCAGCACCAGGCCGGAGACGTAGACCGCGGTGAACGGCCCGACCCGCGAGGGGAAGTGCTGCTTGACCACGCCGGGCATCGCCACGTTCATCACGGCGATGGCCGTGCCGGCGACGGCCGCGCCCGCGTAGAGCGCGGGGACGCTTCCCGTGCTGCGCAGCGTCACGCCCGCGGCCAGGATGAGCAGCCCGGCCATGAGCGTGCGGTCCAGGCCGAAGCGCCGGGCGAGCAGGGGGGCGAGCGGGCCCAGGATGCCCAGGCAGACCACCATGACCGTGGTGATCGCCCCTCCCCCGGCGGCGCTCAGCCCGAGATCGTCCATGATCTCTCCCAGCACCGGGGAGATGCCCGCCAGCGCGGGCCGTAGGTTGAGGGCCGCGAGCACGAACCCCGCGATAAGCAACACCCGCGACATCCGCGACACCCGTAACCCACCGACTCCCCGTTCGGACATTGCCCAACTCTCCCATAAGCCTCGTGGTGAACCACCGGGAGAGGTTACGTCGCGGCCCCTTCGCCCGCCCGCCGGTCCGCCGAGCACGGCCCGACCCGGCCAACGGCCCACCGGGCCGGGATTCCGGTCCGCTCGACGAACCATCGGACACGGCGCGGCCCGGTCTACGGCCCGGTCTGTGGCCCGGTCTGTGGCCCGCGGGGCACGGCGCGGCCCGGCGGACGGCCCCTTGGGGCTCGATTCCACCGCCGACCGCCAGAAAGCGTCAGAACCGGCCCGCCGGAACGGGCCCGTCAAACCCAGCCCGTCAGAACCGGCCGCCGGAACCGGTCCGTCAGAAGGGGTAAGTCGCAATATTTCCTTGCATCGTCACCCAGCGGGTCTCGGTGAAGGCCTCGATGTTGGCCCGTCCCCCGCCGAAGCGCGAGCCGGTGCCCGACGCCCCGACCCCGCCGAACGGGGCCACCGCCTCGTCGTCCACCGTCTGGTCGTTGACATGCACGATCCCGGTGGGAACGAGGTCGGCCAGCGCCAGGCCCCGCATCGCGTCGCGGGTCAGAATGCCCAGCGACAGGCCGTACTCGCTGTCGGACGCCAGCGCGGCGGCCTCCTCGATCGTGGAGAACGGCACGACGGGCGCCACCGGGCCGAACACCTCCTGGATGTACGCGGGCGCGCGCGGGGGCAGGTCGGCCAGGACCGTGGGCCGGTAGAAGAGTCCCTCGTAGGTGCCGCCCGCCGCCAGCCTCGCCCCGGCCTCGACGCTCGCGGTGACCAGGCCGTGGACCTTGTCCCGCTGGCCGGCGTCGATCAGCGGGCCGAGCGCGACCTGCCCGCCCGCCGGGTCGCCGACCGGCAGGTGGTCGGCCTTCTCCGCGAGCCGGGCCACGTACTCCTCCGCGATCGAGGAGTGCACCAGGTGGCGTCCGGTGGTCATGCAGATCTGCCCCTGGTGCAGGAACGAGCCCCAGGCGCCCGCCGAGACCGCGAGGTCCAGGTCGGCGTCGTCCAGGACGATGAGCGCGCTGTTCCCGCCGAGCTCCAGGTGTGCCCGCTTGAGCAGCCGCCCGCACGCCTCGCCGACCGCGCGCCCCGCCGAGGTCGACCCGGTGAAGGAGATCACCCGTACCAGCGGGTCGCCGACCAGCGCCTGTCCCACCGCCACCCCTCCCGGCAGCATGTGCAGCAGGCCGGGCGGCAGTCCCGCCTCCTCGAAGACGCGGGCGATGACGACGCCTCCGGAGACGGCGGTACGCGGGTCGGGCTTGAGGATCACCGCGTTCCCCAGGGCGAGCGCCGGGGCGACCGAGCGGATGGCGAGGATCAGCGGGAAGTTGAACGGGGCGATCACGCCGACCACCCCCGCGGGTACGCGCCGGGCCAGGCTGAGCCTCCGCTTGACGGTCGGCAGGATCTCCCCCAGCGGCTGGGACGCCAGCGCGGCGGCCTCGTGGCACTCCTCGGCGGCTACGTGCGTCTCCACGCCCGCCTTGGGGCGGATCGACCCGGCCTCGCGGACCAGCCAGTCCTGGATCTCCTCGGCGTGCTCCTCGAACAGCCTCCCGGCCCGCCGCAGCACGGCCGCCCGCTCCTCGAACGAGGTCGCCGCCCACTCCCGCTGCGCCCGTACGGCGAGCACGGCCGCCGCCGCCACGTCCTCGACCCCGGCCACGCCGACCCGGCCGAGCTCCGCGCCGGTGGCGGGCTCGACCACGGCCACGTCGCCCGAACGCGAGGGGACCCAGCCGTTCCCGAAGATCTGACCGGCCCACGTCTTGGTATCCATGAGCGTCATAGCGCCTCCTTTGTCATGGTTAAGGGCTCGCTGTCCCAGCCAAGACGGCCACCATGGCCACCACGGCCGGCCGTCAAGGCTGGAAGTCCGGGTCGGGCACGACCGCCACGTCGAGCAGCAGCGGTTCGCGCCGCCCCGCGAGTCCCGGGACCACCTCGTCCAGCACGTCGCCCAGCTCGCGGTAGGTCTCCACCCGCCGCGCCGGGCATCCCAGCGACCTCGCCATGGCCGCCATGCGGACCTCGGTGAACGGCGGCCAGGGAGCCTTGCCCGCGTCGGCCCGCTCCGCCAGCCGGTCCATGACCGCGTACCGCCCGTTGGCGAGCACCACGAACAGCGTCCCCACCTCGTAGTGCGCCGCGCTCCACAGGGCCTGAATGCCGTACAGGGCGGAGCCGTCGCCCACGACCGCCACCACCGGGCGGTCCGGCGCGGCCATCCGCAGGCCGACCGCGGCGGGCAGCGCGAACCCGAGCCCGCCCATGGCAGCCGACAGGAAGCCCAGCGGTCGCCGGGCGGGAACCAGGCGGTGCAGGTCGGGACGGGAGGACGGCGTCTCCTCGACGACCACGGTCTCGGGCGCGAGACGCAGGGCCAGCTCGTGCAGGACGTGCGCGGCGCGCAGCGGCTCGCCGCGTCCGGGCGGGACGGGCGGCAGCGCGCGCGGCGGCAGTGGCGGCACGGCCGTGGAGCGGGCGGGCAGCAGCGTGGCGAGGCGGGCGCAGACGACCGCGGGCGAGGCCAGCAGGGCCAGGTCGGCGGGGCTGCGGTGCGCCTCGGCCGGGTCGTCGGTGACGACGGCCACGGCGGTACCGGGCGCGACCAGCGGGCCGTCCTCGTAGGGGTACTGGCGGAACACCGGCGCCCCGGCGGTGAGGATCGCGTCGTGCCCGGCCAGGACCTCCCGCAGCCGCGACCGGCCCGCGGGCAGGATCCCGGCGAACTGCGGGTGGTCCTGCGGGAACCCGGCGCGGGCGCCGAACGACTCCTGCCAGACCGGGCAGCGCAGCCGTTCGGCGAGCGCGGTCAGCGCGCGCCACGCCTCGGCCGAGTCCGCCCCGGCACCGACGACCAGTACGGGTGAGCGGGCCTCGGCCAGCAGGGTGACGAGGGGTTCCAGGTCGGCGTCGGCGACGGCGGTGGGCCGGATGACCCGCAGCGGCGCCGCGAGCGTCCCGCCTCCCGCGCGACCGGCGCCCGCGCCGTCCCCCGCGCCGTCCCCCGCCGTCAGGGACCAGTCGTCACCGGCGGGCGCGGACCAGTCGTCCATGGGGACCACGACCAGCGCGGGCCCGCGTGAGGTGACCGCCTCGTGGCAGGCCCTGGCCACCGCCCCCGGTACGTCCTGGGCGCGGACCGGCTGGTCGACCCGGACCGGGTAGTCACCGGCGAGACCGTCGAGGCGCCCGGTCAGGAAGGGCTCCAGCGCGAGGTGCCTGCGGTCCTGCTGCCCGACGAGCACCACCAGCGGTGCCCGGTTCACCCTGGCGGTCGCGATCGCGCCGACCGCGTTGCCCAGTCCCGCCGTGGTGTGCAGCAGCGCCAGCGCGGGCCGTTCGCGCGCGATGGCCCAGCCGGTGGCCATGCCGACGACCGAGCCCTCGTGCAGGGCGAGGACGAACTCCAGGTCGTCGGGGAACCCGGCCAGCAGGGAGACCTCGGTCGATCCTGGGTTGGCGAAGATCGTGGTCATACCGGCGCGGCGGAGCACGTCGAAGGTCGCGTCCCTGACGGTCCTCACCGGCCGGACCTCCGCCGGGTTCACCGCTCACCCCTCGCCCGCTGGATCTGGGCGTAAAGATGGCCGCGCAGGTCGGCGAAGCGCGGCAGCGAGCGGGTGGTGAGCTGGTCGCGCTCGGGCGGCAGGTCGATCTCCAGGTCCTCCAGCACGACGGTCGGCGAGGACGACAGCACGACCACGCGCTGGCCGAGGTAGACGGCCTCGTCGATGTCGTGGGTGACGAACAGCGTGGTCACCCCGAGGTCGCGCCAGAGCGCGAGGATCAGGTCCTCCAGGTCCGCCCTGGTCTGGGCGTCGACGGCGGCGAACGGCTCGTCCATCAGCAGCACCTGCGGCTCGTACGCGACCGCCCTGGCGATCGCCACCCGCTGCTGCATGCCGCCGGACAGCTGCCAGGGGTGGGCGTCGGCGACGTCGGCGAGGCCGACGGAGGCCAGCGACCCGGCCACCAGCTCGTCCCTGCGCCCGCGCGGCACCTTCTTCTCCCTGAGCGGGAGCTCGACGTTCTGCCGCACCGTCATCCAGGGGAACAGGCTCCGGCCGTACTCCTGGAAGACCACCGCCATGCGCCGCGGCGGGCCGGTCACCGGCACGCCCGCCACCCGCACCGACCCGGAGGTGGGGGAAAGCAGGCCCGCCACGCAGCGCAGCAGGGTGGTCTTGCCGCACCCCGAGGGACCGACGACGCAGACCAGCTCGCCCGTGTCCACCTGGAACGTCAGGTCGCGCAGGGCCTCGACGTTCCGCCCCTCGTAGACCTTCCTCAGTCCGGAGACCTCAAGCACGGTCACCCCCACGGCCGTAATACCAGTAAAGGACGCGGCGTTCGAGCCGCCTGAACAGGACGGCCAGCCCGTAGCCGAGCAGGCCGAGCAGGAGGATGCCGCTCCACATCTCCGGGATCTCGAACCCGCGCTGGAAGAGCACGATCGTGAAGCCCAGGCCGCTGCTGCTGGCGAACATCTCGCTGATCACCATCAGGATGATCCCGACGGACAGCGCCTGCCGCAGGCCCGCCATGATCTGGGGGCTCGCCCCGCGCAGCACCAGGTGGCGCAGCCGCGAGGTGCCGCGCACGCCGTACATGCGGCAGGTGTCCGAGAGCACCTCGTCCAGCGCGCGGACCCCCTCGACCGTGTTGAGCAGGATCGGCCAGACACACCCCGAGGCGATGACCAGCACCTTCATGCCGTCGTCGATCCCGGCCAGCAGCATGATCAACGGGACGAGCACCGGTGGCGGGATCGCGCGGAAGAACTCCAGCACGGGCTCGGCGGCGGCGCGCAGCCGGGGCGACAGCCCGATCGCCACCCCGATCCCGACCCCGGCGGCGGTGGCGAGCGCGTACCCGGCCAGCAGCCTGAGCACACTCGGCAGCGCGTCCTCCACCAGCCGGGGCGAGAACCACGTCTCCGCGAACGCCCGCGCCACCGTGCCGGGGGTGGGCACGTAGAAACTCCCCGACAGCACGCTGTAGGCCCACCAGGCGAGCACGAGCAGCACGGGCACCCCGGCGACGGTCAGCGTCCGCCGCGCCACCCGGCGCCCGGCGCCCTCCACGACGCGGTGTTCCGTCACGCCGCGGCCTCCCGCCTGACCGAGGGGTGCCAGGAGAGGATCCGCCGTTCCAGCAGGCGGACCGCGAGGTTGACCCCGATGCCGATCAGCCCGGCCAGCACGACCAGGGCGTACATGGTGGGCACCGCGC
The DNA here is from genome assembly GCF_051192615.1 of Streptosporangium sp. G11. Classification (NCBI taxonomy): domain Bacteria; kingdom Bacillati; phylum Actinomycetota; class Actinomycetes; order Streptosporangiales; family Streptosporangiaceae; genus Streptosporangium; species Streptosporangium sp. G11. The sequence goes on from NZ_JBPJUQ010000020.1 coordinate 104,874, forward strand.
CGCCGGACTGGGCGACCTGGATGGCCAGGCCGAGTCCGGGACTGCCGATGACCAGCTCCGCGGTGATCGCGAGGATGAAGGCGACGGCCGCCGCCAGCCTCAGGCCGGTCATGACGTACGGCAGGGCGGTCGGCCAGACGAGGTTGCGGATCCGCGACCAGGCGGACAGGCCGTAGGACCTGGCCGTGTCGTGGGCGACGGCGTCCACGTCCGCGACGCCGTACAGGACCTGGATGAGCACCTGCCAGAACGAGGCGTAGACGACCAGCAGGAGGGTGGAGCCCAGGGACGCGCCGAACAGCAGCGTCGCCAGGGGGATCAGCGCGACCGAGGGGATGGGACGCAGGAACTCGATCGCCGAGTGCGTGGCGGCCCGCAGGCCGGGCACGACGCCGATCACCACCCCGACCGGTACCGCGGCGCAGAAGGCGATGGCCAGGCCGAGCGCCCATCCCCACATGGTCTGGCCCAGCGCCGTCCACAGCTCGGCGGTGGCGAGCTCGGCCGCCAGCGCGCGGAGGATCTCCGACGCGGGCGGCAGGTGGCGCGGATCGACCAGTCCCAGCCGGGGGACGGCCTCCAGGACGAGCAGCAGCGCGCCCAGCCCCGCCGCGCCGTACGCCACCCGCGAGAACCCCCGTGGAACGGCTCCCGTACGCGACCCGTTCCGCCCGGTGGCGCGGGTCGCGGGATGCCCGGCGGCGTGGGTCGTGGGATGCCCGGTGGTGTGGGTCACGGAATCAGGGCGGCCACGTCGGCCTTGCTCTTGAGGACACCGTCTCCCTGCGCCAGGTCCGCGATCGCCTGCACCGACTCGCGGTTGATCTCCGTACCCCACCTGGGCAGGTTGATCTTGGCGATCACCTCGGGTGCGATCTTGGTGTACGTCTTCAGGATCTCCCTGGCCTCCTCGGGGTGGGCCTCGGCGTAGGACAGCGACTCGTTCATCGCCGCGGTGAACCGCTTGACCAGGTCGGGGTCGGTGCCGCCGCCGGTGAAGTACATCGCCACGGTCAGGTCGTCGACGGCCTCGGCGAAGTTCCACGACACCGCGCGGGCCCCCTGGGACAGGGCCTGGCTGACGAAGGGCTCGACCACCCAGACCGCGTCGACCCGCCCGCCCGTCAGGGCCGCGGGCGCGTCGGGAAAGGCCAGCTCCACGAACTCGATCGTCGAGGGGTCGCCGCCCGCCTTGCGGACCGAGGCGCGGATGGTGGTGTCGCCGATGTTCTTGAGCTGGTTGACCGAGACCTTCTTGCCCGCCAGGTCCTTGGCGCTCCGGATGGGGCTGTCCTCCCTGACCAGGACGGCGCCGAAGTCCTTGCCCGGCTCGCCCGTGGAGGAGACGCCGTTGGCCACGACCTTCACGTCGAGTCCCTGCTCGCGCGCGGCGAGCAGGGAGGTGGTGTTGGCGAAGGCGAACTGGAACTGGTTGCCGACGGTGCCGGAGATGCTCGCGGCCCCACCCTGTACGGGCGTGATCGTCAGGTCGATGTTCTGCTTGCCGAAGAACCCCTTGGCCTTGCCGAGGTGGATCGGCGCGGTGTCCACGATGGCGATCACCCCGGCGTTGACCTTGTCCCTGCCCTGGCCGTCCTGGCCGCCGGTGGCGGGCTGCCCGGCCGAGCCGCACGCGGACAGCAGGGAGAGCGCGACCGCGCCGGTCAGGATGCCGGTCAGGGCAGCTGTGGAACGGCGCACGGGGCCTCCCGGGGGAAAGCAGTGGGGGGATGGCGTTCGTTATGCGAACAATGATTCCCTGAACGAACGCGGCGTATCGCGGAAGTTACGCCGCCGATATCGGGTGTGTCAAGGAACCGGCAGCGCCGAATTGACCATCCGGACAGCGGGTTAGTATGTTCATTCAGAGAACTTTTGTTCGCACAACGAACACATGTTGACGCGAGCACATAAACCGCGTGAGGGGGCGCGAAGCCCGCGTGAAACATGAGGCACCGGGTAGGCCGCACACCATCCGGCACCGCTGTCCCACGGCCGGAAGGTCCCCCGTGACCGCGACACCCGAACACCCTGCGGACAGGAGCCGATCGTGAACGACGTCTACATCCTCGACGCGGTCCGCACCCCCATCGGCCGGTACGGCGGGGCGCTGTCGGGCGTCCGCCCCGACGACCTGGCCGCGCACGTCGTCCGCGCGCTGGCCGACCGCGCCCCCGCCCTCGACCCCGCCGCGATCGAGGACGTGTTCTTCGGCGCGGCCAACGGCGCGGGCGAGGACAACCGGGACGTCGCGCGGATGGCCGTACTCCTGGCCGGACTACCGGTGACGGTGCCCGGCACGACCCTCAACCGGCTGTGCGGCTCCGGCCTGGAGGCGGCGATCGCCGCCTCCCGCGCGGTGGCCGTGGGCGACGCGTCCCTGGTGGTCGCCGGAGGTTCCGAGTCGATGAGCCGGGCACCGTGGGTGATGCCCAAGCCGGCGCGGGGCTTCGACCGGGGAGAGCGGACCCTGCACGACACGGCCCTCGGCTGGCGCATGGTCAACCCCCGGATGCCCGCCGAGTGGACGGTCGCCCTGGGCGAGGGCGCCGAGATCCTCGCCGACCGCTACGACATCGGCCGCGAGGCCCAGGACCGGTTCGCGCTGCGCAGCCACCTGCGCGCGGCCGCGGCCTGGGAGCGCGGCGTCTTCGATCGCGAGGTGGTCCCGCTCGACGCCCTCGGCCACGACGAGTCCGTCAGGGCCGACTCCTCCGAGGAGTCCCTGGCCCGCCTGAAACCGGTCTTCCGCCCCGGCGGCACCGTCACCGCGGGAAACGCCTCCCCCCTCAACGACGGGGCCGCCGCGCTGCTCGTCGGCGACGAGACCGGGGCCGCCCGGTCCGGGCGAGCCCCGCTGGCCAGGATCGTCTCCCGCGCGGTGATCGGCGTCGAGCCGCACCTGTTCGGCATCGGACCGGTCGACGCGGCCCGTACGGCTCTCAAGCGGGCGGGCATCGGCTGGTCCGACCTGAGCGTGGTCGAGCTCAACGAGGCGTTCGCCGCCCAGTCGCTGGCGTGCCTCGCCGAGTGGCCCGACCTCGACCCCGAGATCGTCAATATCAACGGCGGCGCCATCGCCCTCGGCCACCCCCTCGGCTCCTCGGGGGCGCGCATCCTCGGCACCCTCGCCCACGAGCTGCACCAAAGGGGCGGCGGGTACGGCCTGGCCGCCATCTGCATCGGCGTGGGCCAGGGACTCGCCGTCGTCCTTGAGGGAACCGGCTCCTGAGCGGCGTTCGAACCACCCGGAGGTGGACATGACCTCTCCCGCGACCGGCGGCCTGTTCTCCGGCATGTTCGCCAGGGGCGAGGCCTCGGCGGAGGTGTCGGACGTGGCGTGGCTGGCCGCCATGCTGGACGTCGAGACCGCGCTGGCCGGTGCGCAGGCCGGGATCGGCCTGGTCCCCGCCGAGGTGCCCGCCGCGCTGGCGAAGGCACGCCATCCCGAGCTCTACGACATCGCCGAGCTGGGCGGGAGGGCCGCGCGGACCGGCAACCCCGTCATCCCGCTGGTCGCCGCCCTGCGGGAGCGGATCGAGCCCGGCCTGCGGCGGTTCGTCCACTACGGCGCCACCAGCCAGGACATCAACGACACCGCCGCCATGCTGGTCGCCCGCCGTGCCCTGGCACCGGTCCTGGCCGACCTGTCCGCCTGCGCGGACGCCTGCGCGCGGCTGGCGTCCGAACACCGCGGCACCGTCATGGCCGGACGCACCGTCCTGCAGCACGCCGTACCCGTCACGTTCGGGCTGAAGGCGGCGGGCTGGCTGAGCGCGCTGGACCACTCGCGGGCCGGGCTGGCGGAGGTGCCGCTGCCGGTCCAGTACGGCGGGGCGGCGGGCACCCTGTCGGTCCTCGGCGAGCGGGGCCACGAGGTGCCGCCGCTCCTGGCGGCCGGGCTGGGGCTGGCCGAGCCGGTCGTCCCCTGGCACACCGACAGGACCCCGGTGGCCCGGCTGGCCTGCGCGCTCGGCACCGCCGCCGGGACGCTCGGCAAGATAGCGAACGACGTGAAGCTGCTGGCCCAGACCGAGGTGGCGGAGGTCGCCGAACCCGCGGAGCCCGGCCGGGGCACCTCCAGCGCGATGCCGCACAAGCGCAACCCGGTGGGGTCGATGTCCGTGCTCGCCTGCGTCCAGCGCGTCCCCGGGCTGGTCGCCTCGATCCTGGACGGCATGATCCAGGAGCACGAGCGCGCGGCGGGCCCCTGGCAGGCGGAGTGGGAGACGCTGGGCGAGCTGCTCCGGCTCACCGGCAGCGCCGCCTCCTGGCTCCGCGAGGTGCTGGAGGGCCTGACCGTGGACACCGCGAGGATGCGCGCCAACCTCGGGGCGACCCGCGGGCTGCTGATGGCCGAGCAGGTCGTCGTACGGCTCGGAGGCACCCCGCGGGCCCGGCGGCTGGTGGACGCCGCCTGCGCCCGCGCCACCGAGGAGGGCTCGGAGCTGCGGGAGGTCCTGCTCGCCGATCCCGGCGTCTCCCTGACCGCCGGGGAGATCGACGCGGCCCTCGACCCGGCGGGCGCCCTCGGCTCCGCCGCCACCTTCGTCGACCGGGCGCTCGCCGCCCACGAGAACTTCACGAGAGCCCGCACCTGAGCGGGCGGAACGCCGGGGACACGAGCGGGACGAACGAATGTGCGGCCGGAGACACGAACGGGGAGACCGGAGAGATGAACGACGCGAACGGACGGGAACCCGGGGACACGAGCGGGACGAACGGGCGTGCGGCCGGAGACACGAACGGGGAGACGGAGGAGATGAGCGGCACGAACGGGGAAAGCGGGGAGATGAGCGGCACGAACCGGGAGGCCGGGGAAATGAGCGGCACGAACGGGTGGGAGGCCGGAGGAATGAGCGGCACGAACGGGTGGGAGGCCGGGGACGCGACGCGCCGGGCCGTACTCGGTAACGAGCACGTGGACCGCGCCGTCGCGAGCACCACCGCGTTCACCGCGGACTTCCAGGAGTTCATCACCAAGTACGCGTGGGGCGAGATCTGGACCCGCCCCGGCCTGGACCGGCGCACCCGCAGCTGTATCACGCTGGCCATGCTCGCCGCGCTCGGGCACGAGCACGAGCTGGCCATGCACGTGAGGGCGGCGCTCCGCGTCGGCCTGACCGAGGAGGAGATCAAGGAGGTGCTCCTGCAGACCGCGATCTACGCGGGCGTGCCCGCCGCCAACCGGGCGTTCGCGGTGGCACGGGCGGCGCTAGAGTTCGAGCGGAACGAGGAGGACGGGGATGATCGAACCGGTTGACCGTGGCTCGGACCATGTGCAGTCGCTGGCACGCGGGCTTTCGGTGATCAAGGCGTTCAGCGCGACGAGCCCCGAGCTGACGCTCAGCGAGGTGGCCCGCGCGACCGGTCTGACCCGGGCCGCGGCTAGGCGGTTCCTGCTCACGCTCGTTGACCTCGGCTACGTCAGGACCGACGGGCGGCTGTTCGCGCTCTCCCCGCGCATCCTCGACCTCGGGTACGCCTACCTGTCCAGCCTCTCGCTGCCCGAGGTGGCCGAGCCGCACCTCGAACGTCTCGTCGCCGAGGTGCACGAGTCGGCGTCGGTGGCGGTGCTCGACGGCGAGGACGTCGTCTACGTGGCCCGGGTGGCGACCAGCAGGATCATGCGGGTGACCATCAACATCGGCACCCGGTTCCCGGCCCACTGCACCTCGATGGGCCGGGTGCTGCTGGCCTGGCTGCCGCCCGACGACCTCGACGTCTACCTCGCGAACGTCGAGCTCCACAGGTTCACCGCCAAGACGATCACCTCCCCCGCCGCTCTCAGGACCGAGCTCGACAAAATTCGCGCCCAGGGCTGGGCCATGGTCGACCAGGAGCTGGAGGAGGGCCTGCGCTCGATCGCCGTCCCCGTCAGGGAACGCTCCGGACGGGTGACCGCCGCGATCAACATCTCCTCCCACGCGAGCCGTACGACCTCGGAGTCCGCCCGCCGCCACCTGCTCCCGCCGCTGCTCGCCACCGCCGCGCGGGTGGAGGCCGATCTGCACGCGTCGGGCGTCAGGGGCAGCGCCCTGTCCCCCCGCTGACCTGACCCCCTTCCACCACTGACCTGGCCACCCCCCTTCCACCGCGGGCCCGCTGTCCCCATCGCCCCGCGACCCCCGCCCCCATCGCCCCGCGACCGCCGTACCTCCGCCGAGCCCAACGGGCGGCACCGTGCACACCACCTTGATGACAACGTTGTCAGCACGCTGAACCTGGGCGATGATCGGGCCGTGACAGAGAGCTCGCGGGGACGTCCCACCATGAAGGACGTCGCGGCGGTGGCCGGGGTGGCGCTGAAGACCGTCTCCCGGGTCGTCAACGACGAGCCGGGGGTCGCCCCCGCCACCGCGGAACGGGTCACGGCCGCCATCGAGCGGCTCGGCTACCGGCGCAACGAGAGCGCCCGCGTCCTGCGCCGGGGCAGGACCGCGAGCATCGGCCTGGTGATCGAGGACGTGGCCGACCCCTTCTCCTCCGGGCTCGGCCGCGCGGTCGAGGACGTGGCGCTCCGGCACGGCTCGCTGGTGTTCAGCGGCTCCTCGGGGGAGGATCCCCGGCGCGAGCGGGAACTGGTCCTCACCTTCTGCTCCCGCGGCGTCGACGGCCTGATCATCGTGCCCGCCGGGACCGACCACGGTTATCTGCGGCCCGAGCTCGACGCGGGCGTCCCCGCCGTCTTCGCCGACCGTCCGGGCGGGCTGGACACCGACACGGTGCTCTGCGACAACGCCGGAGGCGCGCAAGCCGGGGTGGCCCACCTGATCCGGCACGGCCACCGCCGCGTCGCCTTCGTCGGCAACAGCGCGTCCATCTTCACCTCCGGTGAGCGCCTGCGCGGCTACCGTCGCGCCCTCGGGGAGGCGGGCCTGGCGTTCGACGCCTCCCTGGTCGCGACCGGTCCCGCCGAGCAGGCCGGTCCCGCCCTGGTCAGGATGCTCTCCGGCGACGACCCGCCCACGGCGGTGTTCACCGGCAACGGCCGGATCACCGTGGCCGCGCTGCGCACGGGACACCGGCCCGCCCTGGTGGGCTTCGACGACTTCGAACTGGCCGACCTGCTGAGCCCCGGCGTGACCGTGGTGGCCCAGGACCCGGTCCGGCTCGGCGGCACCGCCGCCGAGCTGCTCTTCCGCCGCCTCTCCGGCGACCTCGGTCCCCCCGAACGGATCGAGCTGCCGACCCGGCTCATCCGCCGGGGCTCGGGAGAGCTCCCGCCGTGACCGGCTTCCGTACGACGTGAACGGTCAGGCGACGTGGGCGGGCAGGGCGACGCCGGTGAGGCGCTCGGCCTCGGCCCACAGCCGGGCGTTGGTCGCGGAGTCCAGCGCCCTGCGAGGCACCCGGGCGGTGACGGTGGGGCCGACCAGGCCGAATCGCCCGCCGGGACCGTAGTAGCCGCCCGCGACGGCGTCGGGGCTGGTCGCGGCGTACAGCAGCGGCTCGGTGCCCGGCTCGACGTCCTGCGACGGCAGAAAGTCGATGGCGTTGAACAGGGTGCGCAGGCGCGACGGCCTGTCGCGCCCGAGGCTCGCGCCCGCCGTCTGCAAGTTCGTACGGGTGTAGCCGGGGTGGGCGGCGGTGCTCAGCACGTTCCAGTTCCGCTGGACGGCGAGGGCGGCGAGGTGCCGGGTCAACATGAGGTCGGCGAGCTTGGACTGGGCGTAGGCGAGGCCGGGGCTGTAGCGGCGCTCAAACTGCAGGTCCTCGAAATGGATCCGGCCGAAGTGGGCCGTGCCGCTGCTCATGGTGACCACGCGCGGCGCGGCGGCGGCGAGCACCGTCGGCAGGAGCCGGACCGTCAGGGCGAAGGGACCGAGATAGTTGCTGCCGAACTGCAGCTCGAAGCCGTCTGCCGTGGTCATGCGGGTGGGCGGGGACATCACCCCGGCGTTGTTGACCAGCAGGTCCAAAGGGGTGCCCTCTGCGATGATCCCGTCGGCGAACTCCTTGACCGACGCCAGGTCGGCCAGGTCGATCCTGCGCACCTCGAGCCGGGCGTGCGGGTGCCGGGCCAGGATCTCGGCGCGGGCCCGCTCGCCCTTGGCGACCGTGCGGACGGCCATCACGACGCGTGCCCCGGCGTCGGCGAGACGCCGGGCGGCCTCCCTGCCCGTGCCGCTGTTGGCGCCGGTGACGACGGCGAACCTGCCGCTCTGGTCGGGGACGGCGTACATGGCGACTCCTCGGGTTTCCCTTAAAGACTGACGGTCTGTTGACGGGAACGCTAGCAGACTACCGGTCTGTTAACAAGGGACCGCCGGTCTGTAGACTGCGGGGATGACGACCTTCCAACGCGCGCGCAGCGAGGAGCAGCGCGCGGTGCGCAGGCGGGCGATCCTGGACACCGCGGCCGCGATGCTGGCCGAGATGCCGGTGGCGCAGATAAGCCTCAACGAGCTGAGCCGGCGCGTCGGCCTGGCCAAGTCGAACGTGCTGCGCTACTTCGAGTCGCGCGAGGCCGTGCTGCTCGAACTGCTCGACGTCGCCTCGCAGGAGTGGCTGGGAGGGCTCGGCGGCGCGCTCGCCACCGCGGTCGACGCCGGCACACCGTACGAGCGTGGCGACCAGGTGGCCGCCACGCTCGCGACCTCGCTGGCGGACCGCCCGGTCCTGTGCGACCTGCTCGCCTCCCAGGCCGCGGTGCTGGAGCACAACGTCTCCCCCGAGGTCGCCGCACGGTACAAGCGCACCTCCATCGCCAACGCCATCACCCTGAGCGGGCTGATCGGCGAGCACATCCGCGAACTGGGCGAGCACGACGCGATGAGGTTCACCGCCGCCACCGTCATGGTGACCGGTGCTGTGTGGACCCACTCGCGCCCGGCGGCCGCGATGCTGGCCGCCTACGACGCCGACCCGTCGCTGGCCGCCATGCGGATGGACTTCACCACGGCCCTCCGCGAGACGCTCGAAGTCCTGATCACCGGCCTGCTCGCGCGCCCATCCCACCGAGGCGAGGCATAGCCCGAGGAAGCCCCCGCGGAGGAGTGTTCCACGAACGTCCCGCTGATCTGAGAGCTTGGGGAAGGGGCCGGCGGGTGACCGGCCGTTCCGCGCGGTGTGGCCGCGGCGGTTCTCCTGGCCTCATCGGCCAGGATCTCGGCGATCGGTACTGTATGGGGATGGCGAACCTACGGGAGCAGATTCTCACCGAACTCGGCGTCAAGGCGACCATCGTCCCCAAAGTCGAAATCCGGCAGCGGGTCGACTTCCTCAAGAGCTACCTGCGGTCGACCCCGGCCAAGGGTTACGTGCTCGGGATCAGTGGCGGCCAGGACAGCACGCTGACCGGCAGGTTGTGCCAGCTCGCCGTCGAGGAGCTGCGCGCCGAAGGGCACGAGGCCACCTTCGTCGCGGTGCGGCTGCCCTACGGCGTGCAGGCCGACGAGCACGACGCGCAGATCGCGCTGGCGTTCATCCGGCCCGACCGGTCGATCACGGTGAACGTCAAGCCGAGCTCGGACGCCGTCGCCACCGAGACGGCACTCGGCCTGCGGGAACTGCTGGGCGATGAGCCCAAGCTGCGGGACTTCGTGCGTGGCAACATCAAGGCCCGCGAACGCATGGTGATCCAGTTCTCGATCGCCGGGCAGCTGGGCCTGCTCGTCGTGGGCACCGACCACGCGGCCGAGGCGGTGACCGGTTTCTTCACCAAGTACGGCGACGGCGGTGTCGACATCACCCCGCTGACCGGACTGACCAAGCGCCAGGGCGCCGCCCTGCTGCAGGAGCTGGGCGCACCACCGAGTGTCTGGGAGAAGGTGCCGACCGCCGACCTTGAGGACGACCGGCCCGCACTGCCCGACGAGATGGCACTCGGCCTGAGGTACGCCCAGATCGACGACTATCTGGAAGGTGTCGACGTCGCGCCGGACGTGGCGGCGAAGGTGGAGTCGTTCTACCTCGCGACCCGGCACAAGCGGGCCGTTCCGGTCACCCCACTCGACGACTGGTGGTGTTGATCCCGGCCGTGACCTCGAAGCGTCACCGGAGAGCGGCAGGGGGCGGCATCGTTCTCTCGAAGCCCGTGATCAGGTGCCCGATCACCGCTCCGCAGCGTGGACGGGGCGTATGACAAACGGGTGGCGAAAATACTGATCGCGTGCGGACGACGTCCGAGCACCGAGCGCGACCGCGAGAAGAACCAGACGAGATGTTCGCGCCACGACAGGCGCGCCGGCGCGGGGTTGGTCGTGGCGACGACGGGCATACCGACCTCATTGCCGACTCGGGGGAGAACGCATGTCACAGGGGTGAAAGCCGGTCGTTCGGCGGCGCCCGCGGGCGCGGGCCATCGCGGGACCGGGACGCGTCCACGATCCGGTCGTCCTCCTCCGCTCCGATGACGCGGCACCGGCGGGGAGGCGGCGACCGTGAGCCTGACGGCCGGAATCCTCGCGGGCGCGGCGGGCACCACCGCGCTGAACATCGCCGGCTATCTGGACATGGTCGTACGCGGCCGGCCCGCGAGCGAACTACCGGCCCAGGCCGCGGGCAGGCTGGCCGACCGCGCGGATGTCGACCTCGGCCCGGAGGGGACCGCCGACAGCAGGCGCGAGGGCCTGGGCGCGCTGCTCGGGTACGCGACGGGCCTGGGAGTCGGCGCCCTCTACGGCCTGCTCGCCGAAGACCGGCGCCTTCCTCCGCCGGTGGCCGCCCTGGGGTTGTCGGCGATGGCGATGACCGCGAGCGTCGTCCCTCTCACCGCGTTCGGCCTGACCGCCCCGCGCGACTGGAGCGCGTCGTCGTGGGTCTCCGACATCGTCCCGCACGCGGCCTACGGCCTGACGGCCGCGATAGCGTACGACCGCCTGACCCGCGGAGACGTTCGCCTGCCTTCCGGCCCTCGGGCCCCCTTCCTCATCGCCCTCACGAGGGGTCGCAACAGCTTGAGCAGGTCGATCCGCCGGCCGACGTAGGCGCCCTCATCACCCCCTACGAGGGGTCGCGTCTCCTTCCCAGGACGACACCTGGGCCACCTGGGCCGGTTCTCCCTCAGAGCGACGACCAACCGGCGAGAAGTCACGACATAACGCGAAATTCAGGAAGGGTCTTGCCGTGCGTCTCACTCTATACGTAGGCTTATACGTATACGGGATGAGGATGGAACGATGCCCAATAAAACGATCTACGTCTCGGACGAGGATCTGCCCCTGTTCCAGCGGGCACAGGAGCTCGCCGGAGGCAAGCTGTCGACGGCGATCAGCTTGGCGCTGCGGCGCTACGTCGAGATGGAAGAAGGCCGCCAGGAGGGCTACGAAGAGATCATCGTGCAGGTCGGCCAGGGCGGCACGGGCCGCAAGCAGCGCTTCTCCGGGGTGCTGCTCGGCGAGTGGGGACGCACGACGGGCAGCCGGGTGGAGATGTTCCGGGTGTACCGCTCCCGTAAGGACAAATACGTCCTGCACGTGGACCGCTCGCCCGACTGGACGGACAGCCTGACATCAGGGTCCGACAACTGGCTGGAGGGTCTCCTCTCCCGCGGCGCGTGGCGGACCTATCTCGGCCTGGCCGACTCGAGCTGGGGCTTCATCCAGGGCGAGGCCACGCTTGAGGTCGTGAACACCTTCCAGGAGCTGCGAGGCAGGATCCCGGACGAGTTCTACGACCTGATCGCCGACATGGCCGAGCGTCCCGCCGTGGAGGACCTCGACATCTAACTCCACCAGCCCCGGCTGACAAACGCGTCCGGACGGTCGAAAGGCGACCGCCCGCTATCCCGTCACGCCCTCATCCCCCTCCCCACCCCCTCATCCCACCGAAACGAACGAAGGAGAAAACCGCATGCCCCCCGCGATCATGGCCGAAGGGCTGGTCAAGAAGTACGGCGACGTCGTCGCCCTCGACGGGCTCGACCTGTCCGTCCCCCAGGGCACGGTGTTCGGCCTGCTCGGCCCCAACGGCGCAGGCAAGACCACGGCCGTGCGAATCCTGACCACCCTCCTGAAACCGGACTCCGGCCGCGCCACGGTCGCCGGGTTCGACGTCGTCGCCGACGCGCACCGGTTACGTGGCCACATCGGCGCCTCCGGCCAGTACGCCGCCGTCGACGACCACCTCACCGGTGCCGAGAACCTGGAGATGGTCGGCCGCCTCTACCACCTCGGTATCAAACGCAGCAAGCAGCGAGCCCGTGACCTGCTGGAACGCTTCGACCTGACCGAGGCGGCCGACCGCCCCGTGCAGGGCTACTCCGGCGGCATGCGACGCCGCCTCGACCTGGCCGGAGCGCTGGTCGCCGACCCGCCCATCCTGTTCCTCGACGAGCCCACCACCGGCCTCGACCCCCGAGCCCGCGTGAGCCTGTGGGACGTCATCTCCGAGCTCGTCGCCGACGGCACCACCGTGCTGCTCACCACGCAGTATCTGGAGGAGGCCGACCGGCTGGCCAGGACGATCGCGGTGGTCGACCACGGCCGCGTGATCGCGCTCGGCACCTCCGACGAGCTCAAGGACCAGGTCGGCGGCGACCGCGTCGAGCTGACCATGACCAGCGCCGCCGACCTGGACGTCGTGCGGCGCACGCTGGCTCCCCTGGCCGTGGGGGAGATGCGGACCGACGCCACCGCGCTCCAGCTGACGATCCCGGTCAGCGACGGCACGGCCTCACTCACCAAGGCCCTGGACCACCTGGCCGCCGAACGCGTCGCCGTACGCGACGCCGGACTGCGGCGGCCGACGCTGGACGAGGTGTTCCTGACCCTCACCGGACACCAGGCCGGCGAGCTCACCACGACGAAGGAGCAGAGCCGATGAACGCCCTCCAGATGGCGGTCGCCGACGGCATGACGATCACCAAGCGCAACGTCCTCAAGATCAAGCGAGCCCCCGACCTGCTGGGCGGCGTGATCATCCTTCCGATCGTGTTCGTGCTGCTGTTCGCGTACGTCTTCGGCAGCATGATGAGCCTGCCGGGCATGTCGTACCAGGAGTACATGATTCCCGGGATCTTCGTCCAGACGATCGTGACGAGCGCGCAGATCACCGGCTACACGCTCACCCTGGACCTGCAGAAAGGCATCTTCGACCGGTTCCGCACACTGCCCATGTCCCCGTCGGCGGTGCTGACCGGCCAGACCTCCAGCGACGTCCTCATGAACGCGAGCAGCGTCATCGCGATGACCCTCGTCGGGCTGGTCGTCGGCTGGCGCATCCACTCGGAACCGCACCGGGCCGTGCTGGGCTTCCTGCTGCTCCTGCTGTTCGCGTACGCGTTCTCGTGGGTGACCGCGGCGGTCGCGCTGGCCCTGCGCAAGCCCGAGGTCTTCAACAACATCGCCACCATCGTGTCGATGCCGCTGGTCTTCCTGTCCAACGCCTTCGTCGACAGCACCCGCCTGCCCGGGCCGCTGCAGGTCGTCGCCGAGTGGAACCCCGTCTCCGCGGTCGTCCAGGCCGCTCGCGAGCTCTTCGGCAACACCAACGCGGCCATGCCGGTGCCCGCTGCCTGGCCGCTCCAGCACGCGGTGCCGGCGACGCTGCTCTGGTCGGCACTGCTCCTGGTCGTGTTCGTGCCCCTGTCCATCCGGCTGTACAAGAGGGCGGTCAGCCAATGACCGAGCTCGGTGACGACAGGCAGACGAAGGCGCGGATGGAACCGCGGATACGCGTCTCCGACGGAGAGCGCGACAGGGTCGTGCACCAGCTCCAGCAGGCGTTCGCCGACGGTCGCCTCACCCCCGGCGAGATGGAGGAACGGCTCGAACGCGCGCTCACGGCGAGGTCCCACGGCGATCTGCTGCCGGTGGTCGCCGACCTGCCGGACGGCCCGGACGACTCGGACGATTCGGACGGCTCGGACGGCTCGGACGACGTGCTCCGGCTGGCGTCCACGGGCGGACGTATCAGGCGGTCGGGCGACTGGCAGGTCCCGCGCCTGCTGCGCGTCGAGTCCGAGTACGGCGGGGTGCGGCTCGACCTGTCCCAGGCCCTCGTACGGCATCCGCGGATCGACATCGAGCTCCGGCTCACCTACGGCTCCGCCGCGATCGTCCTGCCGCCCGGCGCGACCGCGAACGTCGACGAGGTGCGCACCGAATGGGGCGGCGTGACCTGCGCGGTGCCCGGCCGCGCACGTCCGGGCAGGCTGCACGTCCAAATCGCCGGAGAGTTCGGCTACGGCCGCCTGCGCGTCCGCACCTCGCGCGGGTGGCCCGGCACCCGCCTGTGAGGCCGCCCCCCACCGGGCAGGGCACCGAGAGCGTGAGCCGGCCGCGCCGGGTTCGCCGGTCAGGCTCCCCTGGGGCGGTGGAAACCGTCACGCGGGTCGCCGCGTGACGGCTCTCAGCGACCGGTGCAGGACGAGGGAGGAGATGACGGTCGCGGCTCCCGTGACGACGATGGCCGTGTGCGGGGAGGTCAGCTCGGCGGCCAGGCCGACCAGGGCACCGCCCACGGCCTGGCCGGTCATCATTCCCGCCGCGGCCAGGCCGAAGGCCTGACCCCTGACCGGTTCGGGCACCGCGTCCACGAACCACCGCTGCAACCCCAGCTGGCAGGCGGTCGACGCCGCGGCGGAGAGCAGCACGATCAGCGCGGCTCCGGCGAGCCCCGGCTGGGCGGCGAAGGCGAGCAGGGGAAGGCCCGACACGACCGCGAGGGGAAACGCCAGCCGTTCCCTGCCGGTGGGCGAGACGAACCGGCCGACGACGAAGCTTCCGGCCGCCAGGCCGACGGAGGCGGCGGCGAGTGCGAGACCGGCGGAGTTCCCCAGGTAAGGGATCAGCATCGCCTCGGCACCCACCACGAGCGAGACCGGCAGCCACTGCGCGAGCAGCAGGCCGCGTACCCGGGGGTCCGCCAGCAGTGCCCGGTTGACCCGCAGCGTCTCCCGTACGGCGCCGTCGCCCTCCGGCTTCCCCGCGCTCGCGTTCCGGGCGGGGAAGTCGGGAAGGCCGTAGCGCAGCACCACGGCCGCCAGCGCGGACAGCGCGGCGGTGACGGCCAGCGCCCCCGCAGGTCCCGCGAGGGCGAGGATGGCGCCGCCCGCCGCCAGGCCGCCGATCTGGGCCCCCGCCGCCGTCACGTTCAGTACGGACCTGGCCAGGACGAACGCGTCGCCCGGCAGCAGGTCGGGCAGGAGGGCGCTGCGCGCCGCCCCGAAGACCGGGGAGAACAGCCCGGTGGCCAGGACCAGGACGAGCATCGCCCAGATGGGCAGCCCGGCGAAGGCCAGGAGCAGGCAGGTCACCACCCGCAGCAGCTCGCCGGCGATCATCAGCGCGCGCGGCCGGATCCGGTCGGCCAGCGAGAGCAGGAACGTCCCGCCGACGATGTAGGGAAGGAAACCCAGCATGTACGCCGCCGCCGACAACCCCGGCGAGCCGGTTCGCGCGTAGACCAGTGCCGACAGGGCCAGCATCTTGACCTGGTCCCCCGCCACCAGGAGGGTGAAGCCTCCGAACAGGACACGAAACTCCCGGCTCGCGAAGACCTCCGTGTAGGTCGCGCCGCGCTCTTGTGTGGTCATGGACACGATGGTGGAAGGCACCGGGACGGCTGACTAAGCTTTCGGATATATCCGAAAGGTCGCCCAGTGGTCCTCCGCATCGAGGTCAGCCCGCACGACATCATGGCCAGCAGGTTCGCCATCTCCCCGCTCATCGTGACCAAGCACGCGCTCTGGATCCTCTCCGGCAGGAGGGAGGCCGGGGAGTGGCGAGCGTGGGCCGGCAGGATGCGGGAGCCGTACGGGAAGCTGCTGCTCGCGCACCCGGGGCTGGGTGCCATGGTGACGCTGTTCCGCGAACGGCACTACAACGCCGACTTCCCCGCGCCGCCGCCGAACGGGGTGAACACCCCGTTCGAGGCGGAGATCGCGGTGGTGCGCGCCACCCCGGTGGCGCGGGCGCACGACGAGATCACCAGGAACCTGGAGGGAATGCCGCGTCCTTCGGAGCCCGTCGGGGACGTGCTGTTCTCACCGGACGTCGTACGGCTGTTCGCCGAGGCGCTGAGCGCGATCTGGGAGGAGATCGTCTCCCCCGCGTGGCCGCGCTTCCACGCGATCCTGGAACGGGACGTGGTCCAGCGGGCGGGCCGCCTGGCGACCTACGGCTGGGCCGCGGCACTCGACGACCTCAGCCCCCGGGTCCGGTGGCATCCCGACGGTGTCATCGAGGTGCTTTCCAGGAACACCGACGAGATCTACCGGCTCGACGGGCGCGGGCTGCTCTTCATCCCGACCGTGTTCCCCACCGGGGTCGGCTCCTACCTGGAGGAGCACTGGCCGTACGCGATCAGCTACCCGGCCCGGGGCACCGGCATCCCGCCCGAGACGCCGGACGGCCTGGCCGGGCTGATCGGCAGGACCAGGACCCGCCTCCTGCTGGAGCTGGCGACCCCGGCGACCACCACCCAGCTCGTGACCCTGCTGGAGCTGAGCCTGGGGACCGTAGGCGGTCACATCTCCGCCCTGCGCAGGGCCGGCCTGGTCACCGGGAGCCGCACCGGCCGCGGCGTCCTGTACCACCGCACCGCGCTGGGCGACTCCCTGGTCAGCCCCTCGGGACTCCGGCCCTGAGAAGCCGGGCCTCCCCGTGACACGAAGCCGGAACGTCAGGACCGGGTTCAGGGAGTACCGCGATACCCGGCGGCGCGTAGCCGCGTGGCGATGCCGTCCAGGCCGCAGGGATCGGCCCAGCGGGAGGCCGGATTGATCTCCTCCATGCCCCCGATCACCCGCAGGCCCCTGCCGAGGAGCGCTCCCTGCGGATGGGTCGTGTAGATCGGCGTCCCGGCCGGAAGAGCCGCACGATCCTCGATCGTGGGCCACTCCCGCCGGGTGTCCTGGGAGACGAACAACAGGATCTCGGTGCCCTCGGGCAGCCCCCTCCGGAAGTCGGCCACCGAGTGAACCGGGGTCTGATTCCTCCATATCCCGCCCTGGAAGAACTTCACGTGGACCAGGCCGGGTGACCGGCCCTTGAACCGCTCGGTCACCCGTACCGGCATCAGCACGTAGTGCGTACGGTCGCCGGGAATCCCCTCCTCGACGACCGGTCCCGGTACGAAGTCCTTGACGGTTCCCGCGACGACCAGCGGCATCTTCGCCGCGAGTTCCTCCGGGGAGTTGAGGGGGTCGTAGTCGAAGGCGACCTGCCGGAGCAGTTTGACGTCCAGCTTCCTGGAGGGGGCCGGAGCACACCCGGATCCGGACGTCGCCTCCGCCGCAGCCTGCGTCTCCGCCGAGGCCGGAGTCGAAGCCGGAGCCGGAGCCGAGATCGCGGCCGAGGCCGAGGCGGAAGCGGAGACCGCTGGTGCGCCCGCGCTCCGAGCCGTGGTCGCGGGCGCGCCGCAGGCGGTCAGCACGATGAGGAGAGGGAGGATGGCCGGTCGCATGACGATGAAACGTCGGCGGGCCTCGTCCGGTTCACCCCTTCAGGGCCGGATTCCGTCCGCGACGGCGCACTCACGTCGCGTGCGACGGGAGCGGGACGCCGGTCAGCTTGGCGCACGCGTCGAGGAGGCCGTCCTGCACCTCGGGCGACCGCGCGGCGGGATGGGCGAAGCACGGTTCCTGGTGGTGGAAGTAGCCACCGGTCACCATGGCCTTGGGGTCCTGGCTCGTGGCCAGCCATACCTGCGTCACGGGCCCCAGGGAGAGGTCGTCGGGCGCGCCGGGGCCCCCCATCTTCGTCGGGACCCAGCCGGGTTCGAGGGCGTTGGACAGCACGTCCGGCCATCGGCGGGCGACCGCGAACGCCAGGACGACGTCCAGCAGCTTGCTGTCGGCGTACGCCCGCGAGCCGTCCCAGCTCCGGGCGGTCCACTGGAGATCGTCCAGCCTGGGATCCCCGCCGCGATGCATGCCGGAGCTGAGGTAGACCAGCCGGGCGGGCGGGGTGACGAGTGCCGTGAGCAGGTACGGGGCGAGCACGTTGACCGCGAACACGTGGGCCAGGCCGTCGGCGGTCTCGATCCTGCTCGGCTCCCGGTATCCGACGGCGGCGTTGTGGATGACCGCGTCGTACCGGCCCAGCTTGTTGGCCTGAAGGGCCACGGACCGCATTCCCTCGACGGTCGTCAGGTCGCCGATGACGACGGCCTCCGCCTCCGGCAGCGCGTCGCGCGCGTCACCGGCGCGGGTGTCGTTGCGCGCGTGCAGGGTGACGCCGTGGCCGTCGGTGGCCAGCAGCCGGGCGGCCATGAGCCCGAGGCCGTCGGTGGAGCCGGTGATCAGAATGCGCGCCATGAAAACGATCCCCTTTTGAGAACATGCTGGTCGTTAACTACCCACGGGACGGGGGCACACGCCGCGGGGCGAGCAGGGGACACGCGGACACGACCATTCCCGGAGATCCGCGAGACGGTCCGGGCAAAGATCTCAGACGCGCTGGACGGCCCCGTCGGACAGCGCCACGACGGTGACGCCGAAGTCGTGGATGGTCGCCGACAGCTCGTCGGACGAGAGGCCGGGAGCCACGACGACGAGGGAGCCGCGCATCAGCGCCAGCCCGATCAGCGTCGTCAGGGCCAGGCTGCACCTCAGGGGCCAGGTCACCAGGAGGACGTCGGACTTCCCCAGCTCGGCGCCCTCGTCGAGCACGTGCATCCGCGTGATCAGGTCGTGGTGGGTGAGCACGCCCCCGTCGTCGATCAGGAGGGCGGGCTGCACCGCCGGATCGAGGAAGGGCAGCGGGACGGGCTCGAGGAGCAGCAGGTCGGCGAAGTCGACGGTGTCACGGGCCTGGCCGAACGCGATCACCTGCCGGACCCGCGAGTCCTCCACCGCTCGCAACGACGCGTCCGCCAGGCGCGGGGTGGTGATGAGCAGCCGCGCGTCCCACTCGGCCAGCAGGTCGGCCATCTCCTCGCCCCCGGAGGTGATCGGCGCCGCCACACCTCCCGCCGCGATGACCGTGTGCACCGCCAGCGTCTGGGCCACCGCGCTGTCCACGTGGATCCCGGCCACCTGGCGTCGCCTGGCTCCCCGCCTCACCAGGCCCGACGCTCCCCGCGTCACCTCCGCGGCCAGACGACGGTAGCCGTACACCACTCCGGCGCCGAGGTCGATCAGTGCGGGCCGATCACCTCGACCGTGTGCGTAGCCGAACACCGCTTCGGTGAGGGTGCAGCTGGTTGACGGAGAGGTGCGTCTCATTCCGCAGACGGTAGGGCCGTTCCATCCGTACGGGCATCCGCAGATGTATGTAGATGACTGTGTATTCGGCTTCCCGCCCCCGGCGGGCGCCCGGTCCACGGGCTTCGAAGCCCCGGCGGACGCCCGGCCCGCGGAATCCGAAGCCTCCGCGGGCGCCCGATCCCGGGCTCCGAGGCCTCGGCGAGAAGGAGAAACCAGGAGAGGAACCCGGAAAAGCGATGGGCGGGCCCGAGCCCTGCGCGACTCGAGCCCGCTGTCGCATGACCCATGCCCCAGGTCCCCACCCCTCCGAGGAGATCTGGGCCATCAAGCAGGGACACGCGACGTCCGCAGCGTGCTCGACCGAGACGCCCGGGATGGTGTGGACCTGCCGTCCCGGACCGGAACTGTGACCGGCACGGTGCGGAAGGCTGGACGTCATCGGTCGAACACCAGGAAAACGTACGGTGTGCGGCGGGCACGGCACATGCTCCGGACTGCGTATCCCGAGATGTATCTTCACACCTTCGAATGTGTAGTCCGGAGTATGTAGAACTCACGCGCGCGAGAAGGGGCGCGTGAACCGGCGGGCCGGCCGCGCGGGCTATGAGCGGTTCTGCTCGATGACCCAGGTGGCCACCTGCGTACGCGAGGAGAAGCCCAGCTTGGCCAGGATGTTGGCGACGTGCCGGGCCGCGGTGGCAGGGCTGATCACCAGGTCGTCGGCGATGGCCTTGTTGCTCATTCCCCTGGCGATCAGCTCGGCGATCTCCCATTCCCGGCAGGTGAGCGTGGTCAGCGGGGCGACGACCGGATGCTTGCCGAGCAGCGCGGGCGTCTCGTACGGCTCGTCGAACTGCAGGGCGTAGCGGACGGCCTGCTCCTGGGACATCTCCTGGCCGTGCGCCCACAGCTGGGCGACCAGCGCGTCACCGAGGCGCACCCGGGCGGGCTGGAGCAGCTCCTCCATCCGCGCCCCGAACCCGGGCGGCAGCACGGCGCCGCTCATCGCGCTCCTGATCGCGGCGGAGGCGCCGGCCAGGCGCACCGCCCGGCGGTCGTCCTCCTCGGCGAGCGCGAGCTGCGCGAGGGTCTCGATGCGGCGGGCCACGCCGAGCCGCTGGCCGGTGCCGATGCAGAGCCGCAGGCTCTCGGTCAGCCTGATCCGCGCGGTGGCGAGGTCTCCCTGGGCCAGTGCGATCCGGCCCAGCCCCGACAGGCAGGTGATGGCCTGCCAGTGGGCGGTGATGTCCTGGAGCATGTCGAGGGCGCGTTCGTAGTGGGCGCGGGCCTCCGTCAGATCGCCGCGCAGCCAGGCGACCTGGGCCAGGCCGATGAGGGCGACCGGCGCGGCCCAGTGGTTGTCGAGCTCGTGGGCGATGGCCAGCGCGGCCTCGAAGGATCGCTGCGACTCCTTCGCCCTGCCCTCGGACAGCGCGAACGTGCCCTCCATGGAGCGGATGACCGTCTCGTGCCAGGGGTCGTCGACCGTGCGCACGGCCTCCAGCGCGTCGTCCAGCAGGGATCTGGCCCTCTCGGGGCGCCGCTGGTATATGGCCACCCAGGCGAGGATGGCCAGCGCGCCGCTGAGCGGCCCGTACAGGCCCGCCTCGCGGCACAGGTCGACCGCGGCGGCGCAGGCGATCTGCGCGGTGTCGGGGTCGCCCTGACCGAAGGCCACCTGCCCGCGCAGCGCGAGGGCGTCGCCGCGCACGCACGGCGTCAGCTCCTCGGGGGCGGCGTCGAGCAGGCGGTCGAGCCACTTGTCGGCCGGGGTGAACCTTCCCCCGGCGATGATCGGCCAGCGCAGCAGGACGAGGAGGCGCAGCGCGCTCTCGGGGTCGCCCGCGGACTCGACCGACCAGCGCACCGCCGCCCACACGTTGGCCTGGAGCTCGTCCAGCATGACGAGCATCGGGCAGATCTCGGCCCAGGTCGGGCGGGGGCGCCGGACGATCGTCTGGTGGATCCGGGCGGCGACCTCGATCATGTGGTCGCGGTGCAGCCGCCGGAACTCGGGCTCCTCGCCCGAGGCGTCGAGCTGCTCGGTGGCGTACTCGCGGATCGTCTCCAGCATGCGGTAGCGCGTCTCGCCCGCCACCTCGGCGTCGGCCAGGACCAGCGACTTGTCGACCAGGTCGCAGAGCACCCCCAGGACGTCCTCCGCCCACAGCGCGTTGCCCGCGCAGACCTGCTCGGCCATGTCGAGCGTCCACCCGCCGGTGAAGACCGCCAGCCGGCGCAGGAGGATCCGCTCGGGCTCGTTGAGCTGCTGGTAGCTCCAGTCGACGGTCGCCCTGAGCGTCTGCTGCCTGGCCGGGGCCGTCCTGTCGCCCGCGGACAGCAGCCGGAACCTGTCTCTGATCCTGGCGTTGATCTGCTCCACGGTCAGCACCCTGCACAAAGCGGCGGCGAGCTCGATGGCGAGCGGCATCCCGTCGAGCGCCTCGCAGAGCCCGGCGATGTCGGCCGCGTTCTGCTCGGTGACGGAGAAGGCCCGCGAGGCGGCGGTGGCGCGGTCGGCGAAGAGCCGCACCGCCTCGCTGGTGCCGAGGAAGAGCCGCACCGCCTCGCCGGTGCCGAGGTCGTGGCCGCCACTCCTGGGCAGGGTGAGCGGCGGCACCCGCCACACGGTCTCCCCCGCCACCCGGAGCGGCTCGCGGCTGGTCGTGAGCACGCGTACGTCGGGGCAGACGGTGAGCACGGCGCGGCAGAACCTCGCGGACTCCTCGATGAGCGACTCGCAGTTGTCCATGACCAGCAGCAGCCGCCGGTCGCCGAGGGCGTCGATCAGGGTGTCGGCCAGCGCGCGGGACGGCTCGGCCTTGACTCCGAGCACGGCGGCCACCCGGGGCTCGATCTGGTCGCCGCGCACCGCGTCGGCCAGCTCGACCAGCCAGACGCCGCCGGGGAACTCCCCCGCCACCTGGCTCGCGACCCGGACCGCCAGCCTGCTCTTGCCGATGCCGCCCGCCCCGCAGAGCGTCACCACCCGGGCGACGCCCAGCAGGTCGGTGAGCTCTTCCACGTCGGCTTCGCGCCCCACGAAGCCGTTGGGTTCGAGGGGAAGGTTGCCTCCGGTGAGGGAGGCGTGTGTGCTGTGCTGGGTCATCGGCTCTTAAATAGGTCGCGGGTAGAACCGTCACAGAAAGTGTGACATCAATTACCGAACCATGCCCAGTCTTAGACCTTTTCCGGCCTATGGATTACCCTGCCCCGCCGTGACCGCCCACGGCCATCCGATGGCCATCACCGGTGCGGCGACTCACACTGCTCCCATGACAGACTCCCCCACCGACCAGGCCCCCGAGATCGGCGAGATCAGCGTCTCCGACTGGTACGCGCACACCGACAAGATGGCGAAGGTCGGATTCCTGACCATCGCCCGCAGGCTTCCTGCACTGGTGTCGCAGGCCGTCAGGCTGGCGTGGCTGGCCGACCCCCGCGACACCGTCGTCGCGATCGCCCTGAGCCTGCTGAGCGGGGCGTTCACCGCGTTCGGGCTGCTCGCCACGACCGGGGTGCTGTCGGCGCTGTTCGCGGCGGGGCCGACCCCCGACCGGGTACGGGCCGCCCTGCCCAGCCTGATCCTGGTGGGGGTGGCCGCGGCCCTGCGCACCCTCACGCAGGCGGGCGCGGGCTGGGCCCAGTCGCGACTGGAGCCCCAGGTGGGCCGGATCGCCGAGGAACGCCTGTACGGGCTGACCAGCCAGGTCGGCCTCGCGGCCTTCGACGACCCCGACTTCCACGACGCGCTCCAGCGGGCCAGGGCGCGCGGGGTCGCCGTCGCGGACGAGGTGGTGAGCACGGCCATCAACACACTGACCGCGATCATCGGCATCGTCGCCGCGGCCGGCGTGCTGGGGGTGCTCCACCCGGTCCTGCTGCCGCTGCTCGTGCTGGCGGTGCTGCCCGACGCGTGGGCGGCGGTCCGCTCAGCGCGCATGCGCTACACGACGATGTACGCCCTGATCCCGGCCAGGCGCCGCAAGTGGATCATCGCGGAGCTGCTCGCGGACCGCGATCCGGCCGCGGAGGTGCGCTCGTTCACCATGCGCGACTTCCTGCTGCGGATGTACGACGCGGTGGCGACGGCCGAGCAGACCGTCATGCTCGGCCTGGCACGGCGGCAGGTCCTCGCGCGGGTCGTCGGCGAGGCACTGGGCGGCATCGGCACGGCCATGGTCTACGTCGCCCTGGGCGTGCTGCTGGCGGTGGGGGCGGTCCCCCTGGCGGTCGCGGGCACCGCCGTGCTGGCGATCCGTTCGGGCCAGACCTATCTGGCCAACCTGATGTACGCCACGAACCGCCTCTACGAGGAGGGCCTGTACTTCACCGACTTCCTCGACTTCTGCGCCGAGGCCGAGGGCAGGCTGCCCGCCGGACGCCCGGCGAAGGCACCGGAGGGCTTCGAGCGGATCACCGCCGAGGACGTCGTCTTCACCTATCCGGGCTCCACCGGCCCGGCGCTCCAGGGGCTCACGGTGACCATCGGCAGGGGCGAGGTGGTCGCCCTCGTCGGGGAGAACGGCTCGGGCAAGACCACGCTGGCCAAGATCCTGTCCGGGCTGTACGAACCGGACGGCGGCCGGGTCAGCTGGGACGACACCGACCTGGCGGACGTCGATCCCGACGAGCTGCGCGACCGCATCGCGGTCATCGCCCAGGACCACACGCGCTGGCCGCTGACCGCCCGCTACAACATCAGCATGGGTACCGACAAGGGGGAGCCCGCGCTCGTCGCGGCGGCCGAGGTCGCGGGCGCCGACCAGGTGGTGGCCGAGCTGCCGCACGGCTACAGCACCCTGCTCGACCGGCGCTTCAAGGACGGCCACGAGCTGTCCGGCGGCCAGTGGCAGCGGATCGCGGTGGCCCGCGGTTTTCATCGGGACGCCCCGCTGCTGATCTGCGACGAGCCCACCGCGGCCCTGGACGCCCGCGCCGAGCACGCCCTGTTCGAGCGCATCCGGCAGCACGCCGACGGGCGCACCGTGCTGTTGATCACCCATCGGCTGGCGAGCGTCCGCTACGCCGACCGGATCTACGTCCTCGACCACGGCAGGGTCGTCGAGCACGGCACCCACGACGAGCTCATGACCCTCGACGGCCTCTACGCGGACCTCTACGGCCTCCAGGCCAGGGCCTACTCGGCCTGACCGCCCAGGAAGGCCTCGATGACGGCCCTGGCGATGGGGGCCGCCACCCGCCCGCCCGGCCCGTCGCCCTCGACCAGGACCCCGACGGCGATCCGGGGGGAGACCGCCGGGGCGAAGCCGCTGAAGATCGCGTGGTTCTCCCCCGGGGCGACGTTCCCCGCCGCACCGGTCTTGCCCGCGACCTTCACACCCCGGACGGCCGCTGCGGCACCGGCGCCGCCCCTCCCGGTGACGGCGATCATCATCTCCGTGAGCCGTTCGGCCTCCTCGGCGCTGAGCGTGCGGCGGTACGGCGAGGGCTCGGTCACGTCGATCACCGTGCCGTCGACAAGGCGGACCTCGTCCACGAGGTGCGGGCGCATCAGCGAGCCGTCGTTGGCCACCGCCGCCGCGATCATCGCGATCATGAGCGGGGTGGCCCGCACGTCGAGCCTGCCCAGCGCCGACATCGCGGTCCGCGCGTCGTCCAGCAGGGGAGGGTAGACGCTCCTGACCACCGGCATCGGCACCTCCAGGTCGTCGGTGTCGAATCCGAAGGCCTCGGCCTGCTCGCGCAGCGCGTCGTGGCCGAGGTCGACCCCGAGCTTCGCGAAGGGGATGTCGCACGAGAGCCTGAACGCCTGGAACAGGGGAAGGGCGCCGTCACCGCAGGCGGCGGCGCCGAGGTTGCGCAGGTAGGTGCCGCTGCCGGGAAGGCGGAAGGACTTCGGGGCGCCGACGGGGGTGTCGAGGTCGTACCGCCCCGAGCCGAGCGCCGCCGCGCCGGTGATGACCTTGAACGTGGATCCCGGCGGGTAGGTCCGCTGGATCGCCCGGTTCAGCAGCGGGTCCTCGGGGTCGCCCCGCAGCCGCTTGTCCACCCTGTCGAGTGTGGCCGCGTCGAAGCTCGTGTAGAGGTTCGGGTCGTACGAGGGCAGCGAGACCATGGCCAGGATCGCGCCGGTGCGGGGGCTGATCGCGACGACGGCACCGGGCTTCCCCGTGGCGCGTAGCCCGTCGTAGGCGGCCCGCTGTGCGCCGCGGTCGACGGTGAGCCGGAGTGTGGCGCCGCCGCGGGTGCCTTCGAGCAGCCCGCGCACCTTCACCCGGGGGTCGTTCCCGGACAGCAGGGCCTCCTCGGCCTGCTCGACGCCGCCGGTGCTGTAGGGCGAGAAGTGCCCGGTGATCGCCGCGTAGAGCGGACCGCCGGGATAGACCCTCCGGTACCGGTACGTGGCGTTCCTGGCCTTGCGGCTGGTCGCGATGACGGTGCCGTCGCGGAGCAGGATCCTGCCCCGGGGACTCTCGAAGCGCGCGATCATCGTCCGCTGGTTGCGCGGGTCCTCCTTGAGCTGCTCGGAGTCCAGCGCCTGGAGGTAGGTCACGTTGGCGAGGAGGGCGAACAGCATTCCTCCGCACATCAGGGCGACATGGCGCAGCGGAATGTTGATCCGGCGCGCGCGCGGTGCGACCATGACCCCTCCCCGGACACCCGATCCCGATACCGGTTTAACAGCCGGACCGAAAAGGGCACCTCGACCAGGGGCAAAGCCGCCGTACGGCTTCCGAACGGCCATAAACCTCAGGGTTTACGGCCGGCACGAATCGCGCGGTCATCCGCCTTCCCGCCGACGCGGGCCGCGCGCTTTCCGACCTTCCGCCAAGGCGAGTCGCATGGTTTTCGACCCTCCGCCAAGGCGGGCCGCGCGGTTCTCGCCTTCCCGCCGACATGGGTCGCGCGGTTTCTAGTCGACCACCGAGCGGTAGTACGCGATCTTGTTTTGGATCGCCGCCTGCTTCTCGCGCAGGTTCTCGACCTGCTCCTGCACCCGCCGGTCGTGGGCCTCGAGCAGCGCGATGCGGTCGCGGACCGTGTGGTCACCCGCCCTGGCCATCTCGGCGAAGCGGAGCATCTCCGCGATCGGCATGCCGGTGTCGCGCAGACAGCGGACCATGCCGAGCCAGCCGACGTCCTTCTGGGTGAACCGGCGCTGCCCGGCCGCGTTGCGGCCGATCGACTCGAGCAACCCGATCCGCTCGTAGTAACGAAGCGTGTCGAGGCTGAAGCCGGTCTCCTCCACCACCTGTCCCGGTGTGTACACGCTCACACCCGTGGGCCCCATCAAATGACCACCTAACCGAAAGTCGTCCCTGCCGACCTGCCGCCACCGGCGGATCGGCACAATCAAAAACGGCCCCGAGTCGGTGCACCACACATCGACTTAGAGCCGTGACCCATTCACCTAGAAGGTTTAGTAGCGACAAACCTATACACAACCCTACCGACGCCCCCGTGGCCGTCACAAACGTTTTCCCGATCGGGGAATCGGCGCCGCGGCCTCACATGCTCCGCGACGAGCCACGGCGGTGAACCGGCGGCCGGACGCGAGCCGGTGGCCGGACGCCCGAGGAAACGGTCGTTCGGCGTCGCGGTATGCCGCCCAGAGCCCGCTCCGGGCCGAGTTCCATCGTCTTCGGGCGGCCCACTTGCCCTGGAGTCCACTCCAGCGTCCAGGGTGATGTCCATGACTCACATCCCCCTCGCCCTGGGCACCATCCCCTTCGGCACGACCCTCGACGACAGGGCCGTCTTCGCGATCCTCGACCGGTTCGCCGACGCCGGAGGCGCCCTGCTGGACACCGCGAACAACTATCCGTTCTGGAACGAGGGCGCCACCGGCGACGAGAGCGAGCTGGCCATCGGCCGCTGGCTGGCCGCCCGGGGCAACCGCGACCGGATGGTGCTGAGCACCAAGTGCGGCGGACGGCCGACCGTCCCCGGTGACCGGACCCTGGACTCCGCCGAGGGCCTGTCCGCCACGGCGATCGCCGCCGCCGCCGAGGGCAGCCTGCGGAGGCTGGGCACCGACCACGTCGACGTCTACTGGGCGCACATCGAGGACCGCTCCGTTCCCCTGGAGGAGACCCTGGGCGCCTTCGCCGAGCTGGTTCAGGCGGGCAAGGTCCGCGAGATCGGCGCGAGCAACGTACCGGCCTGGCGCCTGGAGCGCGCCCGCGCCACCTCGCGGGCGAACGGCCTGCCGCTCTACACCAACGTGCAGCTCCGCCACACCTACCTGCGGCCCCGGCCCGGGGTACGGCTACCGGAATCGGGTCACGTCCTGGTCCAGGACGACATGCTCGACTATCTGCGCTCGGAGCCCGGCCTGACCCTGTGGGCGTACAACACGCTCATGTTCGGCGCCTACACCCGCGAGGACCGCCCGATCCAGGACATCTACGATCACCCGGGCACCGTGCGCGGGCTCGCCGTGCTGCGGGAGATCGCGGGCGAGCTGGGCGCGACCGTCAACCAGGTGGTGCTGGCCTGGCTGATCGGCGGTGACGTGACCACGGTCCCGATCGTCGGCGTGAGCTCCCTGGCCCAGTTGGAGGAGGCCCTGGGCGCCCTGGACCTCAAGCTCGACGGCGAGCACCGCGCCCGCCTGGACGCCGCCCGCTGACAGCGCGCCCTGACGCCACCCACTGACGCCGCCCGCTGACAGCGCGACCCGCAATGACCGGTCCCGCCGACGGGTCGGCGGGACCGGCGGACACCGATGGGAACCGGTGGGAGCCGTCATTCCTGGGGCAGGTGCGCCGACAGGTAGCGGCGGACCAGGTGCTTGCACTCGGCGATCAGCTCGGGATCCCCGTCGGGCAGGGAGCGGAAGGCGAGTTTGAGCACCGCGTCGGCGGCCTCGACCGCGACGAAGAGGGCCCGGTCCAGATCAGGCCCGATCGGGGCGCCGAGCACGTCGACGGTGATGGTGCGGAGCCGGTCGGCCACGATGGCGTTGTTCTCCAGCGCGGCGTCGAGCATGCGATCGGTCCCCTTGAGGATGGGACCGCCGGGGGTGGCGAGCACTCCCCCGAAGTCGACGACCGCGAACCCCGGTGTGGAGCGCTTCATCGCGACGAACTCGTCGATCGCGAGGTCGACCATCTCCGTCCACTCGGACAGCCGCACCTCGGAGAGCCTGGCCGTGACCCGGGCGAGGAACGCGTCCAGGTTGCGCAGCGCCAGCGCGCGTACAAGCCCCTGTTTGTCGGGGAAGAACTGGTAGAAAGTGCCGATCGGCACCTCTGCGCGGCGCGCGACCTCCTTGGTGGTCAGTGCCTCGTAGCCGACCTCGTCCAGCAACCGCGCGCACTCGTCCAGCATGCGCTCCACCCGTTCCAGGCTGCGGCGCTGGGCGGGTCGGCGGCGAAGCGTTCCCCCGGAGACGTTCGTCATCTCCCCATCATCCCCCACGACAGGCCCGAGGGATTAACATGAGCCAGACTCACACTATTTGGAGGCCGGGATGTTCCTGTGGGGTACGGCAACCGCGTCCTACCAGATCGAGGGCGCCGTCACCGAAGACGGGCGAGGCACCTCGATCTGGGACACCTTCGCCCGCGAGCCCGGCCGCGTCCGCGACGGCGACACCGGCGACGTGGCCTGCGACCACTATCACCGCTGGCCCGAGGACATCGCGCTGATGTCCGGCCTCGGGGTGAACTCCTACCGCTTCTCCATCGCCTGGCCGCGCGTCCAGCCCGAGGGGAAGGGCGCGGTCAACCAGGCGGGCCTCGACTTCTACGACCGGCTGACCGACGCGCTCCACGAGAAGGGCATCGTCCCCGCCGCCACGCTCTTCCACTGGGACCTGCCCCAGCCCCTGGAGGACGAGGGCGGCTGGCTGAACCGCGACACCGCCTACCGGTTCGCCGAGTACGCCGCGGCCGTGGCCGACAGGCTCGCCGACCGGATCCCCCTGTGGATCACCCTGAACGAGCCCTTCATCCACATGGTCTTCGGCTACGCCCTGGGTACCCACGCCCCCGGCAGGACCCTGATCCTGGACGCGCTCCCGGCCGCCCACCACCAGTTGCTCGGGCACGGCCTGGCCGTACGGGAGCTCAGGGCGCGCGGCGCGGAGAAGGTCCTGATCACCAACAACTGCACCCCGGTCTGGCCCGCCTCCTCCGACCCCGCCGACCTGGCCGCCGCCGACGCCTACGACACCCTGCACAACCGCCTGTTCAACGACCCGGTGCTCCTCGGCGCCTATCCCGACCTGTCCGCGTTCGGGGTGAGCCTCGACTGCGTCCGCGACGGTGATCTGGACCTGATCGGCACGCCCCTCGACGGCATCGGTATCAACTACTACAACCCCACCCGGATCGTCGCGCCCACCGGCGAGGGCCTCCCCTTCGAGGACACGGGCATCACCGGCTACCCCACCACCGCCTTCGGCTGGCCCGTCGTCCCCGACGGCCTGCGCGAGCTCCTCTCCGGCCTCAAAGCCCGGTACGGCGACGCCCTCCCGCCGGTCTACGTCACCGAGAACGGCTGCTCCCAGCCCGACGAGCCCGGCCCCGGCGGAGCGGTCGACGACCAGGACAGGATCGCCTTCCTCGACGGCCACATCGGGGCCGTCGAGCGGGCACGGGCCGAGGGGGTGGACGTGCGCGGCTACTACGTCTGGTCCCTGCTGGACAACTTCGAGTGGGCCGAGGGCTTCAGCCAGCGCTTCGGGCTCGTGCACGTCGACTTCCCCACCGGGACACGTACCCCGAAGGCCTCCTATCACTGGCTGCGCGATCGCATCTCGCGGAGCTGACGCGGCGGCTCCCACCGCCGCGACGGCACGGCGCGGGCGGGACTCCGCGCCCCGCGCCCGACCGTGTCACAGGCGGGATCCGCGCCGCGCGCCCGACCGCGCCGCGCGTGGAATCCGCGCGGCGCGGAACGGCCGCCCGTAGTCCGCGCCCGTAGTCCGAAAGATGTACGGCGGCTTCGGCGTCACGCAGGAGGTCATCCGGGGGCCGGCATCACATCATCGGAAGTGAGGAAATCCGGAACCCCACCGACCACATCCCGTACCCACCTCCACGGTCACGACCGGAGGCGGCACCGGGTACGCGGGGCCGCCGCGCCCCGGGCGTCACCGACGGAGAGCGAAGTTGACCACCGAACTGGTACTGACCCTGGGGGTCCTGGCGCTCGTCGACAGCACGAGTTTCGGGACCCTCGGCATTCCCGCCTACCTGCTGCTCGCCTCGGACCGGTCACCGACCGGCCGCCTGCTGGTCTACCTCGCCACGGTCGCCATCTTCTACTTCGGCGTCGGCGTCGCGCTGATGCTCGGCCTGTCCACGGCCCTCGACGTCTTCGACGAGGCCCTGCGAAGCCGCACCGCCTCCTGGATCCAGCTGGCGATCGGCGTGGGACTGTTCCTTCTCAGCTTCCGTTTCGACTCCAAGCGGCAGAGGGAGAAGGCGGGACCGAGCCGCTGGGAGCCCCGCCTCGGGGGGCCGGGGACGATGATCCTCCTGGGGCTGACCGCCGCCCTGCTGGAGGTCGCGACGATGGTTCCCTACCTCGGCGCGATCGGCTTCATGACCGCCTCGGACCTGCCCGTCGTCACATGGGTGCCGCTGCTCGCGGGCTACGTGGTCGTCATGATCCTGCCTCCGCTCGTGCTGCTCGGCGTCAGGACCGTCGCCAGAGGCTGGCTGGACCCGAAGCTGGAACGGCTGCGCGCCTGGATGCGGCGGCACTCGGCCTCCGCGATCGGCTGGACCCTGGGCATCGTCGGTTTCCTCGTCGCCCGCGACGCGGTGTCCCGCCTGTTCACCGGCTGACCCCGGCGCCTCCCGATCTCCCCTGCCCCGGTCCCTGCCCCGACCCCGGTCCCGGCCGGCGCGACGGGCAGGGGCCGGACGGGTCCACCGGCCACGCCGCCCGACGGGGGCCGGCGGCGGCCGGTGGAACCGGTTGCGGCCGACGAGGGCTGATAAGGGCCGAGGGCTTCATAAGGGCCGGTGAGGGCTGGTCGGGGCCGCCGGAAAACCCGTTGCGAAGTAACGAGACGGCTCGTACCGTCTAGGGCCATGTGCATGTACTTCGCCTGCCACATGGTCGGCTACGTGATCCGTCCCCGCCACAGCCAGGCTCTGGCCCGCTAGGGACGCCCCACCTCTCCTCACCTTCTCCACGCGTCCCCGATGCGCGCCCAGGGCTTCCGAGACCTTCCTTCACCTCGGACCCGAAAGGGCGAAAGCTGTGGCGCACTCCTTCGCGCACGGAAACCATTCACACACCCAGAGAAAGGTCGGGAACAACGGTGGCCGCACCGGCCGCGACCGGGCCAGGCGCACCCTCTCGCAGAACTTCCTCGTCGATCCGCACGCCGTCCGGCGGATGGCCGACGCGACCGGAGCGCACGAGCTGCTCCTGGAGCCGGGCGCGGGAGAAGGCGCTCTGACCTTCGCCCTCGCGGAAAGCTGCGCCAGGGTCGTGGCGTACGAGATCGACCCGCTGCACGCGGGCAGGCTCACCGCCCGCACCCGCGACGACGACCGGATCAAGGTGGTCAGGGGTGACTTCCTGACCGCGCGGGTCCCGCGCGAGCCGTTCGCGGTCGCCGGGAACATCCCGTACTCGATCACCTCCAGGATCGTCGACTGGTGTCTGCGCGCGCCCGCGCTCACCTCGGCGACCCTGCTCACCCAGCTGGAGTACGCGCGCAAGCGTTCCGGCGACTTCGGCCGCTGGAGCAAGCTGACCGTGCTGACGTGGCCCGGCCACTCCTGGGAGCTGGCCGGGCGCGTCGGCCGCGCGAGCTTCCGGCCGGTGCCCGCTGTCGACTCGGCGATCCTGCGGATCGAGTCGCGTGCCGTCCCGCTGCTGCCCGGCGGCCGGGACGCGACCTGGCGGGAGTTCGTCGAGTACGGCTTCACCGGGCTGGGCGGTTCGCTGCACGCCTCGCTGCGGATGCGGTACGCGCCCCACCGGGTCGACGCCGCGTTCGCGGAGGCGCGGGTGGACCGTGGCACCGTGGTGGCGTTCGTCCATCCCGACCGGTGGCTGACGCTCTTCGAGTCGCTCCACTGAGAAACCCGTCCGACCGAACACCCGGGACCCCCTGGGTCCGGCCCGCCCCATCGGCCGAACCCGGGCGGTCCTACCTTCACGACGAACGGGAACCCCCGGAAACGACATCTCCCGCGTCCCGCGTGCGCCGGCCGTATCCCGCTCCCGCCCGGCGCACGGGCCGCATTGACTCGAAGCGGGAAGTGCAGTCATGAGATCTCGTAACATCGGCGTCATGATGACTTCCACGGGTTGCTACCCATGCGATCAGGAAGCGCGGTTCGACGTACTGCCTCCGCGGGAGCGGATCGCGTTCGACGACCACTGGCGGGTGGCCCACGCGATCAACACCGCGCTGCCCGGATGGCTGGTGCTCGTCCCCCGACGCCATGTCACGACCGTCGCGGCCCTGACCGACGCCGAGGCGTCCTCCCTCGGCCTCTGGCAGACCCGGCTGTCGCGGGCGCTGCACGAGGTGACCGGCTGCGTGAAGACGTACGTGGTGCAGTTCGCCGAGCTCGAAGGCTTCGAGCACGTGCACTTCCACATCGTGCCGCGCATGAGCGACCTGCCGGGCGAGCTGCGGGGACCCCGGGTGTTCGGGTTGATGAACGGCACGTGCGGCGAGCACGTCACCGCCGGGCAGATGGACGAGACGGCCGTCAAGCTCGGCCAGGTCCTCCGGGAGAGCACCGTGGAGACCGTGCCACCGGACGGAAACTAGTCCTCGTCCATCCAGTCGGGGCTCACGGGGCCTTTGGGCCCCATGGCCGCCCGGCGGATTCTGGCCGCGCCGTACTCGCCGGGTGCGAGACAGTCGGGACACGGAGGAACGCCGTGGGCGTTGGGCATGTATCTCCAGCCGGTCACCTGGTTCACGGCGCGGACGCGATGGATCTCCTTCGCGCCGATCGCCCGGGGGATGAAGACCTCGTACCCGCGGGCGTCGTCGCACCCGGCGATCAGGGCGGCGGCCTCGGCGCTGGGGAGCCGCCCGTGCTCCCGCCCGTAATGGCCCACGAACACCGGCTCGTCGTCGGGCACCCGGAAATCGACGGCCGTCACCGTACGGCGTCCGCCGCGCTTCAGCTCGCGGACCCACTGGTGGGTGAGCTGGTAGGAGGGCAGGACCGGCAGGCAGAACAGCCCCGGCAGGCCGTCGCGGTCGCGGCTTCGCGCGCGGATCCCGGCCCTCCGCACCGATCGGATGTTCTTCTCCGCCGTGAGATGGACGAACAGCGTCATGCGGTCACCCCTTCGGGATATGACGTCCGGTCTTCCAAGAGCACCCCGCCTCCACCTTGAAGGTCCGTGAGATCCGTGAGGATCAGCCAGAACGTGACGGCAGCCTAACCCGGCGTACGGCCACGGCAAACGGCTTTTCCGGCGGGCCCTACCCCTCGGTGGCTCGCAGGCGGTCGCGCCGGGCGTCGTGGAGGATCGAGCCCCACCAGAGAAGCTGGTCGAGCATCGCCTTCGCGGCTCCGTTGGGCCCCTCGGGGTCCTTGAGAACGCCGTCGGGACCGAACAGCTCGTAGTACCGGGGAAAGGAGACGTAGTCGCGGACCGTGTGGGCGTGCAACTCGCCGAAGACCTGGCGCAGCTGCTCCACCGCCAGGATGCCACCGCTCCCCCCGCTGTAGCCGACGAAACCGATCGCCTTGGCCTCCCACTCGGTGTAGTGCCAGTCGATGGCGGCCTTCACCGAGGCGGGGAAGCTGCGGTTGTACTCCGGCGTCACCACGACGATCGCGTCGGCCGCGTCGATTCGCCGGGTGAGGTCCGCCATCTCCGTGGGACGGGCCATGTTGGGTTCGAGCGCCGGCGGCAGGGGTGGCAGTTCGAGCGGCAGGGACGTGTCCGCCAGGTCGATGACATCCACCGTGAACCGGCCGTGCAGCTCGGCCCGCTCGGTGAACCAGCTCGCGACCACCGGGCCGAAACGGCCCTCCCTGACGCTACCGATGATCACTGCGAGGTTGAGGGTCTCACTGGGCATGGCTGTGCTCCCTGTTGGTCAAAGGTTCGAGGTGACCGTGAAGGTCACGTCCCCAACCTGCCGGGCGGGGCGGAGACCAGGAAGACCGAGCCGAGACTGGTAGTGGCAGGGCCACGATCCCGGCGGCCACGGCTGTTACGTTCGAAAGGTGAGCGACAACGAGCTGGGCATGTTCCTGCGCATCCGGCGGGAGGCCGTCACGCCCGCCGAGGTGGGGCTGCCCACCGGCCCCCGCCGCCGCACGCCGGGCCTGCGAAGGGCCGAGCTGGCCACGCTCGCCGGCGTCAGCGTCGAGTACCTGACCCGGCTCGAACAGGGGCGCGACCGCCGCCCGTCCGCGCCCGTGCTCTCCGCGCTGGCCGGCGTGCTACGGCTGACCGCGAGCGAACGCATCCACCTGCACCGGCTGAGCAAGGGGGCCGGTGGCGGCTTCAACTGCATGGGCGACGCGACGCCGACCCGCGCGGTGCGCCCCACCGTGCGGGCGCTGCTCGACCGGCTGGAGCCCGCCCCCGCCGTGCTGCTCAACCGGCTGAGCGAGATCCTCGCCTGGACCGCGGGGTACGAGCGGCTGGCGAGACCGATCGGCCTGCTGGACGGCGGCCCTCCGAACCTCGCCCGCTTCGTGTTCGCCGACGGCCGGGCACGGATCGCCTACCCCGACTGGGACCGTGTCGCCGACGAACAGGTCGCCGCCCTCAAACAGGGGCCGTTCATGGCGGACCGGCACATCGCGATGCTCGCCGACGAACTGACCGTCACCGCCGGGACGGCCTTCAGCGGGCGCGTGGACACCCTGCCCGGCCTCCCGGAGTCCAGCGGCGTCACGCGGCTGGTCCACCCCGGCGTGGGCGAGCTGCGCCTGGCGTACGAGACCCTCGAACTGCCCGCCGACGACGACCAGCGCCTCATCGTCCATCTCCCCGCCGACGACGCCACCTCCGCCGCGCTCGACCGCCTCACCGGCCGCCACCCTGGCGCGCTGCGCGCGGTGTCCGGCTGACGCGGGACACGCTCCCCCGGCTCGAAGTGCTCCGCCGCGAGCGATGATTCCTCGGACTTCCGTGGGTTGTAAGCGGTGACGGAACCCATCGACCCCCGGGAGGCAGACATGTCGAGCACGGAGAGCCGCGAGGCGGATCCCGGGCGGGGAACCGCGCTCTGGTCGTCGGCGGCCTGGCGGCGGGGCGCGGTGTCGTGGCTGGACGAGCGGCTCGCCGTAGCCGGGATGGAACGCACCGGCGAGGTCACCCAGCCGCACCTGCGGCCGTGGGGAACGGTGCTCAGGGCGCCCACCACCCGCGGCCCGGTGTGGCTGAAGGCCCCCGGACCTGACACCGCGTTCGAGGTGGGGCTCTACCGGCTCCTGCGGCGGGCCTCGCCGGACCGGACCCTGCCCCCGATCGCCGTCGACGCCGAGCGGGGGTGGATCGTGCTCCCCGACGGGGGGACGCCGCTCGGGGAGCGCGTGAACGGTGCCGCCCTGACCGACGCCCTGGTGACGGTCCTGCCGGAGTACGGCCGGCTCCAGCGCGACCTCATGCCGTACGTCGACGACCTGCTGTCGCTCGGCGTCACCGACATGCGCGCCGCCGTCATGCCGCGGCGGTTCGACGAGGCGGCGCACGCGGTCGGAGAGTACGTGGAACGCCACGGCGACACGTCCGAGAAGGAGACCCACCGGCGCGTGACCGCCATGCGCGCCCCCTTCGTCTCGTGGAGTGAACGGCTGGCCGCCGCGTCCGTACCGCCAAGCCTGGACCACAGCGACCTGCATCCCTGGAACATCCTGGTGGCCGGGCCCACGCCGGCCCATCGGGTGCGGTTCTACGACTGGGGCGACAGTGTCGTGGCCCACCCGTTCGCCGGAATGCTGGTCGCCCTGGGATTCCTCCGCCTCCATCTGGGGGTCGCCCCCGACGACCCGGCGATCCTGCGCCCCAGGGACGCCTACCTCGACGTGTTCAGCGACCTCGCACCGCACGCGGAACTCGTCGAGGAGCTGGAGCTGGCCTGCCGAGTCGGCAAGATCACTCGTACCCTCGTCTGGGAGCGGTCGATCCGCGCCCAGGGCCACGCGCGGGCGGGCGAGTTCGCGAAGGCGCCGCTGCACTCCTTCGAATCCCTGGCGGTGGACTCGTGGATCGCGCTGGGGGCCTGATCGTTCCCGCCGGTGCGGTGGCGCGGGCTGGAATGATCAGGCCCCCGGTGCCACCGCATCGGCGGACCGTCGGGGCTCGCCGGTAGGGTTCCGCGAGATGAGCGAGGCTGGGCGGGGACCCGAGAGCGACGCGCCGGGAGCGCGGCTGCTGGACGCCGCGAGGAGGGGTGACCCCGACGCCTTCGGGCACCTGGTCGATCCGTTCCGCGGCGAGCTGCACGCCCACTGTTACCGGATGCTCGGATCGGTCCATGACGCCGAGGACGCCCTGCAGGAGGCGCTGGTGCGCGCCTGGCGGAGCCTGGGACGGTTCGAGGACCGCGGCTCGATCCGGCCGTGGCTGTACAAGATCGCGACCAACAGGTGCCTGACGCTGATCGAACGCCGGGGCCGCCGGGAGCTTCCCACCGACTTCGGCCCGGGTGCCGCGCCGCTCGCCGAGACCTCGTGGATCGAGCCGTACCCCGACGAGAGACCGGGCCCCGAGGCCCGCTACATGGCGCGTGAGGGCATGGAACTCGCCTTCGTCGCCGCGCTCCAGCACCTGTCGGCTCGCCAGCGGGCCGTCCTGGTCCTGCGTGAGGTCCTCGGATTCTCGGCGCGCGAGGTCGCGGACCTGCTGGAGACCACGGTCGCGTCGGTCAACAGCGCGCTGCAGCGCGCCCGCAAGGTCCTCGGCCCCCGGCTTCCCGCCACCGGCCCGCGTTCCCCGGACGAGGAGGGGCTCCGAGAGCTGGCGGACCGGTACGCGGCCGCGTGGGAGGCCGGAGACGTCGAGGCCATCGTGGCGATGCTGACCGACGACGCCAGATACGCGATGCCGCCATTGCCGGAATGGTACGAGGGACACGAGGGGATCAGGGCCTTCCTGGTCGAGGGGCCGCTGACCTACCGGTGGCGCTTCCTTCCGGCGCGCGCGAACGGGCAGCCCGCGTTCGGCACCTACATGTGGGACGAGGACAGGAGGGCCTACGTCGCGGTGGGGCTCGACCTGCTCGCGCCACGGGGCGCGAAGATCGCCGAGGTCGTCTCGTTCCTGACGCCAGAGATCTTCGCCATGTTCGGTCTCCCCGACGAGATCCCGGGCTGATCCTGCGCCGGGCGATCTCGGCGCGAGGTCTTCTCGACGTAGGGCGAGCTCAATGTCAGGCCGTCTCGACGTGAAGCGATCTCCGCATGAGGCCATTTCCGCGCGAGGCGATCTCGGCGTGAGGCGATCTCGGTGACGGGCGATGAGATCGGCGTCCTTTGCGGGTTGTACGCGGTGACACGACCCGATCGACGCGCAGGAGGCAGGCCATGTTGCTCGAGGGCAAGAACGCGATCATCTACGGCGGGGGTGGCTCGGTCGGAGGTGCCGTCGCCCGCGCGTTCGGCCGCGAGGGGGCACGCGTCTTTCTCGCCGGGCGGACCCGGACGACCCTGGAGAGGGTCGCCGGCCAGATCCGTACCGCAGGAGGCGCGGCCGAGACCGCCGAGGTCGACGCGCTGGACGAAAGGTCGGTCGACGAGCACGCGGCCACCGTCGTGGCCGAGGCGGGAAGCATCGACGTCTCCCTCAACGTGATCGCGGACAGGGACGTGCAGGGGACGCCGATGATCGACATGTCGCCGGAGGACTATCTGAGCCCGGTCATGACCGCCGTACGCTCGAAGTTCCTCACGTCGCGGGCGGCCGCA
The DNA here is from genome assembly GCF_051192615.1 of Streptosporangium sp. G11. NCBI lineage: Bacteria > Bacillati > Actinomycetota > Actinomycetes > Streptosporangiales > Streptosporangiaceae > Streptosporangium > Streptosporangium sp. G11. Next base: position 142,806 of record NZ_JBPJUQ010000020.1, read on the forward strand.
CGGCACATGGCCGGGCGGCGGTCGGGCGTGATCATGGCGTTCGGCGGGACGGGCGACCGAGGCTCGGCCCGCCGCCACAACCTGGGCGGCCTGCAGGCCGCCTTCGACGCGGTCGAGTCCATGCGGTGCCAGCTGGCCGCCGAGCTGGCACCGTACGGGATTCGCGTCATCACCCTGCGGACGGGTGGCCTGCCCGAGACGATCCCGGCGGACTTCGACCGGCGCGAGGCCATCGAGCGGGACATCGTCGGGCAGACCCTGACCGGGCGGGCGGCGTCGCTGGAGGACGTCGGCAACGTGGCCGTCTTCGCCGCCTCCGACTGGGCCCGCACCATAACGGGTGCGGCGATCAACATGACCTGCGGCGCGGTCGTGGACTGACGGTCGCGCGCCGCGAGCCGGGTCACGAACCGTCGGCCGGGCCCACGTCCGGCCGCCAGATCCAGTTCTGCCGGTTGTACAGCGTCCGCATCCCGGCCGCGATCATGTTGTTCAGCGACGGATTGGTCGCCCCTTCCCCCGGAAGCCCGGCTTCGGCGACGAGCCAGCGGCAGCCCGCGTTCTCGGCCTCCTTGGCGCGGGCCGCCAGCAGGGCCGACTGCGCGCCACGGTTGCGGTGGCCGGGCAGCGTCGCGGCGGCGTTCAGGGAACCGATCTCGCCGTGGACGAAGAGATTGGCTCCGGCGACCATCTCGTCACCGTCCCAGACCGCGAACGGCCGGAAGGCCGGATGCCCGACGCTGGCCGCCAGCATCTCGGCGAGTCCCTCCTCGGGCATGCCGAACCCTCGCAGGATGACCGAGGCCCACTCCGAGGCGGCGTCGGGGGCGACCGGCCCGACGCGCATCCCGGTGTGGCCCGGCCGGAAGGCGTCGATCGGGCACGCCAGCTTCACCCAGGACGATCCCGGGCTGATGCCGTGGCCGGTGTGAATGTCGTCCCAGTCCGGCGGCAGCGCGGACGGGGCGATCTGGATGGTCGCGCCCCTGCTGTCCTCCGCGCGGTAGAAGTCCACCACGCGGTCGACGAGGTCGCGGGTGATCGGCTCGTCGAACCCGAACCCGAGCGCCTTGCTCCAGTAGCCCGTCACGTCATGCCGCATCGACAGGGCGACGCCACCGCCGATACGCGTGGTGGTGATCCCGAGCGTGGACCTGGCGGACGGCGGTGCGAGCGATTCGTACTGGTACATGAACTCCGCCTCGACACCTTCGGCGAGAGCGGTCAACCGGTCCTGCGACATGCCGTTTCCCCCAGAATGGCTAAACGTGTCCCCCATGGTGGCATCTCGCGGAGCGCGCAACGGGCGCGGGCGGGGGCCCGGCGTCGCCGTCACCACGCACGGGGTCTCCCGGCGGTGGCCGGGAGACCCCGTGCTCACGCCGGTCCCAGCTCAGCAGTGCTTGCCCAGCGACATGCGCCGGATGAGATGAAACTTGCCCGCGTTGAAACGGCCGGAGGCGAACCACCGGCCGCAGGCCTCTGGCCATCACCGATCTGATGAACCTCAAGCGCTGGCGCTCCTCGGCGACCGGTTCCGACATCCATGTCGTCACCGGTTTCTACGACCATCTGGCGCTCCCCCTGCTGTCCCCTTCCGGCACCATGCGGGCGTTCGCGCTGGGCAGGGAGAAGGGGACGTTCACGAGGCAGGAGCGCGAGTTCGTCGAAAGGCTCCACCCCATGTTGATCGCCATGGATCACAAGGCACGCCTGTCACGGTCCCCGGCCGCGCGGAGCCGCCTGACGCCGCGCGAGGAACAGGTTCTCGAACTCATCGCCGCGGGACTCACCCGCCAGATCGCGGCGTCACACGCCGCCCTCCCTCGGGCTGGACGTCGCCGTGGACAGGGACCGGGCGGTCCAGATCTCCACGACGGACGCTCTGCTGTGGGACGGCACCCGCTTCACCAAGGTGCTCGACCTGGAGGAGGACGGTGAGGACAACGGGAACGGCGGGGACGGTGGAGACGGCGGGGACGGCGGGGACGGCGAGAACAGAGCCGAGCTGACCGCGGTGGACGCGGGCTCGGGTCACATCTGGATCGCCGGATCGCACGGCGGGCGGCCGATGCTCTGGCACGGCTGGAAGGGCGAATTCCGGCGGGCGGCCACGCCTGACGCACTGGACATATCAGACATATCGGACGGCAAGCTCAACGCCGTCTGGCAGAACAACCCGTCCGACGTGTGGGCGGTGGGCAAGGCCGGCCCGCACCCCCTCGCCCTGCGGTGGAACGGCGCCTCCTGGCGGCGCGTGCCCCTCCCTGACCAGCGAGGCGAGCTGCACGGCGTGACCGCGTTCGGCCCCGACGACGTGTGGATCGCGGGGTGGGACGCGGCGCTCGTCCCGAGTCGTGTCGTGGTCATGCACTGGAACGGCCGGACCTGGACTCGTGAGCTGCTTCCCTCCCCCGGCGAGGTGACCCACGCCGCGATCGAGCGCGTCCCCGGCACCCCACGGATCTGGCTGGTCACCTCGATCAGAAACGGCGACTCCGAGTCCATCGTCACCTTCCGCCGCCGTTAGGCCATATTTCAGAAGGGTTCGCTGCTCGGGCTGCGGCGCGCCGCCCTGGCAGCGGATCGTCACCGGGCCGCGGGCCCGCGCCGATGCCGCCGAACCGATCACCTGGGACGTCAGCGTCGGCTCCACCATCACCCGGGCCCATCAGCACCCCGCCGGTGCCCGCACCCACAGCGAAAAAGGGCATCCGCTTCGGCGGACGCCCCCTTCCACTCACCGCCTGATCACTCAACCCGGTGAACGTATGTGGTCACACAGCACCAGGCATCATCAGGGGCGGGACGACTTCACCGGGAGCTTCACACCCTGTGGGCGAATACCGCATCCGGCGGGCACGTTGGGGCGCAGGCACCGTAACCATGACTTCAATTTGTGGCTCCGCGCCAACGCCTGGGCGGCGATGCGCTCGTGCGCATCCATGGTGCGGGGCAGGTTCGTCACCGGAGTCGATTCCACCCATAGCCCAAAGCTCATCAGACCTGTCACCCGAGGATGCCGTTTGGCGAGGTCGACATAATTCCACTGGAGTTCGGCCAGGTCCGCATCCGTCTGGTAGCCCGGCTTGCTACCGCATGCCCTGAGGGGCGTCGCCTGCGGCAGGAGGAAGAGTTCCTGGTGGGACCCCGTCACCGACTCAAGCGTGGCCAAAGTCTCTTCGATCTTCGAGATCGGCTGGCAGTACCAGTCGAAACCGACCCAGTCGATCGCGGACGGTACCGTCATGGTGGGAGTGACCTTGGGGCCTGCCTCGACCATCGAGCCCTTTTCATCTTGAGTAGCGGCCCTCTTCGACGAGCTGCAGGACGAGAATCGCTTGTACGAGTGCGGTCGCAC